>NZ_JASJOR010000078.1:0-1457 GCF_030068545.1 Xanthocytophaga flava | reverse complement strand
CCAGTCATGGTCGGAAGAAATATCTTCCGACTTTTTTATTTATTGGCAACAAAATACAAGAGTGATAGAATATGGCTAACTTACTTATATAGAGTATGTTCATCAAAGTAAGGCTTTATCTGTATGTCACCCTTTAAAGACCACAAAGTATCGGTCAGTGAGTTGTTAAGCTTTATCCCCGAAGCGTTATTATCTCACCTTTCCAGCACGACCAAAGTGGATCATTATGCCAAAGTTTTGCATGGCAAGAAAATGTTTTATCTTCTTCTGTATGCGATTTTAGACAATGACAGGCTGAGTCAACGAAGCTTGGAAGATACCTTCAATTACTCAGGTTTTAAAGCTATTTTTAATCTGGATCCTACTGAAACAGTACGCAGAAGCTCACTCTCAGACCGATTGTCGAGTATTGATCCTGCCTATTTCAAAGAAATCTTTGACTATATCTATGATCGGTTTAGTGAACAATATACCCAAAGCGAAAGAGAAAAATATCATCTGATGCGGGTCGATAGTACCCTTGTGGCAGAGGCAGCCACAAAACTCAAGGAAGGAATTGATCAGAAAAACAGTAAAAAGTTAATCAAATATAGTATTTGTTTTGATGGTATCTTTCCAGCAGATGTACAAACTTTTACCTCTCAGATCTATTCATCTGAAGATAATGCTTTACCTGAAGCTGTTTTCAAACAAGTCCAAAAAGAAAGAGAACAAAATACCTTTCAACAAAATACCTTTCAACAAAATACTGCCCAAACAAACGAAGCAGAAACGATCTATCTGATTGACAGAGGACTTCAGTCTACACGCACGCTCAAGGAGTTTACTGAAAGAAATATCAAATTTGTAATTCGTTTGAAACAAAATCGTAAATACGAATCGATTCACTCCTTACTCAAGGACAATCAGGAATTAGATCTGGGAGAGACTATTTTACTAGAAGATAGCCTGGTTCATCTGTACACAGGTGTACCGATAAAAAATAAGCAAGGAAATATTCACTACAAAGAAGAAAAAGTAGAAACTCCTTTCCGGCTTGTAATTGTAAGAAACAAATCCGATGCAAACAAATCCGATGCAAACAAATCCGATGCGGAAAAACAGTTTTGGTTCATTACCAATGTGTTGGATCTTACAGCCAAACAAGTAGCGGATTCTTATCGACGTAGATGGGATATCGAAGTATTTTTCAGATTTATCAAACAGGAACTGAATGTAAATCATCTGGTATCGCTGAGTAAAAATGGCATACAAGTCATCATTTACATGAGTTTAATAGTGGCAATGCTTGTGCTACTCTATAAAAAAGCCAACAATCTGGGCTATAAAACGGCAAAAAGAAGAGTTGTCTTACAACTCAGAGAACTTATAACCACTATCATGATCACACTGGCGGGTGGAGATCCCAACAAAGTCTTTAAAACGTAAGGGGTCGGAATTTCTTCCGACCACCACTG
>NZ_JASJOR010000077.1:0-1483 GCF_030068545.1 Xanthocytophaga flava | reverse complement strand
TGAACATGCAAGAAAAAAGTGAACAAAAATATAAGTTCAGGTCTAATTGCCAGAAACACCCAATAGCCCATTCTTTTTTTGGCAAGCCCCTCAGGCAGTGTGTAGGGACTTGCCAAAAAAAGAATAAGTAAAGAAAATTAATGAATCATCAAGCGTATATGAGCATGTATGTTTGTTAGGCTGCTGTTGAGAGATGTTTTTCCTGTTGTTTCTCTTCTTGTTGGCTTTGACAAAGTTGCTCTTCCTTTTCGGACGGAGTTAGATTCCCTAACGCTGTATGAATGCGTTTGCGGTTATACCAGATTTCGATAAAAGTAAAAATCTCTCGTCTGGTTTGTGCTTTACTTTGAAGACCTAACCGATAGATCCATTCGGTTTTCAGGGTCTTAAAAAAGCTTTCTGCGACTGCATTGTCCCAACAATTACCCTTTCGACTCATACTTTGTTGTATATGAGGAAAAGCGCTTAGTTCGCTCTGAAATAGATCACAAGCGTATTGTACTCCTTGATCGGAATGAAAAATCAGGGAGTGATCCGTTTTTATACTCTGTTGTGTAATGGCCATTCGCCAGGCAGTAATCAGCGTAGATTCTGTCTGTAAACTCTCACTTACAGACCAACCGACCACTTTTCTATCTGCTAAATCGAGAATGATGGTTAAATACAACCACCCTTCTTTGGTGCGAATATAAGTAAGATCACTGACCCATACCTGATTGAGTTTTTCTACCGTAAACTGACGATTTAACAGATTAGCGGCTCGTGGATAAGTATGATCAGAATCAGTAGTACACACTTTAAATCCTTTGGCAGGCAAGCCTTTTAGCTGGGCTTGTTTCATTAAGCGAGCTACACGAGGACGCGAACAGGAAAAACCTTCTTTTTTTAGTTGGGTGCTGATACGTGGACTACCGTAACAGGATTTACTTTCTTTGTGTACACGTTTAATCTGTTCGAGCAAGTGCTCATTGGCTTGTTTACGTTTGCAAACAGTATGTGTAGACCACTGTTTCACCCACCGATAATATCCGCTCCGACTTACACCTAAAAGGGTACACATCTTTTCAATGGCAAATTCAGAGCAGTGTTTGTTTATGAATTGGAAGAGTTGCCATTTTCTTTGGAAAAGATGCTGACTGCCTTTTTTAAGATGTCCCTTTCCATTTCTGCCTGGCGCAGCAGTTTTTTCAGTCGATAGATTTCTGCCTGTTCGGCAGAGAGATTGCCTTGTCCTGAAAAGCTGTTTTCTTTGTTTTGCAGATATTCTTTTTTCCACCGATTAAGCATTTGTACCCGAATGCCTAAATCGTCAGCTACTTGTTGGGAGGCTTGCCCATTCAAACATAGTTCGACTGCCATTACTTTAAAGGCTCTGTCATAGAGTTTTCGTGTGCTACTCATCTTGCTTACAGATTAAGTTCAACTATATAATAAAGATAGCAATTGATCTTAACTTGATGTCCACTTAAAGATAGCAACTACA
>NZ_JASJOR010000076.1:0-1601 GCF_030068545.1 Xanthocytophaga flava | reverse complement strand
GGCAAAAAGAAGAGTTGTCTTACAACTCAGAGAACTTATAACCACTATCATGATCACACTGGCGGGTGGAGATCCCAACAAAGTCTTTAAAACGTAAGGGGTCGGAATTTCTTCCGACCACCACTGCATTCATTACCACTTTTTAATATCAGGAATTGTGGGAACAGGTGCATTACAGATGAAGCCTTTACCTGCTTCATTGTATTGTTATTATTTATGACCTTTCTCGATTGCTTCTTTTAAAAGAGTCATGTCTGTTGTTCTAATGCACTCATTTCCCATAAGGAAGCGAAAATCTGTATAAATAATTTTCCCACTTTGGCTGTTGATTATTGCTACAATTTTAGCACTAGTTACAATATGAGAGAGATAATAAATAGACTTGGCTGGGTCCATAATTTTTTTTACCAATATATCCTCACTTACAATTTGATATGGATAGGGATAGGCTGCAAGTATTTTTTTTATTTCATTTTCAGATACTTGTTTATATATCATCGTATCTTTTTTGGGCTTATCAGGTACCAAAAGAGCATACTCTGGAATAAACAATGTATCCTTTTTGAGTTTGGATAACTCACTCACATCCATATCTTCCTGACGAAACGCTCGTGTTGTACCATTTTGTACATGATTATTCACAACAGAAAAATAGGCTTTCAGATCTGGTAGAGTCCAGTTATGAAAAGAGCCATGATTATACAAATAGTCAAAGTAGTTGTCTGTTGCGGGTATTTTCTTCTCCTTAATCAGTTCCTTATTAGCCTTTATTTTATAAGATAAATCAATTACCTCATTTCCTAAAACATTATAAGAGCCAGCCTTAGTTGCATAAGAGCCAAAACTAGCTGTAAGAGGAAAACCATAAATGGGAGCATACGGCATAGTACCCCCTGTAGATAAACACACCCAGGCAAAACTTTTTCTAGGTATTTTTTCCTCTGATTTATTTATCCAGAAATCCAGAAATAAATACCACACAGGCATTTTTTGTCCACCTGAAATAGTGCTACTCCCATCGATAAATGTAGTAAGAGTTGCGTATGAGTAGTTAGGCTCATTCAAATACTTCTCTATTTGCGAAAAAGGAACTAATTTCAACGGAGTAACATTCCATGAAGATTTTAGGGCTTTTTCTAACTGGGGTAGAATACTCTCATCAGCTGATTTGTAAAAAAAGATCAGTGTGGAAGATCTTATGGCCTTTAACTCTTCTTCTGTAAGATTATTTTTTTTCTCTTTTCCAAGAAAAAATGATTTTTGGAAACCAACCGATACTTGACCATAGGTAATAGATTGTAAAAATAAAAACAGAATACAATATGGTAAAAGTTTAATCATGGATAGTTGGAATGAATAGGATACTTTTTTACAAAATTATCTATAGCTGTGCTTTTTTATAAATCTATTTTTAGATAGATCATACATTCATGTATTTTACAATGTCGATCAGTGAACGCATATTCTTTATGTTTACTCTACCCGAGGAAAAGTAGCAATAGAAAACAAAAAGGTTGAAATTTGGAGCGACCAAGCCACCAAACCAACCTTTGAGGATGAAAACAATCATCAGTGAGCAAGTTATTAAAATTTTAGACAAA
>NZ_JASJOR010000075.1:0-1767 GCF_030068545.1 Xanthocytophaga flava | reverse complement strand
TACAACCAGTTCCGGCCTCACAGCTCATTGAAAGGACTCACACCTTGCCAGATGGACGAGCAATCGCAACTATTCAACACCGCCGATTTTTCCACTTCTGACCGGTCTTAAATTTGGGTGGACGTCAGTAATTCAAATTTTCTATCTCAAACCTGTTTGAAAACGGGGGAGCCGACAAAGTGTAAAGAACAAAAACTGAACTTAGAACAAATTAAGCAAGTGCGGTTGGAACAATCCTTACCTGTGCTCAATGAGTTAGGTCAATGGATCTTCGAGCAAATCCAATCTACGCTGCCCAAAAGTCAAATCGGCAAGGCGATGGCCTATGCGTATACTCGTTGGGATGCGTTGAGTGCATACTTGTATGATGGCTCATTACAGATAGACAATAATCTGGTCGAAAATGCGATCAGGCCCATCGCTTTGGGAAGAAAGAATTACCTATTTGCGGGCACTCATCAAGCAGCTCAACGAGCAGCGATGATTTATTCCTTTTTTGCCATCTGCAAGAAAGAAGATGTCAATCCTTTTGTATGGTTAAAATATACCCTGGAAAATATCTCTTCGATTAATCACAAAAATCTCATTGACCTGTTCCCACAAAACTTTAAGAAAATTATCCTCTCCAACAATATGTAGTTCGTCGGGCGCATACTTTAGGACCGGGGAAATCACAGCGGAGCCACTAGAAAAATCGGTGGTACTTGACACCTGAAATTTCGCCTCCATCTAGCAATGTATGAGCCCTTTCAGTGAGCTGTGAGATCGGAAGTGATTGTATTTCAGCCGCAGGACTCAACCTTTTCGGCTGCAAACGGCAAAGAGAGAAGCCAATTTGTATTCAAGCATTCGTCAAGGAAACAACGCAGCATCTCAGCTCTGATAATCGACTGAATAAATCAGAGCTGAGATGCTGCGTTGTCTATCGGCTTGCCTAGACAGTAAAATCGAGTGTTAACCCAGTATCAAAGGATCTGATAAGATTAGTTCTCTATTTATTCATCACTTTGGAAATAAAATTACGGGAGCATCTATCCTCCAGATTTTCTATCTGACTACTTATAAGACTCGATCTTTCTTCCTTTTTCAACAACTTCATACTTCTACTTAAACCATACACTTTTTAACAAAGACGCACTAGTTGGCTTAAAGTATAAAAATGTTTGTTGGTAATGAATGTCATAAATCAATCATCAGCTATCTGCTTATAACAGGATTAACCTATTATACCGTTACATAGATGATTCGGAAAGCGTCCATAAATTAAAATTTGTACATGTAATAATAAGTCATATAAGTAGAAAAAAGAAAGAGTTAATTGAGACAAATTCACTATAAATATTACATGTTATTCAAAATATACAAATAAGTGTATTTAACCCCTGTTTTTGCAAAATAAATTTCAATTACAAATGTATTTAATCTCTATTAGCCTAAATCAAGTAATTCATAGTATTGATTACTATCTAAATAGTAAAACCTTTAGCCATTATAATATACTGGCTATCAAATGCATTCACAAATGACAAATTTGTAACTGTGTTTTCAATAGATAAAATCATTTTTTTTCTTTCATCGTCTATTTTTGCTCTTTTTTTGTCAATTTTTTCTCTTCTACTTTGTACTGTAAATCAATAAGCCTACTCTACCCGAGGAAATTTATAAAAGATTGATGATAAGCAAATTGAATCCGTATCCATCTGATAAAAGATTGAATGCATTCACTAAAGAAATCAATAAAATCCAACGTTAATCGCTTAAGTCCTA
>NZ_JASJOR010000074.1:0-1824 GCF_030068545.1 Xanthocytophaga flava | reverse complement strand
AACCGATAGCTCTTCTCAGATTTCCATCTACATAAGAAGCAGATGAAAAGTTAGTAATTGCACTTGTTGTCCCATTCAGTACATACATCTCATAACCATTGGTTGTGATAATTCCCTTGGTCAGATTCAATGTATTGGAAATATAGATCGTATTGGAAGGAATCACATAGCCTGAGTTTTTATTAATTTTCAGGTTCACATACGGACTCGTAGAGCTACTGCCCGAGATGGCTTGATTGGTAGTCCCCATCAGGGTAATGGTAGCGGTAGAACTGGCAGAGATTGTGCCACTGTTTAATAAATTACCACACACCTGTAGTTCACTGCTGCTATTTAATGTGACGGTAGCACCTGATTGAATAGTCATAGAACGTACAGCTCCAGTGGTATTGGAAGCCAGTACAGGATAGTTGGTCAGACCAGTCGGAATAACTACATCATCTGAGCAGGTAGGTACTGTACACGATCCCCAGTTATCAGCTTTGGTCCAGTCTGTGGTATAGCCTTGCCACACAAAGTCATCACTGATGGTAGCATAGTTAATAGCAGGATTATCCTTTACCAAACTAATATCATCTATCCCAATATCATTACCTGAGGTAACAAGACTTATATTTCGGATTGATAGTTCGAGTGAAGTTAAGACTCCACTATTAAAGGTCATCGTATATTTCTTCCATCCACAAGTTGCAGTTGCTTTAATATCTTGTCCTAAACGTGTACAGTTACCATACAATCCGAATGATAAGGTAGTATAGTCAGTTAAGGCAACAGCATAAAAGGTAAAGGTATAGTTAGTATTGGGGGTAAGCGTAACCGTTTGTGCCCATAGTTTTTTGGAAGCTCCGTCATATCCATTTCCAACCAACATAGTACCTCCTGAAGGAGGCACATTACTTCCTGATGTAGAAGAAATTGATGCTGCACTGCAAAAAAGGTTGTGAACCGAGACCGGATTTGATGTTAATGTATAGAGACCTTCAGGATATAGAATTGTATTATTTAAAGGAGCAACATATGTATATTCTGAAGTAAACCCGGTATTTCCATTAGAAAAATTTCCATTTGTAACCAGATTCTGAGCCTGAATCTTTACCCCAATCGTTATACAGAAAAGCAACAATATAACTTTCTGTGTATATGCCAATGAAAATCTTGTAAAAAAATGCTGCATATCATTTGATAGTATTTTTCCGCAGCAATTCTACACAAAATTCGACTCTACAATTGTACTACACCCATACCTTAACTTACATATGTCAGAATTGAATACATTCTCTTGAAACCTAATAATTTTACTCAGTGTCAAACTAGTACTTACCCAAAAAGAAGATTAAAAACATTTATCTTTTTGGATAAGTAAGTATAGTAATTGATTGATTATTCCTTGCATTGATATAATCTGAAATCTTATATGTATTTTCAGATTATAATACAATTCTAACTAATATGAAACTATAACAAACATACACTTCTTTGCACTAATTACTCTGTTTCTCACTTTATGCAGGAGGCATACTATAGTGTTTATCGAAATAGAGAAGAAATCACTATTTTCTTACCTGATAATGAGTTTCTGATGTGAAACTTGTTTATCAGTAGTGATCCGCATTACATAAGCTCCTGACGACAAGCCGCTTACTGGCAACAAAGTCTCTCCGCTACCTACTTCCAACTCGATACTCTTCACACACACTCCCTGAATCGTATACAGATTCAACATTGCCTTTCCACTATAGTCTGTCTGCAAATATAAACTCTGACCATCCGATGGATTGGGATACAAGGCAAAACTATATCCATCACTGCCCTGACCAATCTTCA
>NZ_JASJOR010000073.1:0-2023 GCF_030068545.1 Xanthocytophaga flava | reverse complement strand
AAGGTGAGCAAACCCGGAGAACTGAAACATCTAAGTACCCGGAGGAAGAGAAAACAACAGTGATTCCGTAAGTAGTGGCGAGCGAACACGGATAAGCCCAAACCGTTATTGTTACGGCAATAGCGGGGTTATAGGACATTCTTTTAGTTAGTTACCGGAAGAAGAACATGATTGGAAAATCAGACCAGAGAGGGTGATAGTCCCGTACTTGCAAAGGTAATTAATGTGAGTGTATCCTGAGTAAGCCGGGGTTGGAGAAGCCCCGGTTGAATTGGCCGGCACCATCCGGTAAGGCTAAATACGACCAAGAGACCGATAGTGAATCAGTACCGTGAGGGAAAGGTGAAAAGAACCGTGCGTAACGGAGTGAAAAGAACCTGAAACCATGCGCTTACAAGCGGTCGGAGCCCTTTGGTGGGGTGACGGCGTGCCTTTTGCATAATGAGCCTACGAGTTACTCTTACTGGCAAGGTTAAATGTGTTAACACATGCAGCCGAAGCGAAAGCGAGTCTGAACAGGGCGCTTAGTCAGTAGGAGTAGACGCGAAACTTTGTGATCTACCCATGAGCAGGTTGAAGGTACCGTAACAGGTAGTGGAGGACCGAACCAGTAAACGTTGAAAAGTTTTTGGATGACTTGTGGGTAGGGGTGAAAGGCCAATCAAACTGAGAAATAGCTCGTACTCCCCGAAATGCCTTTAGGGGCAGCCTCTTGTGATGTTATACCGAGGTAGAGCGACGGATAGAACTAGGGGGAGTCACATCCTACCAAATTCTGCCCAACTCCGAATGCGGTGTAATTAACAAGGGAGTGAGGGCTGGGGTGCTAAGGTCCCAGTCCGAGAGGGAAAGAACCCAGATCATCCGCTAAGGTCCCTAAATCAGGACTAAGTTGAACAAAGGAAGTCTATCTGCATTGACAGCCAGGATGTTTGCTTGGAAGCAGCAATTCATTTAAAGAGTGCGTAACAGCTCACTGGTCGAGCGGATGGGGCATCGATAATAAACGGGCATCAAGTTTTGTACCGAAGCGATGAATGTGATCCTGAGAAGGACCACGTGGTAGGGGAGCATTCTTCCGGCGCAGAAGCTGTGATGTAAGTCATGGTGGAGCTTGAAGAAAAGCAAATGTAGGCATAAGTAACGATAAAGCAGGCGAGAAACCTGCTCACCGTAAGACTAAGGTTTCCTGATCAACGTTAATCGGATCAGGGTTAGTCGGGGCCTAAGGGGTTAGCGAAGGCGACTCCCTGATGGACAACTGGTTAATATTCCAGTACTTAGTAAATGAGCCATCAAGTGACGGAGGGGCGCGTTAGCTGCGGACAGACGGAATTGTCCGTTAAAGTGAGTGAAAGCTCATGATAGTACACTACGTCTTCGGACCCGGTGATAATGCTAAGAAGCCACTTCCAAGAAAAGCTTGGGAAGCAATTGTTTACTGACCCGTACCGTAAACCGACACAGGTAGTCGGGTAGAATATACTCAGGTGCTCGAGTGAGTCACGGCTAAGGAACTCGGCAAATTAACCCTGTAACTTCGGGAAAAGGGGAACCACAGCAATGTGGTCGCAGAGAAATGGCCCAGGCGACTGTTTAACAAAAACACAGGGCTTTGCCAAAACGAAAGTTGACGTATAAGGCCTGACACCTGCCCGGTGCTGGAAGGTTAAGAGGGGATGTTAGTCGCAAGGCAACGCATTGAATCGAAGCCCCAGTAAACGGCGGCCGTAACTATAACGGTCCTAAGGTAGCGAAATTCCTTGTCGGGTAAGTTCCGACCTGCACGAATGGTGTAACGATCTGGGCACTGTCTCGGCCGTGAGCTCGGTGAAATTGTAGTAGCGGTGAAGATGCCGCTTACCCGCAACGGGACGGAAAGACCCCGTGCACCTTTACTATAGCTTAACGTGGGTGCTGGGTCAAGCATGTGTAGGATAGGTGGGAGACTGCGAACCGGTGTCGCCAGGCATCGGGGAGTCAACGTTGAAATACCACCCTTGCTTGATTTAGCGCCTAATCC
>NZ_JASJOR010000072.1:0-3713 GCF_030068545.1 Xanthocytophaga flava | reverse complement strand
AGTTTCAAAGTCTTATTAATTCGGTTTGAGAAGAAGGCGCCTAACTGGACTGCATTTCTCTATATGGCTTTCTCTATTCGTTTTTTACGTAAAATCCAACCTCTTAATAAATACTAAACAACTTCAATATTAAATTACACAATATCAAACAATATTTCCCATAAAAATGATGCAAATTTCATACTTTTAAAAACAATCTTTTATTTCTGTCTAAATAAGCCCTTCTTTTAGATAAAAAATGGATAAAACTCAAAAAAAAATATACAAAATAGAAAGTCTTGATCAACTTTCACTAATTGAAGTAGTCTCAAACTTAATAGTTAAGTTAAGTTATAAAGATTTGATCCATTTAGATAAATTAGTGGTAGCTACCTTTCAAACTCCTTTAAGTAATGAAAGACATGGATTCTACTTCCTAGAAGAACGTCTTAGTGGCAAAAATCTTAATCAGGATAACGTTTATGAGACTTTATCAAAAATCATCGCAGAGAACAGTTTAAAAACTATTTTCATAGTATCCCCAAATCATATATCAGAAAATTCTAAAAAGCAATTAAATCAACTGTTTCAACAAAATACAATTGAGTATCTAGACCGAGACAAAATCATTAAACTTATTGATGAGAATCAAGAAGAATATTGGATTCATGATGATGTCAATTTACTTGACTATGAGAAATACTATAAAGAAAGCATTCGAAAAGACAACGAGTTAAAAAAGCTTCAAATATTTAATGATAAATATGTCAAGTTATTCGATATATTCATTGAGCCCCGCATCTATTCAATAAAAGAAGATAAGGAAACTAAAACTCCAATAAGAAAAAAGATTACAATAACAGATATATTAACATCTGAGAAACCAATCATAATAAGTGGAGGTGCTGGTACAGGTAAATCAACAATTCTCAAACGCCTTGGAGAGCAACAGATAGAGCTAAATAAAGATAATAACAAAAAAAATCTCCCTATATTTTTATCAGCAATAGAAATCTTTGAGTCTAATTACCAAATCTATGCATTAATCAATCGAAAATTATCATCATTCTTCAACAATATAGATGAAGAGTTTTTTAAGAATTACAATTTGCTTTTACTTATCGATACAATTGATGAATTAGAAGATAGTAACCAAATTTCGATAATACAGGAGTTAAATCATCTGAGGAGTAAATTTAAGATCAATTTTATTATAGGCTCTCGTAATTCAGAAAAACTACAGTCTACAGAAAGTTTCAAAGAAAGTTCCGATTATCATATTGACAGATTTAACTCAGAACAAATTAAACAATTTGTTCTGAGATTTTTTGCTTCAAACTCTAATAAAGCTGAACAATTATTAGATGCACTAAAGGATAATCGTATACTTGAGAAGCTACCCATTACACCCTTATCGCTTTCATTAATATCTATCCTTTTTGAAGAAAATAGTCTAGAGATCCCAGCTACAATTACAGATGTTTTCGATGGTTTTAATTCATTGATTATTGGTAAAGCTACAGTTTCAAGCCGCATTGAATTTATCGATAAGACTTTTCAAGAAAGACTTCTATCAATGTATGCTTTGGCCATATTGGAACGTAAACAACATGAACCAATGACCAAGGAGGAATTTATAGAATATTTCGAGCATATATTTAATGAGCGAACCATGCCTGTCAAAAATGGAGGAATTAAAGAGATCCTTGACTTTCTTATTTCCAATACAGGTGTATTAATACTAAAAGATAATAGATATATACAGTTTAGTCATGATGCTTTCATGGAATATTATGCGGCACTTGAGATATTCAAACATAAACGAATTAAAGAAGATGACCTAATCAAAAATTTTTTTGAAAATAACTGGCAAAATGCTGCAATGTTTTATGCCGGAAAATCTAAAGATATGCCTGAATTTTTAGAGAAGATTCAAACTAAAATAGGGAGTGCAAATAGATTGTCTGATATACTTTCTGCCATAATGGGTTCTGGTTATATTTTACAAGCATTATACTTAACAGATAACCAAATCCGAAAAAGAGTTATACATAAAACTTTAGACTTAATAATTCAGTTACATGAACTTCAATCTAAGTTAGCGGCAGATGATGTATTTCTTTTTAAGAGCTTCAAAATGCCAGTTTTATGGGCAATCAATATTATTTATTTCTATGAGAATTTCAATTCTATAACACTAAAAACACCACTCCAACTTGCTTTTGAAGAAGTTACCACACAATATAAACTAGATGGAAAAACAACACAAGGCTTTAGGGCATTAAATCTTGCCTTAGTGCTAGAATCGAAAAGGATTCAAGTAAATAATACATTGGAGCGTTTAATCGATGATACTAACCTGTTAAATGATCCAACCCTGTCTCTTATGACAGAAGTTGTGATTGAAATGTATAAGCCTGATACTTACAAGGAATTAAAGAAAGAAATAAAAAAGAGCATCAGAAAGTTATCAAAGTCCCTAAAATTTATTACAGAACAATCTGTTTCTAGACTACGCTTTACTTCTTTTGACACTATTAGATTAGAAAAGAGAGTAAAACTTGTTACAGAAGGTAAAACAGATGCAGAACTACTAGAACATGCATTTCTAGTTTTAACAGATGGAATGAGTCCATATTGGGAAATTAGTGTAGCAGGTAATGATTCTGGCGGAGCCCAAGCCGTAAATCAATGTCTAACTCATGCAAAACCTCTTGTCGATTCAGACCAAATTCTAATAGGCATTTTCGATCATGATTCTGCAGGCTTACAAAATTTTAGAGGTCTGAAGAATGAAACATTTCTATTAATAAAAACAGATCTACTTAAAAAGCATAAAGAGGCAAATATATTTGCGATCTGTCTTCCTGTACCAGAAGAACGAAGTAATTATTTACAAAAGGATCAATCTTTTAACTTCTTTGAAATTGAACATTATTTTGACAATAGCTTTCTTAGGGAAAATGATGCTTTACAAGAAACACCTATACCAGATATATATAAAGTCAAAGAGAGTAAAAAGAAAGAATTTGTAAGAAAAGTAGTTAAAATTACAGATCCACAGATCTTTAGGCATTTTGTTGAGTTATTTAGGTTAATTGATGAACAGGCACAAGCAAATGTAGAATATGTGATATAGTATTGATAATACAACAACCCTTCCTTGAATGGTTACTCATCTTAATTCAAAGTCCACAAACCCACCTCCAGTAACCAAACCCAACCAAAAGTAAGTCAACCATGTATTTAGAGCGTAGTTCTGATAATCAAAACTACGCTCTAAAACGTATGTATTTAATGCCGATATTTGTAGTGTCAATCAGCAAGTAGTCCGGACACTGACTGGTGATCTTGTTTCACTATTCAACTACTTATACAATTATGGCATTAACGCTAACCTTATTGACATCCAAAGCAGACTGTGACAAAGTACTCGACGATCTGAGCGACCTGAAAGGGGAACTGGAGTACAAACAAATCTCGCTAACCCGTAGCCGTGACAACGCATCCGACCGGGCAAGTGACATCGAAGCTACCCTTGCCTCTGCCCAGGCCGAAGTAGACTCACTGACAGCCATCATCGCCGTATTGCCCGAAGGCTCTACCAAGGTATGCGCCCGACCAAGTACATATTGAAATGCGGTAAAATAGGTTTTAGCTTTGAAACATGAATAGTTTAGAAGCCAAACGAGAAAAAATGCTGTCGCTGGTAGAAGCCTGGCGAAGTAGTGGTC
>NZ_JASJOR010000071.1:0-4055 GCF_030068545.1 Xanthocytophaga flava | reverse complement strand
CATACAGATAAAGCCTTACTTTGATGAACATACTCTATATAAGTAAGTTAGCCATATTCTATCACTCTTGTATTTTGTTGCCAATAAATAAAAAAGTCGGAAGATATTTCTTCCGACCATGACTGGATTACTAAGTACTTTTAGCTTTTATATAAAATAAGACGTTTTCACTTTACTTTTCTATCATGTAGTCTTAATAATATCATCAAATTGCCCTGAAAGAAGTAGGATTTAGCTGCGTATGTTTCTTAAAGTAGTTGTTGAAATGGGCGGCCTCCTCAAACCCTAAGCAGTAACTAATCTCAGCCACGTTCCAATCTGTGTGTTTCAGCAATACCTTTGCTTCACTCACAATCCGCTCGGCAATGTGTTCGGTCGTCGTTCTTCCGGTAGTCAATCGGATGGCCCGGTTCAAATGATTTACATGTACTGATAACTGCTCGGCATAATCCGTAGCCGACCGTAACGAAAGCCGTTGAGAAGGGGACTCAATCGGGAACTGTCGCTCCAGCAACTCTGTAAAGATAGCCGTAATACGCGTATTGGCATCAGGATGCTGATACAGTGTCTCTGATGGCTCCATCTTTAGCGCATAGTGAATCAGTTCGGTTACATAATTACGTAACAGGTCATATTTAAACCGATATTCTGAATCTATTTCATCCAGCATTTTGGTAAAAATCTGACTAACCCGTTTATCATGAGTCTTGTTTAATAGATAAGCGGGCTTTCCACCTGGCATAAACATAGGCAACTCATTGATATTGCCTCGCATCTTTTCTGTAAAGAACGACTCTTTAAAGATACAGAAGAATCCTGTTTTATCATCTGACAGAGACTCCCATGTATAGGGCACACTGGGATTAAAAAAAATCAGAGTAGATCCTGCGATTTCAATACTTTTATCAGCATAGTGGTATCTGTTTTTTCCTCTGATTAAACTAACCTTATAAAAATCCCTTCTGCTATACTTGACTGGCGTACTTCCATGTCCCAGACAATCTTCCAGCCTGAATACATTGAAATGTCCAATGTCCTGTTTTAAATTGTCAGGCATCCAGTTAAACTTCTGCTGATAAAAATTTTCCAGGGTCTCAATCATATAAAACAAATTTTATTGAAATTGTTTAGGATAAGTTTTAAACCAGCTCAACGAGCAGATTTTGTAGCATGCCTTAATTTCAATCCCCAGATTGGTGTTATCACCAACCTGAACGATAGGAAACAACTCGTTGGTGATAACACCAACGATGGGAAGAAGGCGCAGCACAGGTATTTTTAGTTCTTATACAACTTGTATTTAATCTGCCTTTGAAGCCTTATAAGATTATCCTAAACAACTTCATCATGTACAATAATCCAGCTAGTTGATTCTATAAGGTTATACAGCTGAAAATGGTTTCTATAAAATTAGCAAATAGATTATATGTCACCATATAATCTATGCTACTTACTTATTTTTCCCGATAAAAAATATACCCACCATGATAGAGAACGTCATCTTTAAAGTCTCCAGAGGCTGTAAATCCGGTATCATCAATGTATTCAATATGATCTCCTTCAATGGTGTAACTGCCTGTGTAGGCGCTTTGCCGTTTTCCACGGGCTTCATCATAACGCCCATTGGGTAATAATTCCTGGCGGATATACCCGTCTCCGGTTACCCACATGCCAATGTATGATTTGTTGTTGTTCATAGTTATTCACAAAGTTATATTTGTATCTGGCAGACAGAATACATTTACTATCTGCCAGACTTTTGGTGAGTGTATATATTATTAGTAGTTATACTGTTGCTGAAGCAGAGGCCTGAACAAGACCTGTACTGATAGTCAGTGTTTTCCAGGCTTCTACATCTTTCTTTACAGCGTCCATCTTCTGGTAAGCCATGTTATAGGCATCCTCTCCTAAGAACAGATGCAGAGGTGGATTTTCAGCAGAGGCAACCTCAATTAATGCCTGTCCTGCCTTTTCCGGATCTCCCATCTGATTGCCATTCATGTTATGCTGATGGAATGCCTGAGATTCGCGTACTTGTGTGTAGGCATCAATCTGTTGTTTGGGAAGGCCCATCGATCCGGCTGTCAGGAAATCTGTTCGGAAATAGCCTGGCATTACGGCAGTAACATGTACACCAAATTCTTTTACTTCGGCTGCCAGCGACTCTGAAAATCCTACTACAGCAAATTTAGTAGCACAATAAATACCCCAACCGCCAAAGTTTCCGGTGAATCCCCCAACAGATGATATATTGAATATATGTCCTGACTTTTGTTCTCTCAGATAAGGCATTACCTGACGAATTACATTCAGAGAACCAAATACATTGACGTCAAAATTGTCACGGGCTTCTGCATCACTTAACTCCTCGAGGCTACCCAATAAACCATACCCTGCATTGTTCACTACTACATCAATCTTCCCAAAGTGGGCTATCGTCTGTTCGATTGCCTGTTTTACACTCGCTTCCGTTTTAAGATCCATCGCTAATGGAAGAAAACTGGTGTGAGTCCCTACTGCTTTGCGTAAGTCCTCCAGATTGCGGGAAGTGGCAGCTACTTTATGTCCCTGCAAAAGCAATTGTTGTACTAGAGAAAGACCTAAACCTTTAGAGGCTCCGGTCACAAACCATATTTGTTGTGTTTTCATTGTGTTGTGGATGATTAAATAAAAAATTAGTTTGTAAAATCAGTTGATTTGGTTAGAGACTCCCATGACTGGAATTCCTTTGTCATAGAAGCCAGCTTGTTAAAAGCTCGCTGATAGGCATCACTTCCCAGCAATAGATACAAGGGTGGATTACTCTCCTCTGTGATCTGAATCATCGCTTCGGCTGCTTTCTCCGGATCGCCCGCCTGATGGCCATCCATTTTCAGGTATTTGGCATGAGAAGCTCTCACCTCTTCATATATGGCTATGGGATTTTGTGTCATTACCAGTGATTCAGATGAAAGGAAACTGGTTCGGAAAGCTCCCGGTGCAACGACAGTTACCCGAATTCCCAATGATCGTACATCTTCTGCCAGTACTTCTGAAAGTCCTAAGATAGCATATTTGGTAGCCGCATAGATTGACCAGCCTGTATTGGCACTAATGCCTGCGATAGAAGATATGTTGAGAATATGCCCTGACTTTTGGTCACGCAGAAACGGTAATACCTTGCGAATAACATTCAGTGTACCAAACACATTGATATCAAAGCTATCACGTGTTTCTTTGTCTGTGAGTTCTTCAATACTTCCACCTATACCGTATCCGGCATTGTTCACTACCACGTCTATTTGTCCGAAAGTCTGATGAGTTTGCTCAAGTGCTTTCGCTACACTGTCTTCATTACTCAGATCAACCTGTAATGGTAAAAAATGATCATTGGCCTTTCCTATAGCTGTTTGTAAAGCATCAAGTGTGCGAGAGGTTGCAGCGACAAAGTTTCCCTGTTGCAATACTTGTCTGGCAAGGGATAAACCAAGTCCTTTGGAAGCTCCTGTGATAAACCATACTTTTTTGTTGTCCATAGTCTTTGTTTGTTTTAATTGATAGAACAAAGGTATGGCGAATGGGTAAGGTGGTGATTACAAGTTTCAAACGAATGATTGCAAAAATCAAACAATGCAAAATTCAAACACACTATGAGGATGATATAATATCTGGATGGAGAGGTTTACTCCTTTGATTCTTTTTAGTATTATTTGTAGGACAAGGCTGTTCTATGGTGCATGACTCGAAACCTGTTCTATGGGAAGGTACGCTGGATCTTCGTTTCAGAAGTGAGCCTTCGCTCCCCTTTTTGTCCTTCTGAAAGAATCTTCCCGCCCACGCCAAGGCATGGCAAGACCGACGGCCTGTGGATCTGGAGAATATTCTTTCTCTCAAATAACAATCATGGCTCTATTTGTCAAAAGGTACTGTCTGTAAAGTCAAGAAAAAAGTTATAATTATTTTAAGCTATTCTTATCTTTACACTCTCAAAGAGAACAGGTCCTGTTTAGCAGGTCGTTCATCTTGCGTAGCTACCCACTGTGGTAGCTACAACCTTTTTAGCGCAATAGGCTTGT
>NZ_JASJOR010000070.1:0-4465 GCF_030068545.1 Xanthocytophaga flava | reverse complement strand
AAGATCCCTTGGCGACCAGGACGTACCTTCCCTAGACCCAGACAGAAAAGTTCCCGACGAAAATTTCCTACTCATAAACGATCTGGATTGTAAACAGTCCTTAAGTTGACAGCATTGAGCGGACGCTCAATGCTGTCCCCTTAAGAAAACCACTCAAACTATCTCACCTGTCCTTCTGGAAGAATCTCGTGGCAAGACCGGCGGCTTTTCCGAGTGGAGATGATTTTTTCTCTCATAAAGGAAATGTGGCTCTATTTGTCACAGGATTCTTTCAGAAAGACAGAGAGGGATGAACCTTCTAAGAAGACAAAGGTGTGCTGATTGGCAGCGTGTCACGCATTTATTTCCGTCGTTGGTGTTCTCACCAATGAGCTGTTTCCCCTCAGGCAAGTTGGTATTATCACCAACCTGGAGAAGAATGAAAAAAACTCTCTTCCTGTTCTTCCGAAAAGCTCAGCTTTCCTCCTTGTCCTTCTGGAAGAATCTCGTGACAAATAGTGCCACGTTTCCTTTATGAGAGAAAAAATCATCTCCACTCGGAAAAGCCGCCGGTCTTGTCACAAGATTCTTTCAGAAGGACAGGAAGAGAGAGAATTCTTTCAGAAGGACAATAAAGAAATATGAAAAAAAGAAACAAACTTTCTTACGTGACAGCATTGAGCGTCCGCTGCTTTCATAATGGGCACCGATGGACACTTGTGCCAGAAACTTTCTTTGTTTCCAAAAAAGATATGGGACACGATAAGGCCACTGGCTACGTCCCTCAAAATGCTCTCATCTCACTACAAAATCTAGCCTTTTCCCTTCTTTACTGCTAATTTAGACAACCTCTTATACATGTATTATCCTCCATAGCCTTTACCTTCTCCTTCCTTTGCCGTTTCGTTAGGTGCTTGACCTGGTGTAAAAGGAGCTGTAGAATTAGCTTGTGTACCCTGACCGGTAGAGGCATTGTCCTGCCAGTACGTCGGTAGCTGATACGTCTGATATAACTGATTCAGAAAGTTTTTATCGCTCACCAGGTCACCAAGTGCATTTCGGTCTACTTGTACATTGTAGCTTTTTACCTTATCAGTGTCAATTACATAACCGCCTGACTGTAAGTCTGCTTTCATCATTGTCCAGGGTAAGGCATACGATCCCTGCTCGAACTCTGCTATTACACAGACTACTTTACCTTCTTCCACATCCATCAACCATTCGATGACTTTGCCAATTTCTTGTCCGGACTGATCTTTAAGTTTTACAACGGATAAGCGTGCTCCCAATGCTAATGTGGGTGTGTTCATAGTTAAAAAATTTAAGGTTAAAAATGGAAAACTGAGCGTTGAACAACAAGCGCTTTACTTTAAACTGTCTGATTATCAGAATTGTTTTGTTTGATGTGCTTTATTACTGCTACCATTCAACTGATTTTCTTCCATAGAATTTCTACTAGAGTTCTGCCACACCAGCACTTGTACCCCTATAGGATGGAAAAGCTTTCAGGAAAAGAATATATCATATATAGTAAAGCTTTGACTAACCGAAAGACAGTACGTCAAAGACTTGACCAATGCCTGGTTGCTGGCTAATTTTGGAAGTACTTTGTCCATTGAGAGGCATCTTTACTACTTCACTTTTGGTACTTGTTCGAGTAGAAAGACGCTGGTTTGAACGTCTGTTCGGATCTATCTTGAATGGTGGGAAAGTGGTCATTGGTGATAACACCAACGACGGAAATAAAAAGTAGCCCTGATTACCAGGACTACTTTACTTTTTGGAAGTGGGCTTGCATAAGTTACAAGCTTCTTTATAGCCCAAAGAGCATGCTTTCGCATAGTCTGGACAGGCATCTTGTTTGAGGGTTTCTTTAATGACTCCTATGTTATAATACGTGTCTGCAAAATTAGGTTTGAGTGTGGTCACTTTGGTATAGTCTGCAAGTGCTTCCTGATACTTTCGCAGATTACTGAGTGCAACCCCTCGTTTAAAATACGATTCTGAATCATCAGGTTTGAGTTTAATCATTTGGGTATAGTCCTCTACCGCTTCCTGATAGCGTTGTGATTTTAGGTATACGTTCCCACGACTTACATAGGCATTGGCGTAATCTGGCTTAAGTTGAATCACCTTTGTCAGATCTGCCAATGCTTCTTGATAACGTTGCAATATGTTGTATATAAGCCCTCGGTTTAAATAAGCATCTGTATAGGCTGGCTTGAGTTGAATGGTTTTTGTAAAGTCTTCTAACGCATTCTGATAACGTTGAAATTTAATGTACATGTTTCCCCGACTAAAGTAGGCTTCCGACAGATCAGGTTTAAGTTGAATCACTTTGGTATAGTCTGTAATAGCTTCCTGGTATTGTCGCAACTCACTGTACAGATATCCCCGATTAGCATAGGCATCTGTATAATCCGGCTTAAGCTGAATGGCCTTTGTAAAATCAGCAATGGCCTCCTGAGCGTGGCGTAATTGATAATAGGCCATTCCTCTGGTGAAGTATACTACTGCCATAGTGGGATCAAGCTGAATCGCTTTTGTGAGATCAGGTATCGCCTCCTGATAGCGTTTCGATTGGGTATATATAGTTCCGCGATTGATGTAGGCTGCCAGATAATCGGGTTTAAGCTGAATGGCTTTGGTATAGTTTGCAATTGCTTCCTGGGTGTGTTGCAAATAAAAATGTGTACGTCCGAGGTTTGAATAGGCTTCGGCAATGTTTGGCTTGAGTTGGATAGCTTTTGTCAGATCAGCCAATGCTTCCTGATAGCGTCCTAACTTATTGTAGGCATTCCCTCGATTGACATATGTTTCCGCAAAATCTGGCTTGATCCCGATGGCCTTTGAGATATCTGTCATAGCCTCCTGAGGACGTTCCAACTCATTGTACAGGCTTGCTCTGTTATTATAGGCTTCCACATAGTCAGGCTTGAGTGTAATTGCCTGAGTGAAGTCGGCAATAGATTCCTGATAACGTTTTAATTGGGTATAGATATTTCCGCGATTGAAATAGTATTCAGCCTTAGCTGGATCTATGTTGATGGCCTTGGTGTAATCGGCAATGGCTTCCTCGTAACGGTGTAAGGTTTCATAGGCAAGTCCGCGATCATTATATATACCTTTATAACCGGCATCGAGACTGATAGCCTGTGTGTAGTGGCTAATGGCATTTTGATAGTGTTGCGCCAAATGGGAGATAGCGCCTTTGACATAGTGCACACTTGCATTCTGACTTGTGGTACTCACAATTTGTCCCTTTGCTTCGGTATACCCTTCCAGAACAGATTTTTTTCTTGTTTCTAAACAGGCATGTTCAGATTGCATCTCATCCTTGCAATCCGGATGAGACATTTTCGTTAAATAGAATAGCGCTTGTTCCTCTGTGGCTCCCTGTTTTTCTAAAAGTAAACCAACATAGGCATCTGCAGCCCATTCATATTGTCGCAATACCTCTAACGGAGCCGATTGTTTATGTAATGGTTGATTGCTCAAGTAGCGCCCGATTTCATAGGACAGTATACCTAATGCATTCCAGTCTACTTTATTGCCTGCAAAAATTCTGGAAAGAAAACTTTTATTGTACAGAATGTAGCGAATGCCTTGCTCATCTTCATAGGTCAGACAGGTCTTAATTTTTGGACATTCTACCAGGAAAAGATTAAGTTCTTCATACTTGTGGATAGGAGCCAGGATACGTTCGAAAACAGTATCTGTCCGGATAGATTGAGCATTGACTCCGGGTTTCTGGTTTTTCAGGCATATGCCTGCATCGGTAAGTTCGTTCTGTGCAAAACAGAATTGTACATGGGTAAGCAGTAAAAGCGATAAACAAAATCGCAACATTGGGATATGGGTTTAAAATGTGATTGGGGCAGTCTTGTTGATGTCGAGACAGGTAGGCTGTGTAGTTAGTATACAGTTTCTGTCGTTAGCTCGTAAATAAAAACCAGCAAAGGTAGTATTTGCCCTGCTCTTATTCAACAGGAAGTGTAAAGCCTTATCGTGTCCGATAACTTTTTTAATTTAGGGTTTTAGGGAAAAACTCTCTTTTTTACCCTATCAACTCCTTATCTGTCCTCCTGTAAGGATCTCGTGACAAATAGAGTTACGTTTGTTTTCTGAGAGAAGAAATACACTCCAATCGGAAAGGTCGCCGGTTTTGCCACGGGATTCTTTCAGAAGGACAAAAGGGGAGGAAAGCACAGAAGGAAGATTTTTTCCCCATGTTGGTGTTCTCACCAACATGAATAGTGGGAAAGTGGTCGTTGGTGATAACACCAACGACGGGAACGAAACCCTGAATTTTCTGAACACAAAGAAAGTTTCTGGCGCGGGTGTCCACCCGTGCCCACATTGAGAGCAGCGTCCGCTCAATGCTGTCAACTTAAGGACTGTTTACAATCCAGATCGTTTATGAGTAGGAAATTTTCGTCGGGAACTTTTCTGTCTGGGTCTAGGGAAGGTACGTCCTGGTCGCCAA
>NZ_JASJOR010000006.1:0-362984 GCF_030068545.1 Xanthocytophaga flava | reverse complement strand
ATATAGGACCGTTGGAGATGACAACGTAGATAGGCGATAGGTATACGCATAGCAATATGTTCAGCCAAGTCGTACTAATGATCCGAAGACTTCCGTTTTTTTCTTTTTGCTGATCATGCAAGTCAGATACTCAATTAGAAAAAATACTTTGTTATACTTAAACACTCGTTAATGAGTTTCTCTCTTTTCCACTTGTCAATTTTACTCACTAGAGTAGTACACTCAACTAAGTAAGATGAGTAAAACGAACTTCTAAAACATTGTCGCAAGACACCAACATTGTTGGTGGTTATAGTGAAGGTGATCACCTCTTCCCATTCCGAACAGAGAAGTTAAGCCCTTTCACGCCCATGATACTGCCTTCACCGGTGGGAAAGTAGGTCGCCGCCACTTTATCATTACACTTCATTACTTCTAAGCCACTCTTACTTTGAGTGGCTTTTTTGTTTTTGTACCTCTCTATAGCAGTTCTCACAGTATCTTTCACACATTATATTTCCAATTTCAGACATTTTACAATTGGCTCCAAATTTAGGTAAGCTTGTCTTCAACTATAAAACAATAAAAAAAGCGATCCTGTTAGAATCGCTCAGATAAAATGCTTTATTTAAGTTCAGTTATTAAGAATATAATGGAAATTGTTTCATCCACTCTGTTATTTCCTTTTTAGTAGCTGTGATATGAGCTTCATTGTCATGATTCATTAACACACTGTCGATATAATCAACAATACGTTTCATATCGGCTTCTTGCATACCACGTGTTGTTACTGCGGCTGTTCCAAAACGAATACCTGAAGTTACAAATGGAGATTTATCGTCAAATGGAACTGCATTCTTATTAGCAGTAACATGTACTTTGTCTAATGTTTCCTGAGCAAGTTTACCTGTAAGGCCTTTGCTACGAAGATCTATCAACATTAAGTGGTTGTCTGTTCCACCTGAAATAATCGAATAGCCTTTATCCAGAAAGGCCTGTGCCATTACTTTAGCATTCTTTTGAACTTGAACTGCATAGTTGTAAAACTCTTCGCTTAATGCCTCTCCATAAGCAACTGCCTTAGCTGCGATTACATGTTCTAATGGCCCCCCCTGTGTGCCTGGGAAAACACCTGAATCAAGAAGTTCAGACATTAAGCGGAGATTACCTTTGGGATTTTTAACACCAAATGGGTTTTCAAAGTCGTGACGCAACATAATCATACCACCACGAGGACCACGTAATGTCTTATGAGTAGTGGTAGTTACTACATGACAATGTTCTAGAGGATCATTTAATAAGCCTTTTGCGATTAAGCCAGCAGGGTGAGAAACATCTGCTAATAAGATGGCACCTACTTCATCTGCAATTTGACGAAGGCGCTGGTAATCCCAATCTCTGGAGTATGCAGAGGCTCCACAAATAATCATTTTTGGTTTCTCTTTCTTAGCAGTTTCCTCAACTTTATCCCAGTTTATAAGTCCGCTTTCTTTTTCAACCCCATAAAATGTTGGACGATATAGCTTTCCAGAGAAGTTTACAGGAGAACCATGAGTAAGGTGACCACCATGAGATAAATCGAAACCCAAAATTGTATCACCAGCTTGTAGAGCAGCTAAAAATACAGAAGCATTAGCTTGAGCACCTGAGTGAGGTTGAACATTTACCCAGCTTGCTTTGAAAAGTTCTTTTGCACGGTCAATGGCCAGTTGCTCAACTTCATCAACAATTTCGCAGCCTCCATAATATCTTTTGGATGGTAATCCTTCAGCGTATTTATTAGTTAGAACGCTTCCCATCGCTTGCATCACTTGAGGGGATACAAAGTTTTCGGAGGCGATTAGTTCGATGCCCGATTCCTGACGACTTTTCTCTTTGTTGATCAGGTCAAATACTTGTGTGTCGCGGATTGTTTGGGTGAGAGTGGACATAAAGCAAATGAATATGTGGATAAATATGCAAATGATTAAGTATATAACGCCTTTTTAGAATGAAAGGCTGAGTTTATACAAAGGTACAAGCTTTCTGGAAGAAATGGGATATAATAAAAAGATTAAATTCATTAGTCACCTATTTATAGAGTTTTTATCTTGCTCCATTTCAAATCAACTAACTGTAGTGAAGATTTATGGCAAAATACCTTTTGCTTTTAATGGTCATATTTCCCCTTACTGTAAAAGCTCAAATGAATTTCGTATTTGTGGAAGATCTAAAGGCTGCCATTGAATCAAAGCTTGTAACGGTCAAAGGAAAATTTGCTGTTACATTTAAATCCTTAGACTCCCCTAAGCTTGAAGTATATATTCAGGCGAAAGACGTCTTTCATGCTGCAAGTACTATGAAAACACCTGTAATGATAGAAGTATTTGATCAGGTGAAAGCAGGTAGGTTTAAGCTTTCAGACTCAATTTTAGTAAAAAATGAGTTTAAAAGTATTGTAGATGGAAGTCCATACAAAATGGATATTTCAGATGATAGTGCAGAAGAAATGTATAAGAAAATAGGGCAATGGATGACGATAAAACAATTGGTGTATGAAATGATAACAGTGAGTAGCAACCTGGCAACAAATCTGTTGATTGATAAAGTAGGAGCAGCTAATGTTATGAATACTATGCAGGGAATAGGGGCGAAAGATATAAGGGTGTTACGAGGTGTAGAAGATCAGAAGGCATTTGATAAAGGCTGGAATAATACTGTAACAGCTTATGATCTGGCTATTATATTAGAAAAGATAGCCCACGGACAGGTAGTCGATACAAAATCCTGTGAGGAAATGATACAAATTTTAAAAGAACAGAAATTCAATGATATTATTCCTTTATATCTACCTAAAGAAGTCCAGGTTGCTCACAAAACCGGATTTATTACAGGGGTAAGACATGATTCTGCCATTGTTTATTTACCATATGGGAGAAGATATATCTTAGTATTATTATCAAAAGAATTAGAAAATCCGGAAGCAGGAGTAGAGGTTCTGGCAAGAGTTTCAGAAACAATTTATCGATTTATGATGAATCAGTTAAAATAAGGTTTGTTAAGAAGGCTCTATGCTTTTTTGTTTCTGCAATTTGCTCGTTAACTTGCCACGCTTAAAATTTAAAGATAAAGAAAACCAATCATTCATTTAAAGACATTTACGTATGTATACCGGATTCGTACACTTACACAATTTATTGCGCTGGGTTATTCTGATTCTGCTTTTGGTTGCTATTTTCAGACATTTTAGTGGTATGAATGCTAAAAGAGAATTCAATAGTGGTGATAAGAAAGTTGATTTGTTTCTGATGATTGCAGCCCATATTACCTTGCTTATTGGGTTAGTGCAATGGGCAATTGGTCCGTGGGGGTTGCAGAATATTTTGGGCGTAGGTATGGGCGAAGTAATGAAAAGCAAGGTATATCGTTTCTGGGCTATAGAACACATCACAGGAATGATTATAGGAATTGCGTTAATTACTGTTGCACGGGGATCATTTCGCAAACCTATTTCTGATGAAAGAAAACATAAGAGAGCGCTTACGCTGCTTGTTATAGCTCTTATCGTGATCTTTATTTCTATTCCATGGCCTTTCAGAGGTGAAATTGCTCGTCCTTTATTTCCTGGGATGTAAAAAATGGAAGATGCAGACATTGATCTGTTGGAAAAATAAGGTCAATGTCTGCATTTGTCAGTTACTCATGTAAAACTCCGCTTAAGTCAAGCTGCGAAATGTAGCTAAGATTTTCTTCTACTATACTGTCAGGTACAAAAATAAATCGCTTGTCATAAATCTGATTATCAATAAAGTAACTTACCCAATATTCACTGTTTAATCCAAAAATGGCAGGATCTATTGGTTCAATAATAGCAGCATCCCCTGAATCCACATCTCCTAAGAAATGGCGTAATGTAGAAGTCCTACGCATTTCATCATTCATATAGCCGTATCCTTCAGAAGTGACAAATACATTTTTAATAGCAAAAGGATTGGTATTAAGTAAGTAAACAAACCAGTCAAAACTTCCTATATCATTCGTTTTTCGCACTACAGCTACTTTTACGTCTTTAACTGGTAGAAAAGGAATGTCTTTCTTCATGTTTCTCAGATTAAGTAATAGTACTAAGTTATTTAATTTTTGTCAATTTTCCGAAATCCGCTCAATGCCCGTTGAGCAAAAACAGATAGATAAAAAATCCAAAAGCATAAAAGTATACGAGATATTGTCTATGCCAGATGAATCTTACACTATATAGACAAAAGTATTGCCAAACTGGGTATTAGGTATAGGAGGATTCTAAATACCCAATGTCTGTTAGTTAAAAAATAGAGAAATAGTTTGGGATACGATCTGAGAGAATATACAAAATGTTAGATAATTAGCATTCTTAATTAAGTTCAAAGAAATAAACCTCCTCTAAAATAGATTCGGTTCATTTCTTTGAATTTATACAACCAAGCTCATAGGATGAAATATCATGCAATACCAAGGAGTAGCTTTATTGTTTCCAGAGATTTCTCTGCACGTTCATAATTGAAGTTTTCCGGAAGTTCAACATTACTACCAGAAGTAGTAGTATTTATAGTGGTGATACCTTTTTTAGCTTTCTCACCAATTTGTTTTCGTTCGGATGGATCAAATTTAGAGAATGTACGACGCAAAATAGGCAGCAGCTCTAAAAACTTATCTTGTTCTAATTCAAATACCCATTTGTATAATAGATTCCACAGGGTTTGGTCATACAGTAATATAGTACCACTACCTTTCAGAAAACCTTCAATCCAGCCTGCTGCATCTTTAGGTTCAGTACCTGGCGATAAAGCTAAACCAAAACGGCGGGCAGTTTCTGTTTCATCAATAATCTTTCCATCAAAGAGTAATCGACAGGTACATCCTATGATGATGGTATTTATGCCATTTTTATCCAGAATAACACCTAGTGTTTTGTACCAGAGTTGCTCTAATTCTTCATTGTCAAGTAGACGTACTGCCTCATCTGTTTTCTTTATATGCTCAAACATCCTGTTAGATGTCTCATCATCTAATCCATAGCAGGCATTGGGTAGACCGATACAGACACGAGTCAGTAATCCATTTACCAGTTGATTAATAGCCGTCAAATCTGTTTTACGCACGTTTCCGTAGCGACTCACATCAACCAGAGGACTTACTGCACCCATGAGTTCCAGTATATCACTGGATATCGTAGAAAGTTCATTAATCTTTTCAAGCAGCTTCTCTATTACTGAAAATAATTCTGCCGGAATCGCCTCCTGAATATAGGCAGCAAGTTGAGTTATTGATTGGGTCTGAGTTGCTAGATCAAGAAGATACTTTGTACACGCTTCCAGAATAGTATTTCCCCAGAATCCTTTTTCAATCAACTCGATTTCCATTTCAGGTTGCCAGCGGAGGCGCCATCCTTCTTTGAAGGTTCCTTTGGTAGAAATACTTATTTTTTTACCCCATTTGATATCCAGGACATCTAAGCGATGTAAAAAGCGACTGCGGTTAAGATCTAACTCTTTCCGCAGATCCAATTCATAGTCTTTATTGGCTTCAGTAATATCCAGGCGACATTTCTTACGGAGTTCATCGAAGTCTGATTGAATGGGAAGCTTAGGTAACTCTTTAGGAACTTTTCCTATGGTTGATTTGCCCACAATGAGCTCCTCCTCGACAAGTTTTAACAAAATGCTGTCTCCAAAGCATAGTACTGTTTGCGTGGCTTCATTGAGTTCCATCAAGCCTGGCCTTGACAGGTCACGCATAGCTGCAAGTGCTTCTGCAAGTCTATACGCTTCAATAACGTGAGCTGTAGAGATATCCATTTTCTTATCCCGGAACATGCGTGCTACACGTGTAAGCCAGCGAATACCTTTATCCTGACCATGGCTCCAGAGATGTTCATACCAGCCGGGAGATACAATTCCTGCACCATAGCCACTAAACATGCCTAAACGAGTATTCGTCCAAGGTATCCAGGTGCAGCTTACCTTCGTTGATGGAAGGCCTTTCAGACTTTTATCATCAGAAGTAATAACACTTTTCTCATTATAATTCTTCAGGGCCGGTCCATGCCAGGCACCACATACTACTACACATTTAGTATAGCCAGCTTTTTCTGCCTGCCGTATTTGCTTACGCATGTACGCTTCTCGTAGGTCATCTCGTTCTGCAGAATGATGCATAGGAACATGCTCGCGTAATACATCCATTGTCATCATCACTCCCTCAAAATGATCCTGAGAAGAGTTTTTGACAAACTTGTGTTCAAAATTATGTTCCCACCACAGTTCCCCATCATCATAGCCTGCTACCTGAGCCAGATAACTGATAGGATCTCTGGCAAATTCAGTTTCGTATTCAGTCAATGGTCCTTCTCCAGTTTCCGCGGATGGTAGTTCTTCCCCATTCACATTATTCTGCGGATTTGTGTCTTCAACAGAGATAATTTCTTCCTGTGCCTCCTGCTTTGCCTCTTCTTCCAATCTTTTTCTCTCTTTTTCAATGGCTTCCTGTTTTTTTATTTCGATACCAAATGTATGAGCCAAAGGAAGATCCATCATCCAAACAGGCACATTTTTCTGATGAGCATAGGTAATCGCTTGCCACTCAGGAGAAAATTTAGCAAAAGGATAAAAGGTGGCTTGTGCAGGCTTTTCTGTATTATAGGCTAGAACGGCTACGGGTGGTTTTAATTCTTTATGAGTAACCCATTGAACCACGCTATCAAGTTCAGGGGGACCTTCAACTAACAGAATGTCTGGTTGAAGAGCATTCAATCGTTCAACAATGTTTTTGGCTGAACCAACGCCATGATGTCGTATACCAAGAATATGAAGTTCCATAGTTGGATGATTAGCAGATAGAGCTGAGATACAAAGCTAAATTTGTATTTCAAATCACATAGGTTTTTAAAAAATCTTTTTCTTTTTAGATCAGCGATAGTAGATCAGGTATCACAGGTCACATCATCCCATGCCTGATCCCTATTTCGGATAAGCCAGTTGAGTGCATAATGGCGTTCGTATACCACTCCCGGATGAACTATCGCCATTTCCTGCCCTTTGACACGGGCATTGACACATGCCCAGTCTATACGATAGTACAAATCGGCGCTATCTAAAATCTCTGTATCAGTACGACGCTGGGTAAGTTGTTGTATAATTTCGTTGGGGTCCTGATTAAATCCCTGAAATGGGTAAAAATCCAAATCATTGAGTGAACATAAATGGTTAGGAAACGGAATCTCACCTGCTTTGCCAAGCGACCAGAGTAGTACCCAGATACCTTCACATTGCCAGGTTGCCTGATCTTTTTTGGATTGAGTAGGATTTTCAAGCAGGTCTTTTTCATTTTCTGTGACCTTGTCCCATAAACCATATTGTTTAAAGTACTGAATGGCCTGTGTAGGTTCAACAGAGTTAAAGGCTACCAGATTGATTAATGAAAGGACTGTGACTCGTTCAGCTATTTCGTAAGGAGTACGGATATTCGCTTCTGATTCATTAACAATGCGGGGCAAATGAGTATTTATGGCAATTCCATGTGACTGCAACAACTGATTGGTTCTATCTTTTCGTTCGTCAGGCTCATCTCCTGATACTTTATCGTAGTATTTACTCTCAATAGAGACATCCAACGTTGTTGCATCAGACTTACCCGTATTATTTAAAAGCAATACTCCATTTTTATCGTACATGCCAAGATCCGAAAAAACACTATTGGGATTTGAGAAAATAATACCATCTAGTGCCTGTGCTATGTTTAGGATACATTCAACATGTGTATCACTAAATCCAGGTTCGGCTGCAAAGCTGATTTCTGCATTAAGGATTGTGATTTTGTGCAACAGGCGATTATAGATATCTGGATTTTGAGCAGGAAACGAACTAAAGAAGTTATACATACCTACCAGATTTTGTATGAGAGGTTCTTCTGATAGAACAAGCTTGTAATCAGGATGAAGGCGTTGCCGATAATAAACTGTAAAGGTGCTTCCTTTTTTCCAGAAACTTTTTCCTATTTTCAGTTGAAGCTGTGACCATTTTTGTTCTGTTCCTGTAATTTCTGTTTGTGCAGAAGGAAAGTGTTGTTTAAGAATAGGTATTATTTTTTCACTAGCAATGTAATGACTATAAATCGTGCAATTTTCCATAGCAAATGGGAGAATCTGTACTTCTTAGAAATGTTTCGGTGGGAAATATACTATTTTCAATGAATAACTATACGAAAATACTCTGTAAACTCATCCAGGTCATCACGGCTACTACCAGCCAGCCTGTAATTTCCAGAACGAGTGGGTGCCTATAATTCTTAAGTACATTTTTGCTTCTGACAGCAACCAGCATAACGGCTAATGCTATAGGTAAAATCAATCCATTAAGATAACCTACAATAACCAGAATACGTGAAGGCGGTTGTCCTATCCATATAAAAATAGCAGCAGACAAAATAATAAAGCCGGCAGTAATAACAGAAGCATTAGTGTCCAATTGTTTGTGGAAAGATCGCAAAAACGAAACAGATGTATAAGCAGCTCCTACCACAGAAGTAATAGATGCACACCATAGTACCACACCAAAAATCTTATAGCCAGCAACACCTGCCGCTGCCTGAAAAATAGAAGAGGCCGGATTGGCTTGAGAAACCTGAAATCCACCACTTATAACTCCAAATGCTGCCAGGAATAAGAGAATACGAATAATAGCTGTGACAAGAATACCCTGAATTGCACTAGTATCTACCTGTTTGAGCATAGATACACCTTTAATATTAGCTTCCAGAAGTCGATGGCCTCCGGCAAATGATATATATCCTCCTACTGTGCCCCCTACCAATGTAATGATGGCTTTTAGATCTATTTTTTCAGGAATAAAAGAGAAATAAACTGCTTGTGTAAAAGGTGGGTGTGATTGAAAAACGACGTATAGAATCAATAGGATCATCACAAAGCCAAGTATCTTTGTAAAGGAATCCATTGCCTTTCCTGCTTCTTTGACAGTAAAGATGAAAATCCCTACACCTACACTGATTACTGCACCTACACGTATATCAAGACCTGTCAAGACCTGAATCCCTAATCCTGCACCTGCTATATTACCTACATTAAAAGCCAATCCTCCTGCTACAATCAGTGCTGATAGTACATAGCCTAAACCTGGTAAAATCTTGTTGGAAAGCGTTTGTGCCTGCATTTCACTGACTGTAATCACTCGCCAGATGTTTAGCTGAGCAGCAATGTCAAGAAGAATAGAAATCAGGATAACAAAGCCAAAACTCGCTCCCAATTGTTGAGTGAATGCAGCGGTATTATTTAAAAAGCCTGGTCCTACAGCTGATGTTGCCATAAGAAAGGCTGCTCCCAACAGAGCAGAGTTTTTTTTCATAGACAATAAGATTAAATTGCTTGTATGGTGATAGAGTGTTCTTGAAATAGTGTATTTATAGCTTGTGCAAAGTCCACCGCATGTTTTCCATCTCCATGAATACAAATGGTATCAGCCTGAATAGGAACAGGAATAGTTGAAGGAGTTACTACCTGTTGTTCTTTAACCATTTTTAATACCTGCTTTAATGATTGTGTTGTATCTTCAATTAAGGCAAAAGGTTGATTACGTGGGGTAAGGCTACCGTCCTGCTGATAGGTGCGATCTGCGAATACTTCACTGGCTGTTTTCAGACCAAGCTTTTGTGACTCACTGATCAGAAAACTTCCTGACAAACCATATACAATCACAGAAGGATCAAAATCTTTTATAGCCTGAGCAATGGCTGAGGAGAGACTACTATCTTTAGCAGCCATATTGTAGAGTGCTCCATGTGGTTTTACATGATGTAGTCGGCCTCCTGCTACTTTAACAAAGGCTGCGAGTGCACCTATCTGGTATAAAATAATGTTATAAACTTCTTCAGAGGATAATTGCATGTTCCTTCGGCCAAATCCCTGTAAGTCTGGAAAACCAGGGTGAGCACCTATCGCAACGTTTTTCTTCATAGCTGCTGCCACTGTCTTTCGCATAGTATCTGCATCTCCTGCATGGAAGCCACAAGCTATATTTATAGAACTCACATAATCCATAATTTGCAGATCATTGCCCATCTTCCAAAGACCGAAGCTTTCTCCCATATCACAATTTAAATCGATACTATGCATCCTAAATCAATTAATGAGGTATGTGTATAGTACAAGAATAGGAAATTTATAGAAATATTTTTTTTGATCTTATCAAAAAAATGGACAGCAGGTGAATAAAAACTGGTGTGGGAAAACAAAGCTATAAGTATTCACACTCTATCACAACCTGTAAACAAGTTGTCAGTAAATCACAACCTGAAATCCAGTTAAGGTGCTTACACATGAGCTATCAACAGGAGAACAGATCAAGACAACAAACAACTGGCATACAGGTTGAATTTGAAAAATACTTGTAGTCAGGTTGTTTTTCAGAATTATCTGCTCACAGGTTTCAACCTGTGAGCAACCTGAGTTCAGGTTAAAAATAAAAACAACTGGAGTTCCAGTTGACTCGTTGTGTGACTGGAACTCCAGTCAAAATAAAAAGCAACCGGAGTTCAGGTCAAAAAAGTTTTTGCCGTGAGTTATGCGCAAGACAGTCCGTGCCGTGAACTATGCGCAAACAAAAAAATGATCGGAATTCAGGTCAAAAGCAAATCTGCCGTGAATAAAACGCAAACTGCTTGCTAATGAGCCGGGCTTTGTCGACCATACTAAAAAATGATTTGCCGTGAAGCACGTCCCGCCAACGGCGGGATATGCGCAGATCAAAAATTGAACCGAGTTTTGGTCAAACAGAAAAGATACCATTATCCGAATATTTCTTCAGTTTAATTGGTGTTTTGGTTATTTTTCGAACCTGGAAATAATTCAGAAAAAAGTAAGAAAGAGTAGTAATGAGAGTTCGGAGTGTAATTCTTCCAGTCAAAAATGAGTTAAGATTTATTGATAAAATAATCTGTCACAGAATGGATTATCTGGGCAATATCAGCTTTATAAAAGCCTGCACTATTCATACAATTGCACTCAATGATATAAAGCGAATCTCCACAAAGCCCAATGTCCATTACAAATACAGAATGTGGAGTATATTCCTGACATCGTTGTTCTGCAAATGCTGTAACCTCTGGCGGACATCCTTCTACTTTCTTTAACTTAAAGTATTCTCTGTATTGAGAGGCTGCAACAACTTTTTTGTCAACAATCCATAAACGCCATTCTTTCTTAATGTTATAGGGTTCGCCAACAATTATCTTTGTTTCCAATGACAAATTGGTGTTTTCAATCTGTTTTAATCTATGATACCAATCTGTAATGTCTTTAAAAGGACGGGTTTCTCCTGCAAATGCTTTTGAGTCTTCGTTAGGTCGTATAAACAGAAGTTGCTCTTCATCATAAGGCATATCCATCAATTCCTGAAATGTTACTACCAAAGCAGTCGAATTTAGCATATAGGATTGCCATTGCATCAGATAGTTTTCGATGGTAAATATCTTTTTATCAAGAAACAATCCTTTGCTTAACTCCGGGTGAGTATAAACAAGGTTCATGAAGTTTGTTGAACCATAAAATATACTTTGCTTATCCAATGGAAAATCAGGAAGTTGATCGGTGAAAGGTATAATGTCAACTTCTATATAGTCAACAGAAATAGCTTCACAGGCCTCACGGATCTTTTGAATGTCATTACTATCTGTGAGCATTCGTTGAACTACCCACTGAAGTGTATTATAACGATTCATTTATACTTTACGGGTTAGATAGGCAGAATAGTCTGTCATCTGGATATCATAATCGATATGCATAAGAGGTGAACTTAACAGGAAATCGGCTGTACTACGATTACACGCCATTGGAATGTTCCATACTGCAGCTAACCGGAGTAATGCTTTGATATCGGGATCGTGGGGCAAAGCTTCCATTGGGTCCCAGAAGAAGATAATTGAATCAATTTTTTCTTCTGCAATCATAGCGCCAATCTGCTGATCTCCACCTAATGGGCCGCTTAACAGTTTTGTTACAGGCACATTGAGGGATTCCTGTAGTAATCGTCCGGTTGTGCCTGTTGCATATAACTGATGTTGTACCAAAGATTCTTTATTTTTTACTGACCACTCTATCAGTTCCAGTTTCTTGTGATCGTGGGCAATCAGTGCAATGCGTTTGGAGGCATTAAGTTTACGTATCATATAAAAAATCGAAAGTAAAAGAGAATAAGTTAAAGACAGGCTCTCTATCTTTGTATCGGTTTCACGGCTGGAAAGATAGTATTTTTTCTTTAATTCAGATTTTGTTTAAAGAGTAAGATAACCTCTCCCTGTCGGAAAAGCAGAAATAGCTTGATTAGCACTTATATTAAATGACACTGTATATGTTCAGTTTAGAGAAGATCCTGAGACCACACATCTTGGCTTTGTCACCTTATACATCTGCCCGGGATGAGTACGAAGGGACAGAAGGTATTTTCCTGGATGCCAATGAGAATCCGTTTGGCTCTATTACCTCACAAAACTTTAACCGCTATCCAGATCCTCATCAGATTGCACTGAAAAAGCGTGTAGCAGAGATCAAAGGTGTAAAACTGGAGCAACTTTTTTTGGGTAATGGAAGTGATGAACCTATCGATTTATTGATTCGGGCAACTTGTACACCCAGAGAAGATGAAATTATTCTGGTGCCACCTACCTATGGAATGTATGAAGTAAGTGCAGCAATAAATGATGTACCTGTGGTGAAGGTTTCTCTTACACCTGATTTTGCACTGGATATGCCTGCTTTGCAACAAGCTATAACTACACATCCTAAGGCTAAGCTATTGTTCTTGTGTTCTCCTAATAATCCGACAGGAAATGCATTAGATCCGGAACAAATGAAAACGTTGATCGAGACATTTCCCGGACTCGTTATAATTGATGAAGCATATATAGACTTTGCAGATTATCCGTCGTTTACTTCCTATTTGGATAAATACCCCAACATGGTTGTATTACAGACATTCTCAAAAGTATGGGGATTAGCTAATTTGCGTTTGGGTATGGCATTTGCTTCACCAGAACTGATTCGTATCCTGAATAAAATCAAACCTCCTTATAATATCAGTGGGCTGACACAACAGGTTGTGCTGGAGGGGTTACAAAATACTCAGTGGAAAGAAGAGTCTGTGAAGGAGATTTTAAAACAAAGAACTGAACTGGTAAAATTATTGGAAGAAGTACCTGTTGTTGAAAAAATCTATCCCTCAGAAGCTAACTTTTTGCTGGTCAAAGTACACAATGCAAAAGAAACATATGACTATCTGGTAGAGCAGAAAATCATTGTAAGAGATCGTTCCAAAGTAAAACTTTGTGAAAATGCGATTCGAATTACTGTGGGGACAACTTCTGAAAACCAGCACTTAGTTGAGGCCATGAAGCAGCTTTCTCCCCAAACAGAAACACAAAGTACAGTTTCATAAAGAAGTTTACTTAAACAAAAAGACTAATGCTATGAGAGACATTAGTCTTTTTGTTTTATTATTTACCTCCTGCAACTACTTCCGTAAATGTGTCCAGATTCAGATACTGTTGGGCAAGAGAGAGTAAGGTCTCGGAGGTTGTTTGGCTAATTTCTGTTACATACTTATCATAAAAGTCATAGCCTATCCCTTCAAAATAGATAGTCTTGAAGTGATCTGCCAGAGAGAATGGAGTAGTGACAGAGCCTGCAAATGCACCCAGGATATAATTTTTTACTGTCTCAAGCTCCTCATCAGGTATTGGCTCTGTTTGTAGAAGGGTAATCTCTTTCCGTATTTCTTCCAGTGTTTGATTGGTAAACTCCTTCTTTACATCTGTACCAATAACGATAAACCCTTCTTTTCGAAATATTCCCAGAGAGGAATGAATTCCATACGTGAATCCTTTATCTTCACGTATATTCTTCATCAATCTTGAGCCAAAATATCCTCCCAGAACTTCGTTTAATAAAACAAGTGAGAAATAATCTGAACTGCGACGGGTGAAAGATGTCCCATCCTTATGTAATAGGCGTTTTCCAAACCGAATGGTCGACTGCACACTTTCGGGGCGTTCTATGAGTTCTGTGTGTTTACTTACCTCTGCAACAGGAAGAGTAGGTTTTGTAAGAAGAGTCTTCTGTACATCAAACTGAGACAGGTGTTGTTCTACTGCCAGAAGTGCTTCATCTGTAATTTGTCCGGATAAAACTGCATCAAAAGGTCGTTGCAAAATAGCCTGTTGATGATATTGCACCAGCAAGTCTTTGGTAACAGGAGCAATGTCTGTATCCTTTATGTACTTTCCATACGGGTGATTTTCTCCAAATATCAGTTCTCTGAAACGATGTTGTGCCAGAAAGGAAGTTTTTTGCAGATTAACCTGGAGATTCTGTGAAGTAATAGTTTTCAGATTATCCAACTCTTTTTCCGGAAAGATGGATTCTGTTAGCAACTCATGTACTAAAGGAAGAAGCTTGGAAAGATGCTTGGTAATAGTATATACAGTCAAAATGATTCGTTCTGCATTTTGACTTAGTTCCAGAAAAGACCCAAACTGATCAATATATTCACTGATCTCTCCTGAGGATCGGCGATGAGTACCTTCATTAAGCATTTTAGCTGTGAAGTAAGAAACTCCTCTGGACGGTTCATACCAACTGCCTGCTGCAAAAATATATTCAAGTCGGATTGCTGGTTGCTCACCTGCATTTACCCAATGAAGTTTTACTCCATTGGTTAGTTCTTTGGAATGTGCCTGAGTTACAGCAACTTTTTTTATGGATTGAAAATCGGGTGCTTGTGTTCTGTCTAACATAATAGGTTCTGCTATCTATAGTTAAGTACCTTAAAAAATGCCAATGTATACAAAGATATACAGGTGTTTGTAAATGCATCAAAAGAAAATGCCAGAGAACTTATCTCTGGCATTTTCTTTTATCTCTAAAAATTTGTTTTATTTTCCTTCTTCATCATCAGCAGCTCTTTCGCCTATATTGAAATGAAGAGTGAACCGCATGGTTTCTGCTAATGGGCTTTGACTACCTTGGGCTGGTGCCAAATACGCAAAGTCGAGCCCCATAACCGTATAACGTACACCTAAACCAAATGTATAGTACTGACGGTACCCTTTCTCTTTACTTTCATGAAAATATCCGGCTCGCGCAGCAAATAGATTGTTATACCAATATTCTGCACCTACAGACCAGATATATTCTTTCATTTCCTCACTAAAGCCACCAGGTGCATCTGTAAATGATCCGAATATACCTGAAATAAGCGGACCCGTTGGGCGAGCATTAGCTCCTCCTTTAGCTGTAGGGACCATTAACTTATTAATATCGGCAGCAAGCGTGAATTTGTTGTATGGATCTATATTATAGGTTAACGCTGTACCAAATTTGAGGTTGGTGGAAATAAACTCACGCTGATTTGCATCAGAGTAAGAAATTTTAGGCCCTAGATTTGATAGATTTACCCCCCACGCCCAATGAAAATCTTTTCCGCTTATATTCAGATCTTTGTTATAGAAAAGAGCTATATCACCACCTACTGTTACACCTGCTTTACCTTGTGCTCCAGTGCCTGCTATGTCCACATTACCCGAAAGATTAGAATAAATAAGCCGTAACGTAATACTTCCACTAAAATTCTTTGAAAACTTCTGAGCAAAAGAGGGGGCTAACCCAAATTCTGTTGGGCGAAAGTCCAGAATACTTTTACCAGTTGGGTCAGTAAAATTGATGCTACCCAAATTTGAATATTGCAATCCTACACCTATAGCTTGGTTTTTATTAATCTGATAATAACCAGTAAGATAGCCTAACCACATATCATTCAATCCTAATGAACGGAACCATGGTGTATAGCTTAGAGCTGCTCCCACTTTTTTTTCTGCAAACACTAATTTTGCTGGATTCCAGTAAGTAGCATTTACATCAGGAGAAGTTGCCACCCCTACATCTCCCATTCCGGCAGCGCGTGCATCAGGAGATATTAACAGGAATGGAACTGCAGAAGTAACCGGATTTGTTTGGCTTTTTACTTCACTAACGCCAACAATACAAGCAGTTAAAGCAGCCAGCAGAAAGCGTTTTGAATAATTTTGCATCATAAAAAATTGATTCTTAATAAAGTGCGTAAATATAAGTAGAAAAGCGATGGTTTAAACAAAAGATTTTTGGAAAACATTTCAAACATCATCTGATCAAAGAATCCTTATCTGGCATTTATCAATAAGGAATAGAGAATGTCTTTTTTGAAATCTTTCATTTTTGCGTGCACAATTTATAAAATTGACCTTACCGGACAATAATCATCTTTTGTGCTAGGATGGTTGAATCTGCTATACAACGTACCCTTACCTGATAAAAGTATACACCACCAACTAATTTATTTTCAGAGCCAGATGTAAGGTTCCATTCTATATTATCAACTTTTGCAGTAGCTGAAGAAATATTTTTTTGTAATGTCCTGATAAGCTGGCCAGTACTGGAATAAACAGAAATAACTACCTCTAAGTCATTGCCCGAACGATTATGTTCAAACGCAAAATATGTCGATTCTGTTGCAGGATTCGGATAATTATGCAAATTCCAGATATGAAACGCATCAGAAACTACAGTAAAATCTAACGTAGCCTCAGAAGAGTTGTTGTATGTATCCCAGGCACGTAGTGTGATAGTATGCTTTCCGGGTGTAAGATTTTCGAAGGAATAACGGATTTCACCTTTCTGATAGGTATCTGTGAGAGAGGTAAAGTAATCATTCATTGTGATCACTACAGAATCATCCAGTATTGCCAATAACTCATGACCTATACCTGTCTGACTTATAGTAATGCCATTTTCATCATTTAGCTTAGCCAGAAAAGTAGAGTTAGGTGTTGTTGTACCTCCTGAAATAAATGTTGTATCATTCAAAAATAGTTTAATTTGAGGAGGTGTATTATCTGCTATTGGGTCTGTATGACTGCCACCTACCAATAGTTGTTGTACTCCTGCTGCATCCTGTGTGCCCTCAGCTGGTTTGGCATACATACTCAGTATACCTGTACCAACCTGATAGTTGATGTCTTTAGGTACAACGAAACTAATCTGAAACTGGCCATTTTTTATAGTGCTCTGTCCTCTGAATAAGGCATTGTCTTGTTCACTAAATGACATACGTGTACTTTCAGTACCTAAGGTGGTGTGTGTAATAGACTTATCAAATAGAGTGGTTTGTAGTGTGCCGTTAAAGTTGGTCATTGATGTACCTGATTCATCTTCTATTTCCCCCTCAAGGGTGACATGAGCCAATGCTTTCAAGGTATCTTTTCCACTGATAAAAGGTTTGCTGTTTACTTTTGTCAAAACTGTTTTTAAAGAGGGATATGCCAATCGCATGGATGGATCACCCAATAAAGCAAAGTTTCGGTTTACGCTCCCACTTAAACTATTGTTTTTAGTATAGCGCATTATATCGCCTAGTCGTGGCATAGCCCCATTAACAGGAGCGAATACACTATTGTAAAAAGCCAGATTGATTGCATAATTAGAGCTGGAAAATACAGGACGTGTGGTTGTGAGCAGTCCTATTCCTCCTCCAGCTGCATTCAAAAGTACAAGTTCTGCTCCGGAAACACGTTCAGGATTATCATATCGTCCAAACTCGCAAGTCGCAGTCACAAATAATGGAAGATGATTCCTATTGTTCCACCCTTGAATTTGGCCAATGCTAAGTATTTGTTCCTGAGCCCATCCGATTTCGCTACCATGGCCTGTATAATTCATAATCAGACACCCATTGTCGACTGCCTGATCAATGGCTGCTACCGCTTCAGGTGATTGTTGTCCATTGGAGTATGAAATTTGTGGATAAGCATCCAGAAAAATTTTCTTCGATGCATAAGTGGGATATGTTGATTCAATCAATGTTGCCAATCGGTTAGCATCCAGCTGATGTGTATTGGCATCTCCATCGTCTGCTACAAATGAAATCTTTTGTCTCCAGTTGCCCAATGCTTCCGGATTTTGTGTATATCCGATCAATTTATCTACGACAATGGAGGCCTCCTGTCTTGTTTTTACTGGTAATCTCCCAATTGAAACTTCAAGTGTATGATCTCCAGACCCATTTTCAATCCATTCGCCTTCATTCTCTTCCATAAATCCAAAGAAGTCGTCAGAGGAATAACTATAGATAGGATGGAGAGATTGAATAGATTCATAAACAGGTATATAATTGGTATTCCCTGTCAGACGATTTTTATAATCATATGAGGCATCTCCAAATAAAAGTACATACTTCAGATTTATACTTTGCTGATACAGAGAACGAATAAAATCACGAATTGCCGATATATCTTGTTTTCCTGAGGAAAATTCATTGTAAATCTGAGAAGGTGTTATCAATAGGGTAGTTAGTCCATCATGAGATGTTCTGAATGCGGCAAGTCGCTGTGCTTCACTATAAAAATCCGGATGAGTAATAATGAGTAACTCTGGTGTAGTTGATGCCCGAATATTCTGATTGGCAACTTGCCGGATAGATTCAGGTGTTAATAAGATTGCCTGTGGGTTAAAAACAACAAATTCTTTCCATTGTCGTCCGACTGCCTCAAATACCAATTCTGATCCCTGAGTGCTGTATTTTATATTAGAAGGTTGATGAATAGTCGAGATATCCCAGATTCTTGCTGTATTACCTGCTTCTGTAATGTGATATCGGAGTTTTTCATTTGTAAAGCTTTCAAAAGTGCGAAAAGTGGTCTGAGTCCCATATAGTTTCAACTGACGGGAAGACTGGATACCAATCCTGTCCAGATAGCCAACTCCTGTACTACGCTCAAAAGTGAGTGTAATAGGAAGAGGTGAACCAGAAGGAGAAAATGTAAAGTTTCCAGAGTTGGTAGTCCCTTTTATATCATACGTTCCGGAGGAAATTGGAGACATAGACAATGTACCAATAGATTGCTCTGAACTCTTAATAGAAAACTGACTTGATGCTGTGGATTGTGCCATCACAGCAATTTCTAAACGGGCTGATTTACTACTTATAATGCCTGGGACATCAAAAGTAAAGCTCTGGGTTGTAGCCGCATCAAATTTCTCGCCCCACCAGCTACGTCCGGAACCAAGGATATTATACATTTCTATTTCATGAAAAATATAATCGTCAAACGTAGTAACCTGTTGAGTTGCTCCTGTAACGGAAGGACTGGTAGTAATTCTTTTGCCAGGAATGTTGTTTACTGTCAGAAAGTAGTAAGCTGTGTCGCTATAAATATTTATCTTATGAGATAATCTGGAAGTCAGAGAATCATGATAAATTATATGAGTACCTTGTCCGTAAAATAAGATATAGTCTGTGTTATCCAGTTGTCCATCGTTTTCTCCTTCAACTTGTATCGCAATCTCTGTCAAATCTGTAGGGCGGGAAACTACATTTGCTTGAGGAAGCATTCCGCCTCCATTGCCATATATATGAAGATTGCGAGGATCGATAGAAGTGGATATGCCTGCTTTTTGAAGATCTGAGAGGGCTAACTTGTAAATACCGGATTGGGTTATTCCTATTTTATACCAGATACCAGTAGCTAACACAGAATTAGTTTGGCCAAAGCATACCTTTGAGGGTATCCATATCAAAAGAAACAAAGAAAAAGATACAATAATATGCTGCCTCATTGGCCTGTAAATTTTGGAAAGAAAATGGCAGAATAAGAAAAAACTTTTTGTATCAATCATGAATAGCTAATTGATACATATCTTATACAAAATAACTGAATAGATTTTTACTTACAAAAATTCCGGATGTGTACAATTTCAGTCTTGCTCGATTCTATATTTTTGTGACAATATACTAGTCTGTCTATTCTGTAATTGTAGTTTTTTGTTGAAAGTCAGGTTTTTACTTCAAGTTCTATGGTTTACTCAATTAAATAACGGATTAAAAATAAAAATTGATGATTTCGTGACTTGGTAAATTTCGAACTGCACTAGTTTACTAACCGGGCATGAAGTGGCACAATTATCGTTTGAATAGTAAATTCTCATGTTTAGTGAAAAAATGGGTACACGGAGAAATTGATAGGAACAATCTAGACAAGAGAAAGTAATATAGATTTTCAGTTTAGCTATGGTTTTGTTATCTTACTATATTTTCAAATTCAATGCAAGCATTATTCCCCAGAGTATATTTTTGCCTTTTCCTGGCTATTATTTCCTGTGCGCAAACTACTGAAAATACATCCCCAACGCTGAATAATAGTGCATTGGAAGCACTGAAGGCTGCTATTATGGATCTGGATTCGGATTCTGTAATGCGTCAGGGACATCTGGCTATCTCTATAAAGTCTGTTCGTTCAGGACAGGTAATTCTTGAACAGAACGCCAGGAAGGCAATGGTTATAGCTTCTAATCTTAAGTTGGTTACTACATTGTCGGCATTGGAGATTCTGGGAGAAGACTTTCGTTTCAAAACAGATCTGCAATATGATGGAATATTGGAAAATGGGGTGTTAAATGGGAATCTATATATACGGGGTGGGGGAGATCCTACGTTGGGTAGTGATCGGGTAACAAATTCATTGGATTTAGATGCCTTAATGGCCTTATGGGTACAAAAGATCCAGGCTGCCGGTATTCGCCGCATCAAAGGAGACATCATTAGTGATGATGGCATCTTCAATGAAAACGTAATCCCGAATGGATGGACATGGGGTGATATTGGAAACTATTATGGCGCTTCTGCATTTGGCTTAAATATCAATGATAATATGTATAAAATCTATCTGGAAACAGGAAAGCAGGTAGGAGAGACTACCCGGATAGTGCGCACAGACCCTGTGATGAAAGACATCATTTTTGTAAATGAAGTAACCACTGGTCCATCGGGTTCTGGAGATCAGTCCTATATATATGGTGTACCTTATACATATCATCGTAACATTCAGGGTACTGTTCCTGTTAGTCGTAATCCGTTTGTAATTCGGGGCTCCCTTCCAGATCCACCCTTATTCACTGCTCAAAATTTACGGGATGCCTTAGTACGAAAAGGAGTTTCTCTGGAAGGTGCAGCTACATCTACCCGTATATTAATTCACCAACAACAATACCATCCTGCTACTCCCACACGAAAGCCACTCTATACGCATTTTTCACCTCCACTATCTGCCATTGTTGAACAAACAAACCTTCGAAGTATGAATTTATATGCAGAGGCCATGTTAAAGATGATGGGAGTAAAAGAACTAAATAAGAGTACAACCTGGGAAAGTACAGATGCTGTAAAAAACCTTTGGATGAAAAAGGGAATGAATATAACGGGTTTCTTTATGAGGGATGGAAGTGGATTGTCCCGTTCCAACGCATTATTGCCAGATTTTTTAACAAACCTATTAATTTTTGCTACCAAACAATCTTACTTTACTCCGTTTTATAAATCTCTTCCTGTTGCAGGTGTTTCTGGAACGATGAAAGGTATTGGAGAAGGTACTGTGGCTGCTGGCAATATACGTGCTAAAACAGGTACACTGGATCGAATGACCAGTTATTCCGGATATTTTAAAACAAAGTCAGGAGAACTCATGGCTTTTACTTTTATCGCCAATGATTATGCAGGGAAAGAAAAAGATTTTCGTAGAAAGGCGGAGAAGATACTGGTGCTTTTGCCTACACTTCCCTGATATAGTCTGTTAAATAGTAATATGATTTAAAACATAGCCTGCCTTTGCTTAAGAGGCAGGCTATGTTCTAAAATAGAATTATTAAGAAAAATACCGGAAGTCATGACCTGCTTTTAGTTGTACAAGTACTTCATACATTAGCTTGATCACGTTTTCCACATCATCACGATGCACTGTCTCAACGGTGGTATGCATATATTTTAAAGGTAGGGAGATCAATGCTGAGGCAACACCTTCTGCAGAGTAAGCAAACGAATCTGTATCTGTACCTGTTGAACGTGACACTGCTGCCAACTGGACAGGAATTTCTTTCTCTTTTGCTACATTCCGTATCATGCGAAGCAGATTGTTCTGCACTGCAGGACCAAAAGTAAGGACAGGACCTTTGTTACAGGCTACATCTCCTTGTTCCAGTTTTTTGTAAGCAGGAGATTGGGTATCATGTGTTACGTCTGTTACAATTGCCACATCTGGTTTGATACGACGCGAAATCATTTCTGCTCCTCGCAAACCGATTTCTTCCTGGACCGCATTAACGATATATAACCCATAGTCTAGCTGAATGTTGTTTTCTTTTAACATTCTGGTAACCTGAGCTATCATATATCCTCCAATACGATTATCTAATGCTCTACCCACATAAAATCGGTCGTTCAGCACCATAAACTCATCTACAAAGGTCACAACACAGCCAACATGAATACCCATTTCTGTTAATTCTTCTTTATTCTTTGCTCCGCAATCAATAAAAATGGTCTTCAAATTTGGGGCTTCATCCTTGGCTGTATCTCTTACGTGAATAGCAGGATACCCAAAAATGCCTTTTACAAGTCCTTTATCAGTGTGGATATTTACCCGCATAGAAGGCGCTATCATTACATCAGAACCTCCATTACGACGTACGTAGATATATCCATCGTCAGTAATATAGTTCACAAACCAGGAAATCTCATCTGCGTGTGCCTCTATTACTACTTTATAAGGGGCATCAGGATTAATAACACCTACAACACTTCCATAGGTATCAACTATATGGGTGTCTACATAGGGTTTAATATAATCCAGCCAGAGTTGTTGTCCTGACCATTCAAAACCAGTTGGTGAAGCAGTGTTAATGTAACGTGTCAGAAAATCAAGGTTTTCCATAAAGTTTAAATTTTTTTTGCCGGCAAGATAGAAATTAAAAAAATAGAATGGGCAAGTGATACGTTTAAAAGATAAATGCTCAATTCGGTAAACTTTCTAGTTGTCGGACCTAAATCAAGTAAAAACCAATAAAATCGGTAGACTATTCCATAAATATTCACTTTTTTTGTGTAAATAGAATAAGGTTTAACAGGATAACTTGTCTGACGGTAAATTCGTTATATATTCAAAATTTTTACATCATGCCACTTTTTCGCTATCTGGTTATAGTATTTATATTACTATGTATAGTTCAGCCTGTTAAGGCAACCCACTTACGTGCGGGACAAATAACAGCCGTACGAGACCCAAACAATCTGAGTACTCCTACTTATATCTTTACCCTTACCCTTTACAGAGATACACAAGGTGTTGACCAGCCTACGGCTACAATAAATATTGTCCCTATTCTAGCCAATGGACAAAGAGGCAATGTGATTGCGTCTCCTGAGGCAGATGCCAATACCCCTCGACGAACGGTAGGAGTAAATATTGAGGAGATTACCTATACCTTCACTTACACTTTTCCAAGTCAAGGTTCTTATGTGATTTACTTTCAGGAGCAGAACAGAAATGCGGAAATTGTTAATATGAGTAATTCGGTTAATACACCTTTTTATGTGGAAACTGTACTCAATATTGTGCCTAACCTTGGCTCCAACAGCACCCCCCAGTTACGGAATCCTCCGGTCGACAATGCCGAAGTAGGTCAAAAGTTTACCCACAATCCCGCTGCCTTTGATCCCGATGGAGATAGCCTCTCCTACAAAATGATTATTCCCAGACAAAGTGTCACCCTCACGGTGGCTAACTATCGTTCGCCCGAAACCGTTGCTCCTCCACTGGGAATTCCCGAAGCCGGAGCAGGGGCTCCCACCTTTGTGCTCAATCCTCTAAACGGAGACATTACCTGGGATGCACCCGGTGCCTATGGCATCGGTTCGAAAGGATATGCCGAATACAACATTGCCTTTGTGGTTGAGGAATGGCGTAAAACCGCTGCTGGCTACATCAAAATCGGTGAGATTGTCCGTGACATGCAAATCACTGTCCGCGATCAACCCAACAAACGACCCGAACTGATCATTCCCAAAGACACCTGTATTATAGCCGGTACGGTGCTCAAAGCCATTATCCGCGCCACCGATCCGGACAAAAACCAATCGATTCGCATTTCCTCCGAATCCGCTATTTTCTCTACTTCCACCGCCTTGTTTCCCCATCAACCAGCCGCTACCCTGGACCCTCCCAACCATCCACCCAAGGTCCGAGATCAGTACCAGTATCAGGGAAATCCGGCACAAAGCAACTTTGAGTGGAAAACCGTTTGTCAACAGGTGCGGGCCCAACCGTATGATGTGGTTTTCAAAGCAGAAGACAATGCTCCTGTGCCCAATCAGCTAACTGATACCAAAACCTGGCGCATCACCGTGGTCGGTCCACCAGTGACAGGGCTCAAACCTATCGTAGAGGCCAATGCCATCCGCCTTAGCTGGGACCCATACACCTGTTCAGGTGCTACCCAACTGCTGATCTGGCGAAAACAGGGCTGTTCTCCTGATCAGATTGACCCCTGTGCCAAATCTGTTCCGGCAGGTTACACCCTGGTAGGACGAGTGACTGCGACAAGCACTAGCTTTCTGGATCAGACAGTGAAAAAAGGGATTCAGTATGCCTACCGGGTCAGTGCCGCTTTCACGGGCACTTCCGGTGGGGCAGGCATTTTATCTGATCAGGTGTGTGCCCGCTTAAAACTCACTGTACCGATCATCACCCATGTCTCTGTGAGCAAAACCGATCTGGCTCAGGGACAAATAAAGGTGCGCTGGGCACAACCGCTTGAGATCAATGCGGCAGAAATCCCAGGCCCCTACCGCTATCAGGTGTTTCGGGCCACTGGCTTTTCGACCAGCTTTGGCTCCACTCCCGTGTTCACCTCTGATTTACAAACAAGTATTCCAGATACGACATCGTATCTGAGTTTTACCGATAGTGGCTTGAACACCGAAGTGAATCCGTACACCTATGTAGTGGTGTTGCTTTCGTCTAATGGAGCCAGGGCAGATTCCTCTCAGCCCGCTTCGAGTGTTCGTTTGTCGGCCACTCCTTTGCCCAATGCCATTGAGCTCAAGTGGACAGCTCAGGTGCCGTGGGACAATACCAACTCGACTCACATTGTCTACCGGGAAGATCAAAACCGTAAAGATCAGGTACCAAAAGTGTATGTAGAACTAGCCAGAGTACCTGTCAGCAGTGCAGCCAGCTTTACCTACACAGACAGAGGTACCACGTCACAAGGATTGGATAAAGATGTCTCCTATTGTTATTATGTGGAGACGGTGGGTACTTACAATGAACGCTTTCTGGAAGATCCGCTGATCAATGCCTCACAGGAATTGTGTAGCACTCCCTTGGATACGGTCAAACCGTGTGCAGTGGTGTTGGCTATTGATCCGACTCCGTGTGCCCAATGGGTGGCCGAAGAAGGCAGTCCTTCCCCTTCGTTTTGTAGTGTGAGCAGCTACTCGAATCATTTGAGCTGGGTGTATCCACAAACAGAAGGAGACAAAGAATGTGATCAGGATTTATCACGCTACCGGATTTATTACAAACGGTATGAAGAAGACAGGGAATTTACCCTGATCGACAGTGTGTTGAGTTCTGTTCAGGTATACAACCACATCAATCTAACTTCGTTTGCCGGCTGTTATTATGTGACAGTGGTAGACAAGAGTGGCAATGAGAGTGCCCCAAGCAATATTGTCTGTCAGGACAATTGTCCCTATTATGCTTTACCTAATGTGATTACACCTGATAATGGAGACACATTAAATCAAGTGTTTGAGCCCTATCCTTGTCCCAGATTTATCGAATCAGGAAAGATAACGATACTGAATCGTTGGGGACGTAAGGTTTTCGAAACCAGTGATATACATATTAACTGGGCTGGTGGTTTAAATAACAATGCAGAGGTTTCAGATGCAAATAACGTATCACCTGGCGTTTACTACTATTCAGCCGAATTAAAAACAATGAGGCTCCGTCGAAGAGATGAACGAATAGTCATAAAAGGCTGGGTCCATATACTTAAATAAAAGAAAAAGCCCGATTCAACAGTGAATCGGGCTTTTTCTTTTATAAGAAAGATTATTTTTGTAACAATGCAAATTCTTTGGCAAAGTAAGTAAGGATTATTTTGGCTCCGGCACGCTTAATACTTAGCAACATTTCCAACATGGCTCTTTCTCCATCCAGCCAACCATTCTGAGCTGCTGCTTTAATCATTGCATATTCTCCACTCACATTATATGCAGCAATAGGTATGGGGAAATTCTCATTCAGTGTCTGAATGATATCCAAATATGAAAAGGCAGGCTTGACCATTAAGAAGTCAGCTCCTTCTGCATAATCCAACTCTGCCTCAATTAGGGCTTCTCTACGGTTGGCCGGATTCATCTGGTAGCTTTTCTTATCACCAAACTTTGGTGCAGAATCCAGCGCATCTCTAAATGGACCATAAAATGCACTTGCATATTTAGCACTATAGGACATAATGGCTACATCCGTAAATCCTTCATCATCCAGTGTTTCGCGAATATAACCTACTCGTCCATCCATCATATCAGATGGTCCAATAATATCTGCCCCGGCTCTTGCCTGAGCTAATGCCATTTTACCCAATACGACTAACGTCTCATCATTCAGAATTTTTCCATCCTTTACAATACCATCATGACCATCACTGCTGTAAGGGTCCATGGCTACATCTGTCATAATGGTAGCTTCTGGTAGCTTTTCTTTGATCTCTCGAATTGTTCGCAAATACAAGCCATCTGAATTGAAGCTTTCAGTAGCATGTTTGTCTTTTTTGCTTTCCTCTAATTGAGGAAAGATATCAAATGTTTTGATGCCTAACTTTAGACAACTTTCAATTTCTTTTAGCAATAAGTCAGGCGAGTAACGATAAATTCCTGGCATGGAGCTTACTTCAACCGCTTTATTTGTTCCTTCTGTTACGAATAGTGGAAAAATCAGGTCGTCTGTGGATAATGTTGTTTCCTGTGCCAGGCGACGAATTGTTTCTGATTGGCGATTACGTCGGGGTCTTCTAATCATTATAAGAAATCAGTTAGGTAAGCACACTAAGAGTGAGAAAGGAATAAAATCTTTGGATCAAGATTATCCTCTCTTATACACTAGGTTGCAAAAATAGAGAAAAGAAGATAAAACTTCTTACGTTCCTAACACTTGTAAGCGGTAGCCTGTTCCATGAACATTAATGATTTCTACCTGTGGATCATCTTTTAAATATTTGCGAAGTTTTGTTATATACACATCCATACTTCTCGCATTAAAATACGTATCGTCTCGCCAGATAAGACGGAGGGCCAGACCGCGTTCCAGTGTCTGGTTCAGATTGTTGCATAATAGTTTGAGTAATTCTGCCTCTTTGGTAGTTAATTTGGTGATTTTATCTTCTTTTTTTAATAATTGTTGTTCATAATCAAATAAATAAGTTCCTATTTCAAAGGTCTTTTTCTCTTCAATTGAGTTTGTCTGTGATTGAGACCGACGAAGAATGGCTTTCATGCGCAATAACAACTCTTCCATGCTAAAAGGTTTTGTCATATAATCATCCGCACCTATTCGTAGTCCTTCCAGTGTATCTTCTTTCATAGATTTTGCAGTCAAAAAGATAATGGGGATTTGTTTGTCAACACTACGAACTTCTTTCGCCAGAGAAAATCCATCTTTTTTGGGCATCATTACGTCAAAAATACAAAGGTCATAGGTTTCTTTTCGAAAGAGATTAAATGCTTCTTCTCCATCCCGAGCCAGCCTTGCCTCATATCCTTTCATGTCCAGGTACTCTTTCAGGAGTTCACCCAGGTTATTATCATCTTCAACCAGTAAAATTTTGAGTTTACTCATAGTAGCAGTAATAAATATCAGATTTTTAAAAGACCTCAAAATCTTGTGTGAGGATACTAAATTCAAACTCAATTAGAGTGACTGTTTTTTTTTGGGTGATCTTTCCTTGGGTATCCACTATAGTAGGAAGCTTAGGAAGAGAACTACTTTTATATTTGCCTATTTCCTGTACAGACTTTCCTCCCACATCAAATTCGAAAGTATGTGAAAATAACGTATCCAATGTAAAATTACTGGTGAAATTCATTTGATAAAGATGTCCCACAGAATCTGTGCTATATAAAGAGTATTCATATAAATTGAATCTATCAGATTGCATAGAGTCAATCTGAAATGTTAAGCTAGTTCTATCACACTCATTCAAATAAGTATATTCTGTTATTTCATATAAACGTAATAGTTCGTTTTTACTATTATCTAGTTTATCTGTTTCAACCCTATATTTCTCTTTTGTACAAGGAGACGGATAGATATAAGGATTTTTAGTGTAATAGAACTTTTTCTCAAGTAGATTAGATCTATTATAGTGGTAAGTAACTTTACTAAATAATGACGCCTCTGTTTCCTGAAAAGAAAATACTGAGTCACAAGGAAAAGGGCTTTCTCTAAAATCATAATCAAACGAGTAAGTAGAGGTTTCGATTACTTGATTGAAACGATTATATGTATGTACAATTTTGTAGTGACCACCAAATTCAGATACTCCCTGAATAGAAGTTAAATTACCTTTACTATCATATTCTTCTATTTTTAGAAAAAAAGTTCCTCCATTACCACATGATTCATTAAAAATAGTTTTTCCAGTTACAATTCTTTTGATAGTGTGGGTATTCTTGTCTTTAGGTAATACGGTTATACAGTATGAGGAGTCATTTTGTTCATTTTGATATTCCTTACAAGATGTCGCTACAAGTAAGAATATACATATTATCCAGCTATTGCTCATCTTAAAGCACTGCATAATAGTAGAGCCTATAGCTGGTTATAAGGTAAAAATACTTCAAATGTGGTTCCCATGCCTGGTTGGCTTTCTACTGTAATCTGTCCATGATGGACATCTACTACAGTTTTTACATAACTTAATCCTAGTCCAAATCCTTTAACATCATGCAGATTACCCGTAGAAACACGATAGAATTTGTCAAATATTTTACCTAATGCTTCTTTGCTCATACCAATGCCATGATCTGTAATACTTATTTTTAAACCATCAGATACATTTTGTGTTGAGATCTGAATTTGCGGTTTCTCTGGAGAATATTTGTTTGCATTATCAAGTAAATTATAAATCAGGTTAGTGATATGTACTTCATCTGCTTCAATCTCAGTATTCTCCGCATCTAACTGAAGATCTACAGTTCCTTCCCGTTTTTCAATCTGAACGCCAATATTCTGTAATACATCTTCAATTACCTCATGTACATTTATAGTACTAAGTTTTAGTTTGAGTTGGCCTTTATCCAGAGTTGCTGCCTGAAGAACTTTTTCTACTTGCGACCCAAGCCGACGATTTTCATCAGAGATCACTCGCAAATACCGATTTAATGAGCTTGCATGTGTTTGAACATCAGGATCTTGTAGCATCTCACATGCCAACGAGATCGTTGCTATAGGTGTCTTAAATTCGTGGGTCATATTATTAATAAAGTCATTCTTTACTTCTGATAATTTCTTTTGTTTCAGAATCGTATTAACTGACACATAAAATATTGCCATAATGACCCCACACAGAACAATGGAGATTAATAAAATCCAGAAAGTAGAGCTATTGATAAAAGTTTGCTTATCTGGAAATAGAACATATAATATATCGTTTTTTGCATGCAGATCATTGGTGAACAGGTTGATCGTAAATGCCTCTGATGGAATTGAACGATCTACAGATTGATTTGACGCGAAGAATACCTGCTTTGATTTGGAAGAATGAACACCATACTCAAAAGGAATGTTTATACTTTGATTTTTAATCTCTGCTTTTAGTAGAGAATCCAGTTTAATGGGATTAATACGTTGCTCAACAGGTCGTTCCTTCGCAAATAATTGTTGAAAGACTTCTTTTACAATAGTAGATTGCTGTTGAACTTTATCTACCTTAGTCTGTATTTCAGGCTGAGGAATAGTAGCGATTACTGGGTTGTTATCTTTTTTGCCTTTTCGTTTTTTAGATGGTTTCTTTACCTGGATTGCTCCTAATGTATGTTGATTGGTTGTATCCAATATCAATGAATCTACCGGAATGCCCATTAAACGCATTTGCTCCAGCATTGCTTCGTTTAGCCAACGTTCCAATGCCTCATTCTGTCGTTGCATTTCCTGCATTTCGTGTCTAAACTCAGACATATCACGAAAGGGATCATGTCTGCGAAAAAGATTATTTTGAGGTTGGCTGCTTGGATAAATACTTGCAGAGTCATATCCACTATATAAAGGACTATACTCTGTGTATGTTTGCTGAATATGAAACTGAACGATTCCAGGATAAATCATTTCCACAGAGTCTATAGCACCATTATAATTGTCTTTTTTAGAATTGTTTTTACGATTTCTTTTTCGAAGGTTTTTTGCGGGCTCTGTTGTTGCTAAAGCATCAATATTTTGAGTAGAAGCCCCGGTTATATTTTGATGGCTGGTATCTCGTAGTTGCTGAGATGCCAACCATAGCACTTCTTCCCTCTGCAATTTATTGGCAACATGTTGCAATGCCTCCTGTACGTTCTGATCAAATCGTTCCTCTGCAACTGTACGTGCCTGAAAGATCCAATATCCCTGAAAACCGATCAGCCCAAGTGTAGCTAATGCCATCAGGAAGATAATCCATCTGATTTGTTGCTTTTTCATAAACTTATATTCACACACTTACTTGTTTCAAATAAGGCTGCTTCCATACTCTGGTACAGTCTACTCTAAGATAACAAAATTACAAGTCGTTCGTCTTTATTTGTGGTTTTTAACACTCTTTAACACATTTTCTTAAGTGCCAGGTTACTTTTAGGAAATATCATCATAAAAATAAAATACATATTGCTGCAACCATTTATCCGCTTTTTGCATCTTATTATTGTCTTGTTTCACCGATTGTCCGATTTTGAGATAAAGTGTCCGAAATCGGATAAATAGGTTTTGAGATATAGGCTAAATTTTTAAAAGAAAGCATTTTTTGTTTTTGGCATGTGGCTTGTAACTGTTGAGAGCCGGATAAACTGTTTCCAGAGATTCATCTGCCAGAAATCGCACTTCACGCTGTAATTTTATGAGTTACGCGGAAAAGCCTTGATCTAAGTACTACAATTTGTTTTTTTACATAGTATTCAAGAATTTAAAAATATTTGCAAAATATATAGTACTATGTATTGCAAGGTATTGTCTATTAACATATATTTGTCACTATAATTCATACATTCGATTTTTAGCCTTTTATATATATTATCATGAAACCAGTAAAAGTTTACTCCCAATTAGCGTTGCTTTGTCTGTTACTGATGAGCATGGGCTTTCCGAGCGTAATAGCGGAGGATGACACAGGTTCAGATAAAACTAAATCTGTACGGTACGTAAAGGTTGGCTTTCTTGCCTGCACTCGTCAGGTGTCTCAGGTAGAGGATACTCAAAAAATCCAGGAGACCAAATGCGTAAATAAGATTGATAAAGAAGAAGATGATAAAATAATAAACAATAACCCGCCTAAAATATCACAAAAGGTAGGAGCTAGTGTTGAGACCGTTTCTCAACATATTGAGCAATGGCTTAAGCATTAAGATCTTACTGAATTAAAAAACAAAAGGTTCCCACTTATAAACGGGAACCTTTTGTTTTAGTACCATTTAAGGGTTTGGCCCTTGCTGAAACTATTATTCTTTTTGGGTAAAACATTACACTTGTCAACAATCTTGATTAAAAAGTCCTGTCTGCTAGTATAAGTCTGAGGTTAGCATAACTCTTTTTGCTATTTTTGAGCTGTCATTATACATGGTTCTCTTATACGTTTTGCAGGACAATTTTTCAATTATCGAATGATTTCAGAATTACCTTTATTTACAGACTATCCACTCTACATAAACATTCTATTTTGTGTATTTGTGGGTACTATTGCTATATCTCTGTTTTACCAATTGTTTTTCTTTAGCCGACTGGCATTTTATAAAGATATACAAAAGCCAGAATCGGTAGATGAGTGGCCTGGAGTTTCAGTTGTGGTATGTGCTTGGAATGAACTGGAAAACTTGAAGAAATTAATTCCGCTCTTATTAAATCAAAAATATCCTTATTTTGAGATTATTATAGTGGATGATCGTTCTGATGATGAATGTTATGATTTTTTGCTATTTGAATCCTTCAAGCATCCAAAATTGCATTTGGTCCGAATTAATGATACTCCCGATCATATCTCTTCCAAAAAATATGCATTAACATTAGGTATAAAGGCTGCTCAATATGATATTGTTTTGTTGACAGATGCAGATTGTCTTCCTGAGAGCGATAACTGGATTACATACATGACTAGTCCAATTCGGGACGAAAAGAAGGTAGTTTTAGGATTCTCGCCATATCGATATAATACAGGATTTCTAAATTTTCTAATCAGGCATGAAACTTTTTATACTGCAGTCCAGTATATGTCCTTTGCAGTAGCAGGATTACCTTATATGGGAGTTGGGCGCAATCTAAGTTACAGAAAATCACTTTTCATACAAAACAAAGGATTTCATTCACATTTAAGAGTAGTAGGGGGTGATGACGATTTGTTTGTAGGAGAAGTTGCTAACAAAAAAAATACTGCAATTTGTGTTTTACCTGACTCTTTTATGGTTTCTGAACCGAAATCTACATTTAAGACATGGTTCAGACAAAAAAGGCGACACCTGAATGTTGGGAAAAAATATAAATTGCGTAATAAGTTCCTATTAGCTATGTTGTCACTGTCCCAATTATTATTTTGGGTTTGTGGCATACTTTTAGTCTGTCTTCAAGCGTTTATACCTTTTGTAGTAATAGGTTGGTTGATTCGTACAATAGTACAGACATGGCTACTCTATCGAATTGCCAAACGCTTGGATGAAAGCATTGAATGGTATACATTGCCTCTGTTTGATTTCTTTTATACATTTTACTACATGTTCATTGGAACCTGGGCTTTATTTACAAAACGTGCCTCATGGAGTTAGATAAAGAGTTCTCATCGAAAGCCTTAGAAGATTTTAAGCTGGTAGACCAGGCTATTGGTGGTGACCAGAAGGCATATGCCGAGTTAATGAAGCGGTATAAGAAACCATTGTATCATACAGTATTGAAAATGGTTCGGAATGTTGATGATGCAGAAGACCTGACAATCGAGTCTTTTGCTAAGGCGTTTCGTAATCTGGATAAGTTTAAAAAAGATTTTAGTTTTAGTACCTGGTTATTTCGTATAGCGACTAATAATTGTATTGACTTTTTACGTAAAAAGAGATTGGATACCATGCGTATTGCAGGATCTTTGCGTGATAGCAATGGTGATGAAGTAGCAATTGAAATAAAAGATAATAAACTGAATCCGCAGGAAGAAGCAATTAAGGATCAGAAGAATGAAATCATTCGGTTGATTATACATAAGTTGCCTCCAAAGTACCAGACTCTTGTGAACCTGAGATATTTTCAGGAGCTTTCCTATGAAGAGATTGCAGATGAATTACAAGCTCCTTTAGGAACTGTTAAGGCTCAGTTGCATCGTGCCAGAGAATTACTCTATGACCTAGTGAAAGACAAACAAGAACATATCTAACGGCTTTATTTTTTGTTTTTGACTTCAAGCATCTTTTAGAATCTGAAAAGATGTTATTTTTGAGGCTTTAACAAAATATAGATAACCTGTGGATATAATCCTGAAGTATTTCCCTCACCTTACCGAAAAACAGAAGGAACAATTTGCCTTATTAGAGACTCTTTATAAAGAGTGGAATGAGAAGATCAATGTTATTTCCCGAAAAGACATTGATGCATTATATGAAAAGCATATTCTACATTCATTAGGCATTGCAAAAGTTATTACCTTTAAATCTGGGACTGATATTCTGGATGTTGGTACTGGAGGGGGCTTTCCTGGTATTCCTTTGGCTATCTTATTTCCAGAATGTAATTTTCATCTGGTAGATTCAATAGGAAAGAAGATTAAAGTTGTGCAGGAAGTAGCAATTGGGGTTGGTCTTACCAATGTTAAAGCAGATCAGGCCAGGGCAGAACAATTACCTCTTACTTATGATTTTGTTGTGAGTAGAGCTGTTACTCAAATGAAAGAGTTTTATGGATGGGTAAAACACAAAATCAACAAACAGTATCAACATGATCTGAGAAATGGTATCTTATACCTTAAGGGAGGGGATTTGACAGAAGAACTTGATGCAGCAAGAGTAAAATATAAGTTATATCCATTGACAGAATACTTTGAAGAGGAATTTTTTGAAACAAAATATGTAGTATATATTCCAGTAGACAAGAAATAAAAACAAAGGGGCAATCTTTAAATTGCCCCTTTGTTTTTATTGTGCATAACCTGGATTCTGTGTTAGGTTTTTATTGGTATCTCTTTCGCGTTGGGGAATTGGTAAAACTAACTCATTAGCATTAAAAGGCAAATCACCTACAGATTGTTCGGTTCGCTTCAAATCATGTAAAAGGTGTCCCTCAAATGCTAACTCTAATTTTCTTTCTTTTAAAATCTGTGACAGATTAACAGTAGCCAAAGGGTTGAGTCCAGCTCTTTCACGAATAACATTGATATCATCTACAGGAGCAGCACCTACACTTTCACCAAGTCTGAAATTAGCTTCAGCTCGGGTTAGATACATTTCGGCAAAACGGATAATAGGGACGTTTCCATACTGATCTGTATACTTTTCAGTAAACACCCGATTACTGGATGTATAAAAGAATGTTCCTCTTACATCGTTTTCTTCATATAACTGTAGATGTTTTTGCTGTACACGAATATCTCCCCGACCACCATAACCAGAAGAAACAAAGAAAGTATTGAGCCCATTGACTCCGTCCTGGTTTGTCACTTTAATTGAGAATATATTCTCTGCAGTGGGTGTTCCACCAAAAATTTCATAATTATTAAATGCTTCTGTAAAATCACTTAATAAAGTATAGGCTTCTGATTCAATAACTGCATTTGCTGCATCTCTTGCTGCTGCATAATTTCCCTGCATTAAATAAACTCGGGATAACATAGCGGTAACAACTTGTTTATTGGCAAGAGTACTGCCTCCTGAAGCATCTTCTAACAGACTTTCTGCTTTGGTTAAATCACTAATAACCTGTGCATATACCTCTGCTACAGTTGCCCTTGCTGGATAATCTGTTTCATCAAGAGGAACATGAGTAGCAGTTAATATGATAGGTACTCCTGGATTTTGTGCTGGATTACCATCATTCCAGGATTTCGCAAATAACCTAACTAATTCAAAGTGCATGGCTGCTCTAATAAATAATGCTTCTCCTTCAACTCTTGCTCTTTCATCTTCAACAACAATAGGCAATGCCTCTAGGACATTATTTACCCGATTAATGACATCATAGCATCCTAACCAGGTATCTCGAACCTGAGTATTGGTGGTTGCAATGGTTTTACGCCATAGTTCATCCAAACTTGAGAATGTGCCTGCAAATACAACTTCTCTGTCATCACCAACCAAATCTGCTGTATATGAAATAGCCCCTGCATAGGTATCATCAGATTGTAGGCCATCATACGCTCCTGTGAGTGCAGCAATAACTGCAGGAGAAGTTGTTAACGCATTTGTTTCGTCTATTTCTTGTATAGGGGTTACATCCAACTTATTGTTACAAGAACTCAAAACATATAGTAAAACAGATGTAATTATTATTAAGAATGATCTGTAAAATCTCATATAGTGGTTTTATTAAAAATTAACATTTATGCCTACTAAAAACGTCTTTGCTTGAGGGGCAGAATAAAAATCATAGCCTTGAGCAATATTTGAAACAATATCATCGGCATTTACTTCCGGATCCCAACCTTTATAATTCGTAATAGTAAGGAGGTTCTGAGCAGAAAAATATATGCGGGCCTTACTAATTTTGACCTTATTTATAATAGATTGGGGAATTGTATATCCAAGTGTCAGTGTGCGAAGGCGTAGAAAAGATCCATCATAGATAAAACGTGTAGATGGCTGTGCGCCATTGTTATAAAACAGACGAGCCTCCGGAATATTTGTGTTTTTGTTTTCTGGAGTCCATGCATTTAACTGATCTGCAGTTTGATTATCCTCATAACGACCATTCGCAGATGAATAGCGGCCTACACCATAAAAGTTTAATTTATTTCCATATTGCCCATTAAAGAATATGCTTAAATCAAATCCTTTATAGCTGAATGTATTGGTAATACCTCCTACTAAAGAAGGCCAAGGATTTCCAGATATTACTCTTTGAGTCTCTGTATAATCATTTGTTTTAGTACGATCTCTGGACCCATCTGCATTTAGTGTGTTTTTGTACCAGAGTGCATCTCCATTGGTTGGATCTACACCTGCGTATTCTGCTGTATAAAATACTCCAATAGGCTGGCCTTCTACAACTCTACTCATATTTTCAAGACCAGCTTCAATAATTTGTCCCTGAATATTGATTACTTTATTTCGATTGCTGGATAGATTGAGTGAGGTTGTCCATTTAAACTCATTTACCAAGTTTTGTGTATTTAAGACAAATTCCCATCCTTGATTCTGCAATTTGCCTACATTTTGAATAATCGTAGGGAATCCTGTTGACCCTGGAACATTTACATTTAATAATAAATCTTTAGTCTCTTTAAAATAATAATCTATTTCACCACTAATTCGGTTATTAAAGAAGCCAAAGTCTACTCCAACGTCTGTTTGAGTAGTTGTTTCCCATTTTAAGTTTGGATTTGATAGTTGATAGGGGCGTTGTCCAGGAGTGTCTCCATAGTTGCCATCTCCTGCAAATAGCCCTAATTGAGGAAAATTACCGATTTCAGCATTTCCTGTTAATCCATAACTAGTACGTAACTTAAGAAAACTCATAAAAGAATTATCTTTTAACCAATCTTCTTCTGAGAGTACCCATCCGGCAGATGCCGCAGGGAAGAATCCATATTTACTGTTTTTACCAAAACGGGATGATCCATCAATACGAGCGCTGACAGAAAGCAGATATTTCTCATTAAGTTTGTAATTTGCTCTTAGGAAGTAAGATAAGAATCGGAAATTGCTTTCTCTAGAAAAACCACCAGATTTTAACGCTGCACTTTGAATCAAACGATAAGCCTCCCCAGGAAATTGGCGACCTTCAATGTAATTGCGTTTTGTCTGTGATTGTTGATAAGATGTACCCAAAGTGAGTCCAAGGCTATGAATACCAAATACTTTATTATAGCTAAAATAATTGTTGGTAGTATAATTTAGCACTCCTGTGTAATAGTTCTGTCCTAAACCATTTGCTCCAGAGGTATTACGATTGGTTTTTGCATTATAATAAGCTTCTTCCTGTTGGTTTAAGATATCTATTCCAAACTCAGAACGGAAAGTCAAGCCTTCAAGAAGTGTTAATTCTCCAAACACGTTACTGATATTGCGATACCCTATCTGACGATAATAGGCATTGCCAATATTAATTAGAGGATTATAATAGTTTGGCAAATCTGGATCTCCTGGAGGGGTCCCTATAGCTAAACCAGTCGTTGGGTCTTTTATTGGGGAAATAGGCGTTAAGGCAATTGCTTGTAATGGATTGTCAAACTGGCGGTCTCCTGATAAACGATCGTTAAAGCTACGAGCTAAACTTAAGTTAAATCCGAATTTAAAAATCTTGGAAACTTGCTGATCCAGATTTATGCGTCCAGATATTCTGTTAAATGCATTTCCAATCAGAATACCTTTTTGATCAAGATACTGACCTGAGATAAAAAAGCGAGTCTTATCTGAACCTCCACTTACATTTAGATCAATTTGATTGGAAGGAGCATCATTAAGAAATATCTCATTTTGCCAGTTTGTATTTGCAGCTTTATCGGTGCCAAATGTTTCTGCGCTGTAATAGTCAAAGAAACCATTCATATAGGTCGTATAGGAATCTTCCGACGCCGGGTCTAATTCTTCAATCCGATCAGAGTTTGCTGCTGCCTGACGGTAGAAGTTAACATATTCTGTTGCATTCAGCATACGAACTTTACGTGTAGGTTGACTGATACCTGTTTGATAGTTTACAGTCACATTTGTTTTTGCGCTCTTTCCACGTTTTGTTGTAATAACTACAACCCCATTCGCCGCACGTGATCCATAGATAGCTGCTGCAGAAGCATCTTTAAGGATCTCAAATGACTCGACATCATTAAAATTTATATCTGCCAGAGGATTGGTTGCCCCACCAGAAGAAGATTGATCGCCTGTAGTGAGGACAATACCATCAACAACATACAAAGGTTGCGTACCTGCGGATATAGAAGATGCACCTCTTATACGTACCTGAACAGCCTGTCCAAGTTTACCTGTACCTTGATTAACAAGTACACCAGCTGCACGGCCTTGTAAGGCTGCATCTAAACTAGGGGTTGGAGTATTTTCTATTTCCTTAGAGGTAACTCTGGCAATATTACCTGTAACATCTCTTTTAATCTGTGAGCCATAACCTGTAACCACTATTTCAGATAATTCATTGACGTCTGTAACCAGTGGTACATTGACAATAGATTGATTGCCTACAGGAACTTCCTTGGAGAGATAGCCAATGAAGCTGAATACCAGAATTGCATTTTCAGGGACAGAAAGTGTGTACTTTCCAGATGCATCTGTTGAGCTTCCTCGGGAAGTTCCTTTGATAATGACTGAAACTCCAGGTAAAGGTTGTTGATCTGTGCTGGATGTTACTTGTCCTGTTATGGTTCTTTCTTGTGCTATCAGCCATCCAGAGATGCAGAAAAAGCACATACTAAATAGGAAAAGTTTTCTCATAAGCGTTTAATTAATGGTTAAATAAATGGTGTTTTATAGTAATTTTCATTGTAAAAATCTTATATCTTATTAATGTATAAAAAAAGATTTTTATTTGGCTAATTGAGGATGGTAATATACAAAATAAAGTATTTTCTGTATTAATAAATATCTTATTTTGATAAAATCTCTAATGGCAGATGATATTTTGGATATTTACTATAGGTTGATATTGTCTTATTAATAGAAAATGGTATGCTAAAGGGTTTAAAGCATTTCTTATTCTCATGCATTTCTTATGTTCATCTGACCATTTTGCTGTTTTTAGTCAAAATTTGAATTATTAAAAAGGAGTACTTTTCAAGTTCTGGAAAGATGATAGAGTACTATATTAATTCATATACCATATCTACTAAAACAGAATCGTTGGCAGGTCAAAATCTCAATGCTTGTCTAGGTATGCATCTTTTTCATCTTTAACCTGCCTTTATCTACAAATTCTTACACACTCACATTCTGTCTGTATATGAGCGATTTAACTAAATATAGCTGATAAATGTCATTCATCTGAAATTCCTGATAGAAAAATGGCTAAGAGGTAGTTTTTTCATGGGAAAACTTTACTAATATATTACGTACATTAGTAATCAGTTACTTAGCATTACTCAATAAAGGAGGTTTCTAGTACTTTTGATTTACGGTTATAGAAAAAGAACATCCAATCTTCTCATTGAAAATATGATTGACTTAGTATTATTGGTGGATGATAACGATACTGATAACTTTATCAGCAAACGTATTATTGAAATCACCAAATTTGCCAAAAGAGTGGAGGTGAAGAACTCGGGAAAGAGTGCTCTGGAATTTCTGGAACGTGAACAAAATAATCCGGAGAACTTACCAGAAATTGTATTTCTGGATATTAATATGCCCATTGTTGATGGATTTGTTTTTCTTTTTGAATTTGAAATGTTTCCAGAAGCGTTGAAAAACAAGTGTAAGATTGTAATTCTTTCCAGCTCTGATAATCGTCGTGATATTGAAAAGATTGTAGATAATGAATATGTGATTAAATTTGTCACCAAACCGTTGACAGAAAGTATTTTAAGTGAAGTAAAAGCTCTTCCGCAAGTAAATCCGATTTTCAGATAAGAGCTTGATAATAATATAGTCTTAAATACCTGCCTTGTTTTATGGACAGGTATTTTTGTGTTTTTAGATGTATCAACACAATGAACCGAAAATATCTGTATAGTATAACAGGAGCTGCCCTGTTAGGAGTAGGTGGATGGTTTGGATATCAGAAATATCGGGAAGCGCAGCCTTTGTATGCACTTTTGCAGATAAAAGATGCCTATGAGACACATGACCTTTCATTATTTAAAAAACATGTAGCTATTGAATCTGTTGTCAATAATTCTATTGATCAGATTATGGCTCAAACTATTTCAAAGACGACTTCAAATCAATCGTCTGATAATGAAATAAAGATTGCTACTGATATTATTGCCTTTGTAAAACCACGTTTGGTGGAAACAATAGGAGAGCAAGTTTATAAAGCAGTAGAAACGGGTAATCTGAATCTGGAGAATTCCGGAGATTTGGCCATTACATCACTAAAAGATGCTTCAGGTCCTTTTATAAATGGAAGCTATCAGTTTGATGAGATTGAAAATGTTGAAGTTCATGATGTAGATGCATTAATTACTTTACGATTTGTAGCTTCTGATCAACACAAAAAGCCGTTTTTACTAAAGTGTAAGATGAGTAAAGAAGAGGGCGAGTGGAAATTAGTAGAGATACTTAATACCAGTGAACTTATGGAATTACATAATGGAAATAAGTAAGTTTCCTCTTTAACAATAAAGAAGCCATCTGTTCAGATGGCTTCTTTATTGTTTTCAGGTTTTCTGCTTTTTCTTTTTAGCAGCAGGAAATAAAATATTATTCAATATAAGACGATAACCTGCCGAAGTTGGATGAAGGCTGAGATCCGTAGGCTCTTCACCAACCTGGTGTTGGTAATCTTCAGGATCATGACCTCCATAGAATGTCCAAGTCCCTTTGCCAAAAATTCCGTGAATATATTTAGCCTCACCAATAGACTTGCTCTCGCCCATAATCACCACCTCTGGTTTAATAAGACTTTTCTTAAAACCTGTAGTTTGTCCTAAGAAACCTTTAACCACATTCAAATGGTTCTGTGTCAGCATTGTGGGTACAGGGTCCCATTTGGCTGAGAACTGGAACAATGTAAAATAATCGTTGCTTTCATTAACAGGGCGTTCATAAATTTGATTATCAATATTTGAGTATTCATAATCAAATGGATCTCTATTTAACGTAAAGTTTTTAAATGCGAATGCCTTGCTATAGTCAAGCTTTTGCTGAGCATTAGGATCTGCTGGATCACCATCATAAATGCTTTCGCAAATATCAACACCATCTGCTGCCAATGCAATATCATAGGTATCTGCTGCCGAGCACATGGCAAATACAAAGCCTCCTCCTGCACAAAAGTCCCGTATTTTCTTTACTACAGCCAGTTTTAGTTGTGATACTTTGGCAAATCCATATTTTTTGGCACAAGTCTCAAATTCACGTTGCTGAGCTTTATACCAGGCATGATGCCCATGAGTGCGGTAAAATTTACCATACTGGCCTGTAAAGTCTTCATGATGTAAATGGAGCCAATCATATTTGGGTAAAAGCCCATCCATAACTTCATCATCAAAAATGATGTCATAAGGGATCTCTGCGTAGCTTAATACAAGAGTAACAGCATCATCCCAGGGTTGTTTTGACTTTGGAGAATAGACGGCTACTTTAGGTGCTTTTTCCAGCTTCATCACATCCATATTTACATCTGGAGCACTGATTTCAGCAGTAATCTGACCTGCCTGTGCATCAGATATTACCTGATAGCTGACTCCTCTGATTCTAAGCTCGCTTTCAAAGACAGGTTGATACTGAAACATAAAACTTCCCCCTCTGTAGTTGAGCAACCAGTCTACTTCTGTACTTTTGGTGAGTACCCAATAGGCGATGCCATAAGCTTTTAAATGATTGGCTTGTGCCTCATCCATAGGGATCAGAATAGAGGATGCCCAGTTAGTTCCAATACTGCAAATTCCCATCAGGGTCAGCAGAAAACGACGAAATGCGTTTATATGCATAATTGAAAAAATAAATTAACTATTCAAAACGTATTCATTCTGAGCAGATAACGTATAATAGTACTATAATTGTTAATCAAGATGCTACTTTTTACTAATAAATCGATATGCATACTGTTAATTGCATATAAATAGCTTATTTCTTGACAGTACGTTTATTGCCGCTTGCCTGCCAGCCTAGTTTTTCTACATTAAAATATAGCTCTTTTTGATGTAATTCATTCGGCTCTTCCAATATAATTTTATCTGTACCACTTGTGAGATCCCGATTTTTAACAGTCAGGCCTAGTGTTTCCATATAGATTTGTTCATCCCCAATTGAAATAACAACAATTGCTGTTTTGATCGTTTTACCATCTCCGCTTTTTTCAAGGACTTCTAATAATTTATCGAACTTGCTAAGCCATTTTTGAGATTCTGCCTGCTGACCCAGATTATCGTAGACGTAATGCAAGCCAAAAATGTAATTCATATTAAATGGAGACTTTTTGACTCCCTCTTTACCTACTATAATCGCCTTTTGGTAGTCTTTGGCTGCAATCAGTGCATTGAACTCTTTTTGGCGAAGGTCTTTCTCATAAGGATCGTAAGTGGGTTGCTGGGTGAATCCATAATATAAATGTTTGTACTGTTCATGTGTAAGTGTTGTGTCATTCTTTTCGTATCGGGCTAACAATACCGGATAAAAATAAGATGAAGACGATGTTGAGATATTTTTATAGATATCTGTAAAGTTAACATTGGAAATTTGCTGTCCATATCCCATATATAAAGACAAGCAAATGAATAAGAGGCTGAAAGTGAGGTTGCGTTTCATACAAATATAGCGTTTTTTCATTTCATACGTATGTACATTCAAAAAGATACTGTAGCCGATAAACCATAGTATTATCCGTTTGCCATAATTATTAGTAAGCTAGCCGGTTTTTTAGTAACTAGGAAATTAATATACAAAAGATGTAATAAAATTTACTACCCAACAAGTTGTTGACAATGCTATTGGGGAAGCTACTATTGTTTATATCCTGTGATATACACTAACCGTAAAACCTAAGAAAATGAATCTGACTGAGAATATTAAAGAGGGACTTCGTTCTATTCAGGGAAATTTACTGAGAACCATTCTGACAGCTTTAATCATTACTATCGGCATTACTGCCCTGGTTGGGATCTTAACTGCTATTGAAGGAATAAGAGCACAGGTAGATAGTAGTTTTTCATCTTTGGGGGCAAATTCTTTTACACTGGAAGGAACGAGATGGTGGAGAAGACAAAACGCAGGTAGAAATGAAAAAATATATCCGCCATTGGAGTACCGGGAAGCTAAGAAGTTCATGGAAGAATACACTTTTTCCCCAACTGTCACAGTGAACACAATGGTGTCGGGGAATGTAGAAGCCAAATATCTTTCAAAAAAAACCAATCCCAATTCTCGTTTGATGGGAGGTAATAACCAGTATATAGCTATTAAAGGATATAAGTTGTCTTCTGGTCGTGAATTTTCAAATCCAGAGATGAAATACGCAGGTTTGGTAGCCATAATAGGTAGTGAAGTACAATCTACTTTATTTGATAAAGTAGATCCTCTGGGAAAGGAAGTTGTTGTGAAGGGATTACGTTTTAAAGTAATTGGAGTTTTGGAAAAGGCGGGGGGTATGTTTGGCGGAGGAGGAGCAGACCGTACCATACTGGTGCCTCTGGAAACTGCTCGTAAAGTGCCCTCAAACTTTGACCTTACCTATGATATCACGGTTTCCGTACCTAAAGTAGAAGATCTGGATGAAGCAATAGGAGAAGCAACAGGACTAATGAGGGCTATACGACATGATAGGCCTGGCCAGCCTGATTCATTTGAGATCGAAAGTAGTGGATCATTAAGAGAAGAACTGGATGGTATAACAGGTGCATTAAAAATAGGAGGAGGAGTTATAGGATTTGTTACATTGCTTGGTGCTGCTATTTGCCTGATGAATATTATGATGGTTTCCGTGACGGAACGTACACGTGAAATCGGAATACGTAAAGCATTAGGTGCAACCCCTTTGCGTATCAGACAGCAGTTTTTGATTGAGGCTATTGTAATTTGTCAGCTAGGAGGGATTGCAGGTGTACTTCTGGGTATTTTGGTTGGTAATGGGATGTCTAGTTTGTTAGGTGCTAATAATTTTGTGGTTCCCTGGTTCTGGATGATATTAGGTCTGATCGTTTGTGTTACCGTAGGTTTGATCGCTGGTTATTATCCTGCTTACAGAGCGTCCAAGCTTGATCCTATTGAGTCTTTACGCTATGAGTAAAAACTATAATACTAAAAAAGAGCGTCCTGCATACATATGCAGGACGCTCTTTTTTAGTATTGAAGGAAAAGCTATAGGAACTGATCAATATTTCCGAGTCCTTCTCTGATTACTTCTATCTCATCCCGTGTATAATCTATCACAGTTGAAGCCACATTGTTTCCGTATCCTCCATCAATTACGATATCTACCAGATGTTCGTATTTTTCAAAAATAAGTTCAGGATCAGTGGAGTACTCTATAATTTCATCATCGTCTTTTACAGAGGTAGTAATAATTGGATGTCCTAGCTCTTTTACAATCATACGAGGTATATTGTGATCTGGTACACGAATACCAACTGTTTTTTTGTTAGAGTGGAAGATACGAGGAACATCATTGCTGGCACGAAGAATAAAAGTAAAGGGTCCTGGTAATGCCTTTTTCATGAGTTTAAATACAGGGGTGTCTACATTAGCATATTCAGCTATGTGACTAAGATCATAACATATAAAAGAAAGGTTTATCTTCTGAGGTTTAATGCCCTTGATTTGGCATATTTTCTCAACTGCACGCTGATTATGAATATCACATCCCAATCCATATACGGTATCTGTTGGGTATATGACAAGTCCTCCATCACGCAGACATTCTACTACCTGTAGAATCTTTCGCAGTTCAGGATTTTCCGGATGGATCTTTATGAATTGTGCTGACATAATTATGGATATATAATCTTGTTTACAGTTATTGATGAGATAACTGTAAATTATTGGATTGTTTTCAGCTATAAAGCTGTACTATTCAAAATTAACCTAATATATGTGTACAGACAAAAACCATACAAACTGTTTTTGGAGCCTGAACGAAAAACTATACTTTTGTTGTTGATTCTGAGTTGCTATATAATTTAGAAGTCATATTCATTATTATAAAACCACAAAATCTTGCCGCTATGGCACAAACAAAAAACTGGAAGATAGGTCTTTTTCTCGCAATAGCGTGTATATTTATCACCGTTGCATTCTATGCATATCAGGTTACACAAACTGCTAACTTACAAGTAGACAAAGAAGATACCTTTTTATATATACCTTCAGGAGCTGTGTATCAGACTGTAATGGACTCGCTGAAACAGAGAAAGATTATTCAGGATGAACTTTCCTTTAGCTTTCTGGCTAAACTGCTCAAATACCAGGAAAGAGTAAAAGCAGGTCGTTATCGTATCAGAAAGAATATGGGTAATCTGGCTGCAATCCGTATGTTACGAGCAGGCTTACAGGACCCTGTAAAAGTTACATTTAATAACATTCGCCTGAAAGAAGAACTACCTGGTAAAATTTGTAAAAATCTGGAAGCCGATTCAGTAGCATTTGCGGCATTGATAAGTGATCCAAAATTTGTAAGCAAATGGGGGTTTGATACAGTATCTATTACGACTATGTTTCTGCCCAATACCTATCAGTTTTATTGGAACACCTCTGCTGAAGAAGTTCTGGAACGTTTACATAAAGAATATAAGAAGTTCTGGACAGACGAACGAAAAGCAAAAGCAAAAGCTATAGGGTTTAGTCCTGTACAAGTAACAGTGCTGGCTTCTATTATTGAGGCGGAGACCAATAAAAATGATGAGAAACAACGTATGGCTGGTACGTATATCAACCGATTGACAGCTGAAGAGACAAATCGTCGGCTACAGGCAGATCCAACATTGAAGTTTGCTTTGAAGGATTTTGGTATCAAACGTATTCTAAATGTACACAAGGATGTAGAATCTCCTTACAATACATACAAGTATCCCGGTCTTCCTCCCGGCCCTATTAATTTACCTTCAATACCATCTATTGATGCTGTCTTGAATTACGAGAAAAATAACTACTTATATTTTTGTGCTAAGGAAGATTTTTCAGGACATCACAACTTTGCTGTCACCTATAAAGATCATTTGGCAAATGCCAGATTGTATCAGGCAGCATTAGACAAGCGAAAGATTATGAAATAATAAATTTCATCAAAAAAGAACGGCGGTTGAATTTTCAACCGCCGTTCTTTTTATTTTTTACCTGTACTGCCATATCCTCCGGCGCCACGCTGGGTTTCACTAAGATTATCAGTTGCTTCCCAACGTACTTGCTGATATGGTGATACAATCATCTGAGCAATACGCTCTCCATGTTCTACTACAAAGGCTACATCAGATAAGTTAATCAGCAGGACCATAATTTCACCACGATAATCAGCATCAATAGTGCCTGGGCTATTTAATACCGTAATGCCATGTTTAAGAGCCAAACCACTGCGAGGGCGGATCTGAGCTTCATAGCCCTCTGGTAGTTCAATAAATAATCCTGTTGGAATTAGTTTTCGCTGACCAGGTAATAATGTAATAGCTTCTGTAAGATTCGCCCGGATATCCATTCCTGCAGAGTGTTCTGTCTGATAACTCGGTAAATCGTTGGTAGATTGATTAATGACTTTAACAGAAACGGTTTGCATGAATATATTTGAATTGTAAATGAATGAATAACGAGTTCAACTTTGAGGTTTTCGAATGCTATTTTTTGTTTGCCACAGAAGTGATGCGTCCAAGTGGAATCTTTTCAAAATAAATCACAGCCACTATAAATGTGAAAGTAATAAACAGATGAAATAATGCTGCCATCCACCCTGAAGAGAATGTTATCAGGGGAACCACAAGGATAAGTAATGCAGCGCCAGTTAAATAAGCGCCAGCTGAGAAAATGGAATAAGGTACAGGGAAATATTTATTACCTAACAGATAAGAAGCCACTGTCATCGCTGCACAGGATAACAAAAATGCTATAGCGCAACCCATGTATCCAATATAAGGTATCAATACGATATTCAGGATAATGTTTACTCCTGCTCCCATAAAGGTAAGCCAGGTACCATAATATGTCTTATCTGTTAATTTAAACCAGACACTAAGATTATAGTATACTCCTAACAATAAGTTGCCTAACAGAAGAAAGGGAACTACAGCCAGACCTTCTCTATACTCAGGACGACGTAAAAACAAAGGACTGATCCAGTCAAGGTTTACACTGATACCAACCCACAATACACTACAGGCGATAATAAACCATTTCATTACCAATGCAAAAGTACTGGGAGCATTCTTGTCTTCACTTTGACTAAAGAAGAAAGGCTCTGCAGAGTAACGAAACGCCTGTACTACCACATTCATTAGAATAGATAACTTGTAACAGGAACCATAAATACCTAATGCCGCCTGAGAACTGCGGCCAGGATAAAAACCTTTTGGTAGAAAAGAATCAAATGTAAGGCGATCAAATAACTGATTGGCTGTACCTGCTAGTCCCATAATCAAAATAGGATACCCATAGAGCCATACAGGTTCAAAAGACTTCCAGTTAAATTTAAATTTGAAATCGCGGAATAAATCCCACAAAAGGGGAATAAATGCCACATTGGCAATCAGATTTGACAGAAACACATAACCTATCTTGAAAGAGGGATAATAGATATAGCTGATGGCAGGCTTTAGAAAGACCAAAAAGTTTTCCTCATAAATATTACGACAAAACCATAGGAAAAAGACATTCAAAAAAACATTCAGAAGAATGTTGACCATACGGACAAATGCAAACCGACGGGGTCTTCGTTCTAGTCTAAGGCGGGCAAACGGGATAGAAACGATTCCATCCAAAGCTACCACAATAGCCATGATAACAATGTATTGTTCTTGTCCCGGATAACCTATTAAGGTAGCAATAGATGTCGCAAAAAGAATGAAAACAAGGCTAAAAAAAACAGAGACAGAGATAACTGCACTGAAAATGAGATCGTAGTAAGATTTAAAGTTATCACGAGTGGCAAAACGGAAAAACGAAGTTTCCATTCCAAACGTGTATACAATCTGAAGGAAGGCAACATAGGTAAACAATTTGATCTGAATACCTGATTCTTCTGCAGTAAATGCAACGGTGTGTAAGCTGACCAGCAGAAAATAAATAGACCGCCCAACAATGCTGGGCAGTCCATATAATGCGGTTTCTCCGGCAAGTCTTTTTAAAACTGACAATTCTTATGGTAATTTATAAATCCTAGCTAATACAACAATGCCTCTTGCTTATCGCCCTTGGAAGTTAGCAGGGCGTTTTTCCAGAAAGGCTCTGGTTCCTTCTTTAAAATCTTCCGTCTTACAACAGATGCTAAAGGCGTTGGCTTCTGTTTGGTAACCATTTTCATCCTTATTGAAAACGGCATTTACACATTCAATTACCATTTCAATGGCTACAGGTGCTTTAGATAATATTTTGGTCAGTAGCTCTTCTGCCTTTGGTAGTAATTCTTCCTGTGTAGCAACTAAATGGTTTACCAGGCCATACTGATGCGCTTCCTGTGCCAAGATCATATCTCCTGTCATCATCCATTCCATTGCTTTGGATTTACCTACCAGTTGAGTCATACGTTGTGTGCCTCCATATCCTGGGATGATGCCCAGATTTACTTCTGGCTGGCCAAACTTTGCTGTTTCAACGGCAATTCGTAAATGGCAGGCCATTGCCAGTTCACACCCTCCTCCAAGAGCAAATCCGTTTACTGCTGCAATAACAGGCTTAGGGCTGTTTTCAAGTAGTGCAAATATTTCCTGGCCGTTTTCGGCAAACTTTCTGCTATTTACTTCATTCATTTCCATGAACTCAGAAATGTCTGCTCCTGCTATAAATGCTTTGTCTCCTGCTCCGGTTATAATAATACCCCGAACTGTTGGATTGGCATACACATCCTGCATTACCTGTTTTATTTCTTTTAAGGTTGCAAGATCAAGTGCGTTTCTTTTTTCAGGGCGATTTATTGTTAGTATCAGAATATTTTCTTTCTGGCGAATGTCCAGATTCTGGAGTTTTTTCATAAAGGCAAAATCCTGTGTCATAGTTGACAGATATGTTTTGTTAATGGTTGTTTTTAACCAAAAATCACTTCAAAGGAATAAAAAATCCATTGCTTTTCCCAAAAAGGAATCAGTAATTTGGACCGGTTAAAATCGGAATTGATAACAAAGGGATTTTGAAAGTAGTTTCAACCTTTCTTTTCTGTTATTCTGGTCCACTAAATTTCTATTATTTTATTTTCTAAACAAACTAAGTTATGGCCAATAAAACCCCAATTACGGTTGCATATGGTGATGGCATCGGTCCGGAAATTATGCGGGCCGTTTTGCGTATACTGGATGCTGCGGGAGCACAGATTGCTCCTGAAGTAATCGAAATCGGCGAAAAAGTATATCTGAAAGGTGTAACAGCGGGTATAGAAGAGTCTTCATGGGAAAGTTTGCGTCGTACAAAAGTGTTTCTTAAAGCTCCAATCAGTACTCCACAAGGAGGAGGTTATAAGAGTTTGAATGTGACTACCCGTAAGTCATTGGGATTGTATGCCAATGTGCGTCCGGTGCAGGCTTATCACCCTTTTGTAGATACACTACACCCTCGTATGGATCTGGTGATAGTTCGTGAAAACGAAGAGGATTTATATGCAGGAATCGAACATCAGCAGACTGATCAGGTAGTACAGTGTTTGAAGATTATTAGTCGGCCGGGTAGTGAAAAAATAATTCGCTATGCATTTGAATATGCTCGTGCTTACGGTCGCAAAAAAGTGACTTGCTTTACCAAAGATAATATCATGAAAATGACAGACGGATTATTCCGTAAAGTCTTTGATGAAGTAGGGCAGCAGTACCCTGATATTGAGAAAGAACACTGGATTATTGATATCGGTTCAGCCTTACTGGCAGATGAGCCAGAGCGCTTTGGGGTGATTGTTACATTGAATCTGTATGGAGATATTATTTCAGATATTGCAGCACAGATTGCAGGATCTGTAGGAATGGGTGGTTCGGCAAATATTGGTGACCAGTGTGCCATGTTTGAAGCTATTCATGGTTCAGCTCCGGATATCTCTGGAAAAGGTATTGCTAATCCTTCAGGATTATTGAATGGTGCTATATCGATGTTAGTTCACATTGGACAGGCAGATGTTGCAGCTAAAATACATAATGCGTGGTTATGTACCATTGAATCTGGAGTTCACACAGGTGATATTTATAAAGAAGGGGTATCCAAAAAGCGAGTAGGTACTGAGGGGTTTGCTGATGCAGTTATTGAGAGACTTGGTCAATTACCACATCATTTTAAAGCTGTAAGCTATCAAACTGCGCCAAAAGATGTACAACCTACCCCATTGAGTTTACAAACAAAAAAGAAAAAGGAACTGGTGGGTGTGGATGTATTTCTGGACTGGACTCAAGGTACAGCTAATGATCTGAGCAAGATTATGGAAGAGATAAAAACTCCTGCACTGAAATTAAAAATGATTTCGAATCGTGGAGTGAAAGTATATCCGGATGGAATGCCTGAAACCTTCTGTTCAGATCACTGGCGTTGTCGATATACAGCTGTCGCTGAACCGACTATAAAACATACAGATATTGTCGAATTACTACAGAAAGTTGGAGAAGCTGGACTTGATTTTATTAAAACAGAACATCTATATACATTTGATGGTGTACGAGGCTATTCTCTGGAGCAAGGTGAGTAGTATTCTTATTATAAATCGATAGAACTAGAACAACTATCTGGCTCAGTGAGTCAGATAGTTGTTTTTAAATGTGTCTATATTGTGCTTTCTTTAAAACTAAAGAATAGCTTGTTCGAAAAATGATCATTATCGAAACACCACGCCTGATATTACGCCAACTGGAGCTGGAAGATGACTCCTTTGTTCTTGAACTTGTGAATACTCCTTCCTGGCTAAAATTCATTGGGGACAGAGGTGTACATACACTGGAAGACGCCCGGAATTATATCCGTACAGGCCCTATGGATAGTTACAGTAGATTTGGGTTTGGATTGTTGTTAATTTCATTAAAGGGAGAAAATGTTCCTATTGGTATGTGTGGATTGTTAAATAGGGATGTTTTGGATGATCCGGATATAGGATTTGCCTTACTTCCTGTATATGAGGGCAAAGGATATGCATTTGAAGCAGCTTCTGCTGTACTGCAGTATACCCGGAACGAATTGGAAATTAAACGTATTGTAGCTATTGTGATGCGTGAAAACCAGCGATCTTTTTCATTGCTTCAACGGCTTGGTTTCAGCTATGAAAAAGATGTTATTCTTCCTTATTCCAATGAAGAATTGTTGTTATTTGGTTGCCAACTCCTAAATTAGAGTAGTTCATCTTTCTTACAATCAAACCACTACAAAATGACCCATGGATAGAAGAGTTGTTTTTGACTTTGATATTGAGTTTACCAATGGTGGAGGCATACAGGGACAGGACTTCCGTCTGGATATTGAAAAGGATAAGATATCAGATAAGGAATTAGCTGATTATATTGTTGCTGATCTTCATTTATTAATGGTTGGGAAGGTCACTATTTTAAATAAATATTATGTTGAGGAAAGACATAAACGAAAAACCAACTCAGAAAACACAACAAAAGAATTACTGATAGATTTAAGCCATACCATAGAAAACGGGTTAGTTACCTATAAAGGGCTCCCTGCTCCTATAATCTGTGATTACCTGAGTCGTGAAAACTCAAAACAATTCTATGAAGAAGGGACACAGTTTCAGATTGGAAAGATAGAAATGGTAACCAACACAGGTACCTATCTGGATTGTCCGTTTCATCGATACGAGCATGGAAAAGATCTCTCAGAAATAGAGTTAGCTGCATTCACCGACCTAGATGCTATTGTAATTCGCATTCCCTATACAGATACACTAAATATTACCGCACAGCACCTGAAAGGATATGAGGTTCGGAATCGTGCCGTATTGATCCATACAGGATGGGATTCTCACTGGAATACAGAAACCTATTATGAAAATCACCCCTCACTAACAAATGAGGCTGCTGAATATCTTCGGGATTGTGAGGTAAAGCTTGTTGGTATTGATTCTCATAATATTGATGATACACGAGGCAAAAGCCGTCCAGTGCATACTATTCTATTAGGATCTGAAATTTTAATTGTAGAACATCTCTGCAACCTCTCTTTATTGCCAGACGATGGATTTTCATTTAGTGCAATCCCTCCCAAATTTAAGGGGGTAGGGACTTTTCCTGTAAGAGCTATGGCAAAGATTTATAAAAAATAGAGTGATTTTTGCTTTGCGCTTTTTTCACAGCAGTGACAGTTTTCTGAGAAATTATTTACTATGCTGATCAAAATGCTTGCTGACCGGAATTCTGATCACTTTTATTTTTATGAATAATTCACCGCAAACTTTATTTTGACCAGAACTCTGTTCATTTTTTTGTTTGCGCCTAACTCACGGCAAAACTTTTTTTGATCGGAATTTACCGCAATCAACTAACTGCCGTGAGTTCACCGCAGATTAATTAATACATATATACAAGACATATCAAAATGTATAGGGAAAGAAACTACAAACGCCTGTGATCTCATTTGATCACAGGCGTTTGTAGTTTTACAGTTATTTTTATTTTTTGATAATTACAAATTCTACGCGACGGTTTTGCTGACGGCCGTCTTTTGTTGTATTATCTGCTACAGGTTTGCTTTCACCGTATCCTTGCGAACTAAGTCTGTTAGTACTTATTCCTTTGCTGGTTAGGTACTTAACAACTGATTTTGCCCGGTTTTGGGAAAGAGCCATGTTATACGTATCATTACCAACATTGTCTGTATGTCCCTGAATCTTAATCGCCATTGTAGGATTTTCTTTCAGCATTTTCACTAATTGATCCAGCTCGCTAATTGATTCCTTTCTCAATGCAAATTTATTTGTGTCAAAGAAAAGATCATTCAGACTAACAGTTTCTTCGGCTTCAGTTGGTTGAGAAGGATTAGTTTGTTTTGTATTTGATTGGCTAACCGGTTGTTCTTTAGTTTCTGTCTTTTTCGTAGATGTCAGGTATAAATCTCGTTTTATTTCCTCGTATTTGTCTACTTCTTTTAGATCTATAGTCTCTGTTACAGCATTAAAATCTCTTTTCTTTGCCATAAAAGTATAGGCTATACCTGCAGGAAGAGCAATTTTGTATGATCCATCTACAGGGTTAGAAGTGGCTATACCTAGTTCTTTGTTTGTTTTCTGATTACGATAAACAATGTCTGCCTGTATAGGTTTATGTGTTTGGCTATCGAGAACATAACCATATACAATAACAACGGGTTTCGGTTTAGCTACTTCTGGCAAGTTCAATTTGATTATGTCTAATAAACCAAGGCTGTTCTGGTCGCTGGTTAGATAGGCATATGCTCCAGATGCTGGGATATTGTAATAACCGTCCCAGCCAGGTGTATTTACTCCCAGACCAAGGTTTTGAGGAGTAGACCAGTTTTTCCATGTATCATCCAGTCGTCGGGAAACAAATATATCTGCTGAACCAAATCCCGGATGACCTTCAGAGGCAAAGTACAAGCTAACACCATCTGCTGCCAGAAAAGGGGATGATTCATCTTTTTTTGTATTGACGACATTACCAATATTAAAAGGACTGCCCCATTTTCCATTTGCACCTTTTAAACTCACATAAATGTCCCGTTCACCATAACTATCCTTCTTCTTTAATGTAATCATAATCACTTTTTGATCTGCTGACATGGCCATTTCAAGAATTTTTGACTTACTACTTAAATCAGGGATATCAATGTTTTCGCGTAACATCCAGCCTGTATCTGTTTTTTGAATAATCGATAGTCCCCATTCTGGAATAACCGTCATATCATCATAGTACTTACAGTTCATAACCAATGTGTTGTTATCTGGAAGTGCACTAACTACATAGGTTGATCCAATGTCATTGGGTGGCGCAGGCAATTTTTTGCGAGTCCCCCAGTTTCCATTTTCATCCATTTGCGAATACCAGGCGTCGTCCGAATCTGAGGTTCCACCTGTGTTTTCCGGATGGTTTTTTATACTATAATAAATTGTTTTGCCATCAGGTGCTATTCGTGGGATAACTTCATCATATATTGTATTAATACCAGCTCCCATACTTTCTTTTTTCAGATAAGGGGGCATATCTGGAAGTATATTGGTCGCATTATCTTGTTTAAACGCCACTTGCTCTACTTCCATCTTCATTTTGTTAGCTACGACAAATCCAAAATTGCCGTTGAACCGTTCAAAATTTTTAGAATATCCTCCCCGAAAAACTTCTGTATCATTGACCAGGAAAATGATTTCATCTCCTTGTCTACGAAGGGTGAGTTTATTTAATGCTGTATCCTTTTTGATAGAAGCACTAGCTCTGTAATCAGTTGAAGAGAACTCCTTGGTGGTGTTGTTAACAATGGATTTCCATGTTTTTTTGAAGGAACCTACCCAACTTTGCTGTTTTTCGGAGTTAATACGAAACTGATAAACAGTTCCGTTCTTTCCCAATACGGCTATCCCAAAATCGGCTATTTCATCTCCTTCTGCCTTACGGGCTAATACTTCGTAGGCGAAATCTTTGTCGGGATTCATAGAGATTTGTTTGCAGGTCCAATAAGGATTACTATTCTTAACCTCTATGGTATAAGCCCCGTTACTTAGTGCATATCTGTTCTCTGCTGATTCACTGACAGGCCAGTTGGAGTGATTGTCATCAAAATCGTCATAAAACCACAGAGTACTCTGAGCATCAGCGCAATAGGCTACGAAAAGAAGTATAAAAAGTATACAGTGTTTCATATGGTAAGCTGGATTCGTATTTAATCCAGCAAAACACACAAAAACCTGTTGGATATTCATTGTCAGAACTGTAGGAATTCTTACAAATGAATTAAAAGGGAGTGTTTTGTCTTATTGCCAAATAAATAGCCCTGAAGTACAATATCTTATGCCCAAAAATCCATTTTTTAGGCAAATATATTTACTTCAGGGTTCTGAAATAGCTGTTATGATCTTACTTGGGTAACTCTCCTATCAGGAATTTTTCCAAAAACTGAGCAATTGCTACATTTACCTGATCGCGATTTGCTTTCTTGGTAATACCATGGCCCTCATCTTTGGCCATTATATACCAGACTGAATTACTGTTATTTTTGAGTGCATTTACCATCTGCTCCGACTCGGAAATAGGGACTCTTGGATCATTTTTTCCCTGGAATACCAACATGGGTTTCGTTATATTCTTGATATTTGTTAAGGGGGATATTTGTTCAAGATGAAGATTCATTTTGGGATCTCTCTCGTCTCCATACTCTGCACGTCGCAAGTCTTGACGATAGGGACTTGTATTTTTCAAAAAGGTGACAAAGTTACTGATTCCAAAGAGGTCTATGCCACATCGTAAGCGTGCATTAAAGTGAGTCATACAGGCCAGAGACATATAACCACCATAAGAGCCTCCATACACAGAAACCCGTTGAGCATCCAGATTAGGTTGTTTTTCAATCCAATCTAAAAGTGCCCCAATATCCTTTACAGAGTTTTCACGTAGAACTCCATTGTCCAACTTGAGATACGTTTTTCCATACCCTGAAGAACCCCGCACATTAGGGACCAATACAGCAATCTTCATTTCATTGGCCCAAAATTGAATGAGAGAATTAAATGTTGGTAATGACTGCCCTTCCGGGCCACCATGTATAGATAGTATAACCGGAACTTTTCCTGAGACATTTTTGGGAGTGAATAAAAAAGCAGGAATCATACGTGATTTCCCATTTACTTTGTCAAAGGTAGGATATTCGATTAGTGTAGGTTCAGTAAAACCGGATACATTCAATCCACCTGTTTCACTGAAAGTCCAGCGATCTAGTTTACCAGATTGTATGTTTACTACAAATACATCACTTGGAATAGTTGCAGAATTGATAGTTAATGCAAGTCGTTCATTGTCAGGGTTAAAACGCATACTGCCAATAACTCCGTTGGGAATATTACCTATCGATTGATAATAGTTGTTTTGCGTATCAAGAATGTATAGTTTTGAATATCCTCCTTCATTTGTCGTGAATGCAATCCATTTACCACTTTGACTCAATTCAAAATTATCTACATCCCAGTTTATCTTTTGAGTAAGGTTGGTAATTTTCTTTGTAGAAAACTCGTAAAAGCGCAACTGCATAAATTCACTATCTTCGTCAGATAAAAAGAAGAATCCTTTTCCATCTTTCGAAAATTGTGCATGGCTATAAGCAATCTGCTTTTTTGAAGGATTAAATGCTTCCATTGTACCTTTAGTGTTTAACAGGTACAACCTGGATTCGTTGATAGAGATGTATTCCTGTACCAATATTTGTTGTTCATCAGCAGACCAGTCACCGATTTGCCATCCACCTCCTTTGCCTTGAAAAATCATCCGGGTTTTGGAAGGATCATTGAGTTGTGCTTCATAAATATCCAGATCCCCTGTACTGCGTTGGTTGTTTGTATACAGATACTTGTCTCCTTTATGATTCCATGTTAGGCTGCCATGTCGTGATTTACCATCAGTGAGAAGGTGTTTTTGGCTTGAGGCAAGATCAAAATAGTAAAGCTGATAATTCTCATTTCCACCAACATCCCGTAAAAAAATGAAACCTTGATTAGATGGATTAGGACAAACAAATGCATTAGATACAGGCTCTTTCTCAAATGTGATTTGTTGCCTGTCTCCACCTGGAAAGGATACTTTATGTATTTGATTGGCATCGCCAAAGCGAGTGGAAATCAGGATGCTCTTTCCTGTAACATCCCAATCTGCCAAACTGGCAGCACGTACATTATGATATTGAGCCATCCTTGCCTGAATTGCCTGTACAGGCATAGGAATATTTTCCAGTACTAAGTTGCCAGATTCCCGTTTTTGAGCATAGGTAATTCCAAAACTAAATAGAAAGAAAATAAATAATAGTTTTAGGTGTTTCATCTGTGTCAGTTTTAGCTTGTAAGGTATTATTTTTGTGCCACTTTTTTGTGTGCTGATTTTTGAGGTTTCTGCCAGTAGAGGCAGGTATTGTAATAATAAAAATTATCTTGGGATAGAATGTATTCACAGATAATTTTAACAAGGCTATAAGTAGTGAACAAGAACGAAATATAGCCTCCTGAAAAATCTGTATTTATAGTGTAAAGTAGATTATATTTAGCCTGATAGAATAGTTACTTTAAAATGCTTACTTATCTAATGCTATTCCTATTAAAGTAAGAGGCAGTTTACTACTGCTAAGGTTCAGCGTACCATTTATCAAAAACTATTTTCAGAATAGGAAATAATGTTTTTCTTTGATTTGTCTTTTCCCCTCTGGATTAGTTTTAATCTGTTTTACGATTTTAAACCGGCAAAACGTTTATAGGAATATTCTCGTAATTTTGCCATTTATCCTTATCCTGATATGATTGACGACGTAGTGCATAACCATACCGAATCTGATGACGAAAGCCTATCTGCGCTCGTTCCAGGTTCTGAACATCCCATACAAAACTACACAGAAGCAGAAAAATATAATATCTTCGAGCAGGAGTTTATGCCACACATCCACTCGATGTATAATTTTGCATTTCGTCTTGCTATGGACGAAGACGATGCAAATGATTTAGTACAAGATACTTATCTGAAAGCGTTTCGTTTTATTAATTCTTTTCAGAAGGGAACTAACGCCAAAGCATGGTTGTTCAGAATTTTGAAGAACAGTTTCATCAACGATTACCGGAAAAAAAGTAAAGAGCCGGCAAAAGTTGATTATCAGGAAATAGAAACGTTCTATAATTCTGAGGATGCGGAGGCAGATAATATTACAACAGACCTCCGGGTAGAAACCCTTCAGGAGATGATCGGGGATGAAGTTGCTAATGCATTAAATACATTGGCAGTAGATTTCAGAACGGTTATTATCTTGGCTGATATCGAGGGTTTTACGTATGAAGAGATGGCAAAAATCCTGAACATCCCTATCGGAACTGTTCGGTCTCGCTTACATCGTGCCAGAAATTTGTTGAAAGATAAATTGAAAGAATACGCTAAAAGTATGGGATATGGAGATTAATGCTCTGTAATTTTATCCAACAATAAATAAGAACGGGGCACGGAAGTTTATCATCCGATTATGTCTTAGTGTAAGCAGAAAAAATACTACAGCATTTCTTAAAACAAGTAACTTATCGCTTAGGGGGATAGAGGGATTCTTTGTGCAAAAAATGAACAAAAAGTATACTTTTTTAATTAGCCTTTGTTTGAAAAATGTTTTACCAGGGCGAAAATAAATTTTGTTATTCTTTACAAACGCGATATTTTGCGTAAATTTTGTGGATTTTAAAAGATAATCATATTGTTTCAGGTGAGGTCTGTGAGATCAGACTTATCTATTTAAACGTTATTTCAGAATCAAATTAAAAGCTATTAAAATTAATTATTATGTCTACGCCTAAGAAGTTGCCGTTACTCATTCAGAAAGAAGAGGGTGTCGAGTATCGAAAACAGTGTGAACATCACCATGAGTGTATGCAAGCCATACGGCTCATTCTGGACGGAGAAGCAACCACAGAACAAATAGCACACTTCAAAGCTAACATCAATCATTGCCTTCCTTGCATTGAAAACCACAATCTGGAAGTGACCATTCGTCAGATCCTCTGCGATAAAATCCAGCAAAAACCGGTTCCTGAAGACCTCATCCAAAGCATCCGCACACAAATTCTGAATAAAACAAGCGAAGTGAAATAGTACTGAACAGTTTACTGTTTTTGTAAGAGACTATTTATTGGCATTTTCATTTAGTAAGGCCAATAAATATATACATCTATATACAAAGAATGGTAAACTGTTTTATTTTTGCGGCATCTTAATCAAATTATTACCGCTATTAGTACCCATATTCATTTTCAAGGCCGGACTATCATCTTTTCAGCACCATCAGGATCTGGTAAGACAACCATTGTTCAGCATTTACTAAGTAAATATTCAAATCTTGGATTCTCTATATCCGCTTGTACACGGGCTAAAAGGCCATATGAGCAAGACGGAATAGATTACTATTTTTTGACTCCGGAAGAATTTCGTAGCAAAATTGATAATCTGGAATTTGTTGAATGGGAGCAGGTGTATGCGGGCATGTACTATGGAACGTTGAAGTCAGAAGTAGAACGTTTGTGGACTAATGGAAAACACGTTTTATTTGATGTAGATGTAAAAGGAGGAGTAAATCTGAAAAATTATTTTGGTGATAAGGCTTTGTCTATCTTTGTAAAAGTTCCTTCTCTTGAATTGTTGGAACATCGTTTACGTAAAAGAGGAACAGAGACAGAAGAAAAAATCCAGCAGCGTGTGGCCAAAGCCGCCTATGAACTTTCGTATGAAGATTCATTTGATGTTACATTGCTTAATGCGGATTTGAGTGAAACGTTAATTCAGGCTGAAAAACTTATTGATGATTTTCTTAGCAAATAGATTGAAAGGAGTGACCAGTATTAGATAAACGTAAGAATGAAAGTAGGTTTGTTCTTTGGGTCATTTAATCCCATACATGTGGGTCATCTAATCATTGCTAATGCAATGGCCTATCATGCTGATTTGGAGCAAGTATGGTTTGTTGTATCCCCTCAAAATCCCTTCAAAAAAAGTAAAAGCCTTCTGCACGAATTTGATCGGTATGACATGGTGCAGATGGCTATAGACGACAATCCCCGTTTTCGGGTAACGGATATTGAATTTAAGCTACCACGTCCAAGTTATACTATTGATACACTGACCTATATACAGGAGAAATATCCTCAACATGCTTTTCGCCTGATAATAGGAGGTGACAATCTGGAGCAGTTTAAAAACTGGAAGAACTATGATAAGATTCTGGAATACTATGGTTTGTATGTATATCCACGTCCGGGATCTGAAGTGAACGAACTTGTTCAACATCCAAATGTGCAAGTGGTAAATGCCCCTCTGATGGATATCTCTGCGACATTCATCAGAGAATGCATCCGAGACAATAAATCAATAAAATACCTAGTTCCTGACCGGATTGAAGAGTACATTGTCCGAAAGAAATTCTATCTCTGACAGAGAGATTTACTGTTTATTTTGTAATGATTAGGTTTTTTACATGGAACCTCTTGATTAAATACACTTTTTTTCCGAAAATTGGGTTATAGATATATACATTCTGATCCGCTATGATATATTTATTACCTAAGAGTTTGCCTGCTACTATTATTCTGTGCTTTTCGATTGTCATCGTTCTGACTTCCTGTGGCAAAAAACTAACGGTGGTGACTTATGAAAAAAAGCGTGGAAAAAGCCGATCCAATACTACCCATACCCGAAAAAAGGAAGAGTATTTTGATTTTGATGAGAAAAAAACTTCTTCACGGTCAAGCGCCAACACTTCCACAACTACAGTCGTAAAAGCAACAGGCAGTACATTAAAACTAATTCAGACCGCTCAATCTTATATTGGTACACCTTATCGTTATGGAGGTACCAGTCGGTCAGGTATTGATTGTTCTGGATTGTTATGTAATTCTTTTGAGTCAATAGGTGTAAAAATACCCCGATCTTCTAATGAACAAGCTGAGTTTGGACAAAAAGTATCTATTAGAGAAATAGCACCCGGAGATATGGTCTTTTTCTCCGAACGTAAGGGTGGTTCGAAAGTTACTCATGCGGGATTAGTAACTGTTGTCAAAGGATCAGATAACATTATATTTATCCATTCTTCTACCAGTAGAGGTGTTGTAGAAGATAATCTTTTGTCTGAGTACTATCAGGGGATTTTTGTAAAGGCTGTACGGCCTTATTAATTTTATAACTGACTGTAAATTAGGAATTTGTTGTGATTTTATTACATAGAAGGGATTTCTATTTGTCCTTTTAATTTTTTACTTTAGTCCCATGTAATCTGAAAATCCTTCTATTTTAGGCGCTGTCTCAATAATCTTTCTGAGAAAAGTCGTTCTTTTCAAAAAAAATCTTACATTTAGAATCGCATTCCTCTTCATAACAAATTAAGTGTTAAGCTAATAAGCTAATAGATCTCTTTTAAGTACGAAACTCCCTCTTATCAGAGCCTGTAACAGGTATCGATACAATATCATATTGTTTTTCAGAACAAGAATAAATATCGCTTATGAAGAAATATTTACTACTGACCATAGTATGTTTCCTAGTCTCTGTACAATTCTCAAAAGCTACACACATTGTAGGTGGAGAATTTGAACTGACATCTACAGACAGTTTGCGTTATATATACAAACTAGCTTTAAATCTATATTTTGATGATATTAATGGAAATCCTGGTGCAGAAGACGATCAAATCTATGCTGTCATTTTTAATAAACGAACAAATCAGCAAGTTATAACGATTCCCTTATATAAGACAGGAGGGGCATTCATTCCTTATACTAATCCCAATTGTAGCCAAAGTAATCTTCGTACACGATTGATTCGATATGAACAGAACATCTTCTTAAGTCCAGATTATTATACAGAAGCCGCAGGATATTATGTCGTGTGGGAAAGATGCTGCCGAAATCAAACAATTATAAATATTCAGAGTCCGGGAGCCGCAGGAAATAGCTTTTATCTGGAGTTTCCGCCTGTACATATAAATAAGAAAACTTTTATTAATAGCTCACCCATATTTACTATTCCCAAAGGTGATTATGCATGTGTGAATAAACCCTTTACATTTTACTTTGGAGCCACTGATGTAGATGGGGATGAATTGCGTTATTCTCTTGTAACTCCTTTTTCAGGACATAGTACACAACAAACTCCTAGTCCGCCTTCATATCCCGCACCATATGATGAGGTAATATGGGCTCGTAGTATCAATTTAAATAATGTAATACCTGGTCCTAAACCTTTACGGGTGGATCCAAAAACAGGCGTGTTAAGTTTTACAGCGAATAGAGTGGGGCTATATGTATTTTCTGTTCTTTGTGAAGAGTATCGGAATAATATAAAGATAGGAGGGGTACGGCGGGATTTTCAATTGCTTGTTGTGGATTGCCCTACTACTATCCCTCCGGTTGTGCAGTTAAAAGAGAAAGGAAAGACTTCTTTTTATAAAGAAGGAGAAATAATGATCTTGAAAGCTTCACAAGAAGATCGTTGCATGGATCTTTTACTTTCTGATGCTAATGGAGGAACAAATCTGAAAGTAAAAATTAATCCTATTAACTTTTCGCAGGATATGGTTTCAATCTCTCCCGCCAGCGGAACTATTCGAAATGCTCAGGATACATTACGTTCAAAACTATGCTGGTCTGAATGTGCAACAAGTGACGTTACTAATCCTTATGAATTTGATGTAATTGTAGAAGATGATGGTTGTCCCAGACCAGAGGCAGATACCTTACGTGTAAAACTAATTATTGAACCTCTCCCAAATCAGAAACCCACAATAGAAACAGATTTACCAGGAAATACTGCATTGATAGTAGAAGGAAACAATCTGACATTTAATGTAACAGGGATAGATCCTGACGAAGATAATATCTCTCTTGAAGCTGTCGGCAGAGGGTTTATCTTAAGTGATTTAGGTATGTCATTTTCCAATGGTACAGGAAAAGGAAGTCTTAAACTGCCATTTGCCTGGAACCCCATCTGTGATAAATTGCAGGATGATAAAGTATATATTGTGGATTTCATTGTGACAGACAAACGTTGTCCAAATACAGATAAAAAAGATACAGTAAGCGTGCGTCTTCAGTTTCAGCGCCAACCTAATCAAAAACCAGAAGTCACTACAACACTGCCTGGTAATAGTATAAGTGTAACAGTAGGAGAGAGTATACAGTTTGATATTCTGGGAACAGATCCTGATAATGATCCTATTGTTGTAAAAGCTATAGGAAGAGGATTTTCGTTGGAGGAAGCAGGAATGCAGTTTAGAAATGGAGCCACCGGAATAGGTACTCTTAGAGAACCATTTTTATGGGTACCAGATTGCCATGCATTACAACTGTTGCCAGATGGAAAGTTCATTGTTGATTTTTTACTTCAGGATAATTCCTGTTCCCCCAACAATGCAGATACAGTAAGTGTAGAAATGAATGTCAAAGATATCGAATTTACATTTTCACGGGACTCTGTCCCTAATGTCTTTACACCAAACGGAGATAGATTTAATGAAACATTCCAGTTATATGAATACCTGCCACCTGATAATTGTAAAGATCAGTTCGTAAAAATAGAAGTTTATAATCGTTGGGGAAAACTGGCTTTTGAAAGTACAAGCCGTGAATTTAGCTGGACTGGATTTGGTTTTCCTACAGGGGTTTACTACTACATGGTTAAATACCGAAACAGCCACTACAAAGGAACTGTTTCTTTACTGCGATAAGAAAAACATTCCTGGAATTTATTTTTTAGAAACAGATCTTCTGAAATTTGATACTTTTTAAGGTGGATTTCAGAAGATTTGTTTTTTTTTGTATCTTTTAGATACGAAACTATTGCCTTATATACCCATTTATGAAACGAAGATTACTATTCCTTTTCATCTCTCTCTGTATTTATTCTATTACTTATTCGCAAAGCCCAATTAAATGGGGCAAAATTTCAGATAGAGAGGCAAAGCTCTCGGTTTGTCCATTTGATAGCGCAGCCTCTGCCGTTGTTCTGGCTGATTATGGTAGAATAACAATCGATTATAACAACGTTACCATAGAACGCCATAAACGTATAAAGATTCTTGATAAAAAAGGACTTGATCGTGCTAATATGGCTTTACAATATTATGCTAAAGATAGAATTGAGAATATTGATAAAGTTGAAGCTCAAACTATTACTGTTGATAAATCTGGAAAAGCGATCATCACAGAAGTACCAAAAAATCAGATTTTTGATGTGGATGCTTCAGTTAACTGGAGAGAAAAACGATTTACGTTTCCTTCTGTAGAGGTAGGATCTATTATTGAGTATCGCTCAAAGACGACCTCTCAAAATTATACTTTTCTGGAAGGATGGTTTTTTCAAGCAGACATTCCAACTCTACATAGCGAAATGAGTGTAAATATACAAGTGCAGGATATGGATTATCGGGTATTGCTACAGGGAGAGAGATTAATGACCAAATATCAAAGTATGGGGGATAAACCCGTTTCTACTTGGATGTTAGAAAATCTGCCTGCTTTAGTCGAAGAATCATATGTGGCCAATCACTATGATTATGCAGAGAAAGTAAGATTTCAACTGGCTGGTTACAAAGCAGCAAGTAAAAGCATGAGTGGTGGTGTGGAGTATAAGAATGTAATGACTACTTGGGAAAAACTGGCAGATCAAGTATTATTAAGTACAGAGTATGATAATTTTTTGAATAGAGCGGGGAAAGCTAAAGATATATTAGGGCAGGTTATTGCACCTGCCGATCCCGACATTGTCAAGGTTCAGAAAATCTACAATTATGTTAAAAATACCATTACATGGAATGGGACGTATCGTGTATGGCCGGAGCAAATGTTTGGCAAGTTTCTGGAATCAAAGCAAGGGAGTAATGCCGAAATAAACTTATTTCTCGTTTTACTGCTGGAAGAAGCAGGCTTTAAGGCAAATCCCGCACTTGTTAGTGCTCGGTCACATGGCAAGATTCAAAAATCCTATGCATTATTATCTCAGTTTACTCATACACTTGCCTATATAAATCTTGGTGGAAAAGATGTATTACTGGATGCCTGTGACCCATTACGTCCTTATCAACTGCTTGCAAAAGAAGATCTGAACTGGGCTGCATTTGTATTAGATAAAAAAGAGAGTCGCTGGATAAATATAGATCAGGCTCCAGTTGCAAAAGAAACAGTCTATGCAGATATCAATTTGGAAAATCCCCAAAAGCCAATCTACAATTTTGCTGTCAGATATGAGGGATACAAGGCTGTAGACGTTCGACGTACATACTTAACTTTAGGAGAGGAAAAGTTTTTAGATAGGCAAAGAACTGTATTTAATGATAAGAAACTTATAAAATTTGAGAAAGAAAATCAGGAAAAGCCAGATGAGTATTTACTACATACATATCAGCTTGTTCCAGAAGATGATCCTGAATCGGCTAAAACCTTGTATTTCAAGCCTGTTATGTGGCATCATTTTCAGGAAAATCCTTTCAAAGGGTCAAAACGTAATTTACCTATTGAATTAGACTATCCGGAAAGTTTTCAGTTTATATTAAACCTCCATATACCAGATGGTTATGAAATACAAGAGATACCGAAATCAGCATTGGTGTCTCTGCCTGATAACATTGGTGTTTTCAGATATCAGACATCTCTCAATGGTGCACAGTTTCAGTTGTCTACCCAGCTTCAAATTAAATCAGTATTTATTCCTGTAGACTATTATTCGCATTTACAGCAGTTTTATGACCACGTCATTGGCAAGTTTGGCGAAATGATTGTTTTGAAGAAGAAATAATATAGTAGCAAGAGCTTGCAATATGCAGGCTCTTATTGTTTCCGACCAATAGCAACTCTATTGACTTGAAATTTAAAACACTGAACCATGTGTTTTACTGATCAGAAACTTCGTAAGAGAAGGCATTGTTTTTAGCAATCGAACAGACATTGCTGTAAGTCGTTCATCTCCAAAAAGTTTTTGCAGATTGCGGCCTACCCACAACCTTTGGGCAAACAATTTTTTCCATTGTTTTGTATAAACAACCTCTAATCGTTCTCGAGACCATTTTTCCTCATCCGATTTAAGTAATAAACCTGATAAAAGTTTAGCAGAATGGATTGCCATTGCCATCCCATTGCCACAAAGGGGGGTAATCATTCCCGCTGTATCGCCGGACATCAGAATATGATTCTCAACTGCTGTTTTAGGAGCAAAGGATATTTCATTAATAACTTCGGGTTTTTCAAATAGAATCTCAGAGTTGCTGAATATGTGACGAAGAAAAGGATTGCGTTGCATAATCCTTCTTTCCATTTCTTCAATAGACCCGCTTTTTTTTAGGTTCTCACGGGTTGTGAGGTAGCAAAGATTGTATTTGTCTCCTTCTACTGCACTTAATCCGCAATATCCATCTTTAAAATTATGAAGGGCTATGTGATTCACAGGAAAGTCAGTATGAATGTGATATTTTACACCAATATATGGAGATCGTTTGTGTATATAGCTGCGATTTAATTGTTTATCCAGCTTTGCTCTCTTACCATAGGCTCCAATCACGAATCGAGCTTTATAGATAGTATGGTCAGATAGTGTGACAGAGAAAATATCTCCAGAGAAGATCACATCTTCTACACTTGTGCCTGTAATCACTGTAACCTGTGATTGTATAGCTTTGAGATATAGGTTATAGTCAAGTGTATAACGGCTAATTCCAAATCCACCCATATCTAAAGGCATGGAAAGTAATGTACCATTGGGTGCTGAAACCTGTAAATGGTTAATAGCAGAAGCTCCCCATTCCTTTGGATTAATATCCAGAGAGGCTAAAAAAGGAAGCGTTTCATTAGAAATATATTCTCCACAAACTCTATGAAACGGATACATTTTCCGTTCTATCAATACTACTTTTTTTCCTGCTTTACTTAATACAATGGCATTGATCAACCCTGCTAAGCCACCTCCAATGATAAGAACATCATACATAGCTTTTTATTACACTCCTAAAGAATTACCTTACCCGAAAATTAAGACAAAACCATTGAATAATACTATGTTTCGTAGAGATATTTATTTAACTATTCTTAAAAATTGCAGAACTTAAGTTACAGAGAATGATTTAACATTACGATAACAATACCCTGTAAAACTTCACTTATCTTGCAAAAGAAAACACGTTAATTATTTTATGTTTGGATTAGAAGTCGGATTATTAATTCTCCTCTTGTTTTGTCTGTTCTGCGCCTGTGCTTTTGAGTTTGTCAATGGATTCCACGACACTGCTAACGCTGTAGCTACTGTTATTTATACCAACTCTCTTCAACCCTGGACTGCTGTTACATGGTCTGGTATCTGTAATTTTGTAGGGGTGCTTACAGGTGGTATTGCTGTTGCTATGGGTATTGTAAATTTACTACCTACCAATCTGCTCATCGATCAAAACGTCTGGCATAATGTGGCCATGATTCTGGCCTTATTATTCAGTGCTATTATCTGGAACCTGGGAACCTGGTATTTTGGTTTACCTGCTTCAAGCTCACACACATTGATTGGTTCAATTTTGGGAGTTGGCCTTGCCTTTGGATTGATGAGTAACTCTGTTGAATCTGTTAACTGGGGAAAGGCTGGCGAAATTGGTTTGTCTTTGTTGATTTCTCCTTTATTTGGTTTTAGCATAACCATTGTGCTAATGTATATCTTACGGAGAACTGTAGAGAACAAAGCTATATTTAAAGAGCCACCTAAAAAGCAGGCTCCACCGCTATGGATTCGTATCATTTTGATTATCACTTGTACCCTGGTAAGCTTCTTCCATGGTTCTAACGATGGTCAAAAAGGTGTGGGTTTAGTGATGTTAATCCTGATTAGCATTGTTCCACTTCGTTTTGCTATTGACAGCCGACTGGATAAAAAAGAACTGCATACTCACGCAGCTTCACTACATGTGTTGGTTTCCAGTTTGGATACCACACGTTTGTCAAAAGAAGCGAAAGAAGCTATTGCTTTAGTTTCAAAAGAGTTAGGAGAGATGGAACAGTCAATTCCAACAAAAGCCAGTGAGGATATTGCTCCTGAAAAGAAACTTGAAATACGCAGAGATATCCTGTTGATCAATAAACAAACAAGTATTATCAAGAAAGAGGTTGGACAAGAGGATACAAAGGCTATTGAGAAGGATATGGATCGATTAAATGCTTTTACAAACTATGCGCCAACCTGGGTTACAGTAATGATCTCAATCTCACTTGGCTTAGGTACTATGATTGGTTGGAAAAGGATTGTTAGAACCATTGGTGAAAAAATTGGAAAGAGCCATTTGACATATGCACAAGGAGCGTCATCTGAATTGGTTGCGGCAAGCACAATAGGATTGGCTACAGGTCTGGGATTACCTGTAAGTACTACACACGTATTGTCATCCGGTATTGCAGGAAGTATGGTCGCCAGCAATGGTATCAAAAATCTTCAACCTAAAACGATCCGGAATATTGCAATGGCCTGGATACTAACATTACCTGTAAGTATCTTCTTATCTGCAACATTGTATGTGATTTTCCGTTGGATATTATAATAGCTTAGTAAAGCTCCTATAATACAAAATGCCCTGATTTTCAAACCAGGGCATTTTTTGTTCCGAATAGTATGTTTTTCAGGCGCTTATTGTGACAATCTGATTGTTTTCTTTAGTATACAATGTAGTAACACGTTGGTTTCTTCCGTCAAAATAGGTAGCATATTCTTCTGAGAATTGAGATCGTTTCGCAACAGCTTCTTCAAAGTTACCCTGAAGACCTAATAGTAACTCACTCATCTCCCGAACGCTATGCATGTCATTGGCACTGGCATAGTCAGCCAGATTTTTATTTTTTACATAGTTAGCAAATAATGGTGCTGTATTTCTTTTTACCATTAACCGAAGGCCCGCTACTGCTGCAACGGAAAGATCTAATACATCATCAAATACAAAGGCTACTTCCTCAGGTTTTAGATTATAGGTTTGAAGTAAGTGTTGAAGTGCTTCTCCTTTGTTCTTTATGCGGAAATACACTGCATCAAAATGTTCCCGCTGAGCAAGTGTGATACTGGAAGGATTCTTTTCTCCAGTCATTATCCCTACAAAAGCATATTCCTGAGCATGACGAAGCCAATGACCAAATCTAAGCAAATTAACACCCATAGAGTCAAGTTCAGAAAAAGAACTACTTCCATCCGGAAATTTACTCCCATCTGTAAATACTCCATCCCAGTCAAATAGATAGGCCCGAATTTTAGATGCTTTCTGGATCAATATTTCCGGAGAAGTAAGAACTTCTCCTCCGTTTGCTATAAATAAAGAGAGAATTGAATGCATAAAGTGTCTATAAACAAAAAAGAGGAAAGAACGAAAGTACACACCAGATTGCAAAGATGCTATAGATATGTACTTTCTTCTTTTCTCTTTTATATATAATGATAGACCTCAGATCTCTAGATCAGATCCCATTTCGCCATATCCTGGATATCCAGCATACCTACTACCTGATCACTGTCTGTAACAATGATTGTGTCAATTTGTTTTTCCTTGAAAATAGCCAGTGCTTCGTTCAATAATGCATCTGCAGGAATAGTAGTTGGTGCTTTGTATTCAAATGCAGACATTTTCTGGCTCATCAGGTTTTTACCATTAGAAGCTAACTGACGACGCAGATCACCATCTGTAAAGATACCTAACAAACGACCATCTTCTTTCATAACACTAACAGCACCAAAACCAGACTGAGTCATTTGTACTACAGCATCCAATACTTCATCATGTAGTTTCACAACAGGATTTTTATCACTGATGATATCACGAACCCGCATAGTAACCAAACGAGTATGTTCAAAGAACTGTTGTGTACCTACTGTTGTAAAGTTATTATCAGTTAAGATTTTCATTAACTTCCATGGTACAGTAATTGTGTGGCAGCCCAGTTCGATAGCATTGCGTACGTGTTCAGTATTACGTACAGAAGAGAACATTACTTTAGCATCAGAGCCATAGTAGTTGATCATATCCACACACTCACGGATCAGTTTTAATGCATCATATCCTTGATCCTGCATACGGCCTGCCAGTACACAAACATAATTTGCGCCTGCTGTCATAGCCATATATGCTTGCTGAATGGTATATACCAAGTGTACATTGACCATCATACCACGATCACGCAGCGCTTTACAAGCTTTTACACCTTCCAGAGAAACCGGAATTTTAAATACAGTTTTAGCTGGATCAAGACCCAGTGCTAGTTGACGTTCTGCATCTTTAATGATTTCGTCTGCTGTGCTACCCAACGCTTCAATTTGTAATACAGGCACAATTTTCGAAAGGTTTACAATCATTGCATCTACATCCGTAACACCTTCACGGTGCATGAAAGTAGGAGTAGTTGTAAGGCCGGTCAGAAAGCCTAATTTCATCCCGGTTTCAATCTCTTTTAAGTCAGCAGAATCTAAGTATAATTCCATAGAGAAATAATTAACAAATAGTGATTTTTATAAATAATAGAGTGTTTTGCTTATTTCAGAACTGTTTTTTCAGTAGATAACAATCTGGCAAAACAGGTTGTCATCCAGCGGGGCAAAGTTGGGGATTTTGATTTAATTTTTCCTAATTCTGCATACAAAACAATTCTGGGTGTTGAAATAATAGAGTTATCGATAAAAAGAAATCGGTCAAACTTATCAAAATACTGATGCACATGAGTTATACCACCATTGAAATTAAGCTCAATACTACCTGTATCTACATCATGCCCACCTTTTTCTACCCGTAAGGCCACCCTGCGTATACTCTCCGTAATAGAACCTATTCCCAGGTAAAACATATTGATTTCATACCCATGTTTTTGAAATGTCAATGGTAGTTCTATACTGTTTGGAAATGTGAAGTTGGTTTCATAGGCAAAGTCTTCACGTTTTTCCAGTGCATTTGACCATCTCTTTTCAAATTCTCTGGCAGCAAGATGTTGCACTTGTTCCCAAGGAATTGCTTTATATTTTAGGCTTAGTTCTTTCTGAAGAAGATCACCATCAAATACATCTATATTTGTATTGACAAGCCATTTTGATAAAACGCTTTTCCCAGCTCCGTTTGGTCCTGCAATAACATAGAGCTGCGGTTTATTCATTTAGCACACGTACTACAGATTCTTTCCGGGTGTAAATATTGAAATGAATCAGGCATTTGCTTCCATCTGCATATTCATTAACAAAATGAAATTCAGATTCACAACAGGTAGTATCTATGTAGGAGACAGGCAATCCTTTTTCAAATAACTCTTCTTTTATAGCAAGAACACCAGGCAATAGTCTTTCTGTAAATTCACTTTCCGTTAATTCCCAAATGGGTTTGGATTCCTGTGTGTTCATATAAAATAAGTGATTGTTTGAAAAAGGACTACATCTTATTGTTTGATAGGATTAAACAGTAACGGCTTGTCTGTATTTTACCTCTACTTCATGTAGTTCAATCAGAGGCTTCAGAAATTCTTCCAATTCATATACGCTTAGCTGACTTGCTGCATCACAAAGTGCATGAGCTGGGTCAGGGTGTGTTTCAATAAAGACTCCATCTACACCTGCTGCCACACCCGCACGAGCAATAGTTGGCATTACTGGGCGGTTACCACCTTTAGGGTCTGCACTTGGGATACCATATTTACGGATAGAGTGAGTGATATCGAAAACAACAGGGAATCCGGTCTGGCGCATGAAGTAAAATGAACGAGGATCTACCACCATGTCATTGTAGCCAAACGTATACCCACGTTCAGTAAGGATAATCTGGTCATTTCCTGAGTCTACCGCTTTTTGAGCAGGTTTGCCCATGTTATCAGGAGCAAGAAACTGTCCATGTTTAATGTTAATTACTTTACCTGTTTTAGCCGCCGCTACCATCAAATCAGTTTGCATACACAAATACGCAGGGATCTGAATGATATCCAGCACTTCCGCTGCTTTCAATACTTGTTCCGGATAGTGAACATCAGACAGAAGTGGAAAACCAAATTCTGCTTTGACTTTGGCCAGTACTTCCAGACCTTTTTCCAGACCTGGCCCTGTATAATAATCCAGAGAACTGCGGTTATCTTTCTGATAAGAAGATTTAAAAATTAATGGGATGTTCAGCTTTTCTGTAACTTCTTTGAGTTTCTCAGCTGTACGCATCATAATACTTTCATCTTCAATCACACAGGGACCAGAGATCAGGAATAATTGATCACTGCCACACTCAATATCCGCTACTTTAACGATTTTCTTGCTCATAATTCTTTATAATGATAAATGTGTATGTAAACTATATCTAACTCAAACGACAAGACAATTACTTTTGTGCCTTCTTACTCAGACTTTTGCTTTTCGGGCACGAATTTCTGCTTTTCTCTCCGATAAAACAAAATTATAGCCAACTTATCGTTTACAGGCTTTTCAATTCCTACTTTTGGTATACTTTTTTGAACTGTTACAAAAACCACAAACTACTATGAGGTTAAAAACGATACTATTTACGCTTTTCTTATCAATAAGTTTTAGCTATGTACAAGGGCAGGATGTAATAAAAGGATCAGTCGCCCAAGAGAGAGCTCAATTGAGTGATACGGTTTCCTTAAGTCAGGTTACAGTAGTCGGATATCAAAATAACAGATCTTTACTGGAGACACCTGCTACCATTGGGGTACTGAAGAATACAGATCTGCAACGTTTCTCAAATACTTCTTTTGTTTCTGCAGTGAATACACTACCCGGTATTCGCATGGAAGAAAGGTCTCCGGGCAGCTATCGGTTTTCGGTACGTGGTAGTCTGGTTCGCTCACCATTTGGTATTCGTAATGTAAAATTTTACTGGAATGACATTCCTTTTACAGATGCAGGAGGAAATACATATTTGAACCTAATAGATTTTAATGCCATTGGAGGTATGGAAATCATCAAAGGGCCAGGAGGAAGCTTATATGGAGCGGGAACAGGTGGAACCGCCTTGCTACAAAGTCCGGTGGCAGCACAAGGTACTAGTGTACAGTTGGGGTCTATAGCTGGCAGTTATGGCTTGTTTGGAGTACATACTATGGTACAATCGGGATCTGAAAAAATGAATGCAACAGCATTGTATGCACATCAGGAATCAGATGGATATCGAAGACAAACCGCCATGCGTCGGGATATGGTTAGTCTGAGTACTAGATTCTTCAGCAGTGAAAATCGCACAATTTCAGTAAATACATTTTATAGTGATCTGTCTTATCAGACACCCGGAGGTTTGACCAAAGCACAAATGGATGCCGATCCGCGTCAGGCAAGGCCAGCAGCTGGAGTAAATAAAGGGGCTGAGGAGCAAAAAGCAGCTGTTTTTAACAAAACATTTAACCTCGGGGTATCTCAGGAATACGATTTCAACGCCAACTGGACTAATAAAACATCTGTATATGGAACCATTACCCAGTTTGAGAATCCTACATTACGAAATTATGATAAACGAACAGAACAGGGATTTGGAGGCCGCACCGTAACACAGTATCGTTTTGGAGGAGAAGCTATAAAAGGTAAAATTACATTTGGGGGTGAGTTCCAGTATGGATATACAGGTTTGCAAACTTATGGCAATCGAAATGGAAAAGTAGACACATTACAGTACAACGATGAAATTCAGGTAAATCAGTATACTATCTTTGCTCAGACAGAACTGGATTTGCCACATCATTTTTTTCTGACACTAGGAGGGAGTTATAATAAACAAAATTATAATCTAGTGCGATTCTATCCCGAAAATTCAGGCCCACAAAACCGACACTTTGATCCTATCTTTCTTCCAAGAGTAGCATTACTGAAACAAATAACCTCCAATATGTCTATATTTGGAAGTATCAGCTATGGCTATTCTACACCAACCACAGACGAAATCCGGCCTTCTACAGCCACTTTTAATACTTCTTTGAATCCAGAAAAAGGGATAAATTATGAAATAGGTACGCGTGGCAGTGTACTGGGAGATATTTTAACCTTTGATATTACGGCGTTTTCATTTGGGCTACATGAAACTATTGTAAGTCGACGGACAGATGCTGGAGCAGACTTCTATACAAATTCAGGTAAGACATCCCAGAAAGGTATTGAAAGTCGCATTGTTTTTCAACCACATATTCTCCAAAATGCTTTCACCTTGACCAGAGTGTGGGTATCATACACTCGCAATAATTTTCGATTCAAAGAGTATGTCCAAAGCAGTACAGACCTGAGTGGAAAGCAACTTACAGGCATTGCCCCAAATATTGTAGTCACAGGTCTGGATCTTGTTTCTACTGTGGGCTTTTATTTGAATACAACGTTTAGTTATACAGATAAACTGCCAGTAGATGATGGCAATACTTTTTTTGCAGCAGGATATAAGCTACTAGGAAGTAGAGTGGGTTTTATGAAAGATGTCAAACGGTTTAACGTTAACGTATTTGGCGGAGTTGACAATCTGTTAGATGAAAAATACAGTTTGGGGAACGATTTGAATGCAGTTGGCAACCGCTTTTATAATCCAGCTCCTGGTCGAAATTTTTACGGCGGACTTACACTAAAGTATAAAATATAGGTATTCTTGCAGACATTCGTTGTAATCCCGATAGCTTGTTCTCTACAAACTACCGGGATTTTTTGTTTCTACAAGTTTCCTATTCGGACATAAATCAGAAGTCGTTAGCCAAAAATCTGTAACTTGCCTGCCTATTCCTGCATTGCATTATGGCTGAAAAACGTACCTCTGCTTTACTTTTTATATTTATTACTCTGCTTATAGATGTTATTGGGATCGGTATTATCATTCCTGTAGTACCTAAACTAATCCAGCAAATGACAGGTGGTAGTGTGAGTGATGCCTCAAAATATGGAGGGTGGTTGTTATTTGCCTACTCTATTATGCAATTTCTTTTTTCGCCTGTACTAGGTGGGCTGAGTGATAAATATGGTAGGCGTCCAGTGCTTTTGGCATCATTGTTTGGATTTGGTGTTGACTATCTGCTTCTAGGTTTTGCTCCTAACCTAGCCTGGTTATTTGTTGGACGACTGATTGCGGGTATTACCGGAGCTAGCTTTACTACCGCAGGAGCCTATATAGCCGATATCAGTAAACCGGAAGAACGTGCACAAAACTTTGGAATGATCGGAGCTGCTTTTGGAGTTGGTTTTGTTATAGGCCCTGCGGTTGGAGGAATATTGGGTCATTATGGTCCCCGAGTGCCTTTCTTTGTTGCTGCCGGACTCACTTTATTAAACTGGTTATATGGATATTTTATTCTGCCAGAATCTTTGAAAGAAGAAAATCGGCGGGAGTTTGACTGGAAAAGAGCCAATCCGGTAGGGTCACTACTACAATTACAACGTTATCCTATAATTATCAGTATGGTTGCCTCGTTTGTGTGTATCTCTCTGGCAGGACATGCTACACAAAGTACATGGACCTATTACACGATGGAAAAATTTAAATGGGAAGAAGATTGGGTAGGCTATTCTCTGAGCTTTGTTGGGTTAATGGTTGCCATTGTACAGGGAGGTCTCAACCGCATTCTTATTCCTAAGTTAGGTTCCAAGTTATCGGTATATATTGGATTAGGATTTTATGTGATAGGATTTACCTGTTTTGCTTTTGCATCAGAAGGATGGATGATGTTTGCGTTTATGGTACCTTTTGCGTTAGGTGGGCTAGCGGGACCTTCTTTACAAGGAATTATGTCCGGACAGGTACCTCCCAATGAGCAGGGAGAACTACAGGGGGCACTTACTGGACTAATCAGTGTGACTTCAATTATTGGCCCTTTGCTGATGACCTACTTGTTTGGTTATTTTACAAGTTCACAAGCACCTGTATATTTTCCAGGAGCACCTTTTATCATGGGCGCTGTTTTGACGGTGTTAAGTATTATATTGGCTATTAATCCGCTCTCTAAAATCAAAGACAGTATCATCTTTCAGGATAAGAGTAAGGAACAACCAACGCATTAGGGATTTAGAAAATAGAGACACTATTTCATTATTAGTCTGATATTTTGTTGTGTATCATAGAATCTTCTTTCTAGCTATTGTAACAGGATGTCTGTTACAGGCAACTTTCGCTCAGAATATACCCATTGGAACATGGCGTACACATGCTTCATACCAGTCTATGAAGTCAGTGGCAATTGCACGAAATATTGTGTATGCAGGAAGTACAGGTAGTTTTTTTTCCTATGATAGTGAAACGCAGCAAGTAAATGTTCTTTCTAAACTGGATGGTTTCAGTAGTACTTCTATTAGTAAGATTGCCTATGATTCTCAGACAGAAACGGTAATCATTGCCTATACTGATGGAAAAATTGATCTGCTTCAAGGTACTGAGCTTTATACAATCACTTCTATTGCTTCTTCAACCAGTATTACTACCAGCAAACAGAATAATCATATACTGATAAATAACAAACTAGCTTATCTGGCATATGACTTTGGTGTAGTAGTGGTAGACCTTTCATCACATCAGATCAAAGAAACATACCAGAACCTAGGAACCAATGGAACTATTCTCGCCATTTATGGAACCGCTATTCTGGATACAAAGATCTATCTGGCTACTGCCAGTGGAGTACTGTTTGCACCTCTCACGGGAGTTAACTTACTGGACTTTGCTAGTTGGAGCCATACTTCTAGCTCAGAAGGTGTCCCTGCGGGCGCTGCTACACTGATAGCTGCATTTGCCAATCAAATTTATACCGTTTATGCTACCAATGAAATTTTTAAATTAGCTAATGAAAAGTGGTCAAAGGCAACAGAACTTCCTCAGGCTAAGCCTTTATTTCTGAAAGTTTCCCAACAGAAGCTATTGGTGGGATATCCACAAAAAATAATTGTTTGGAATGGACAAGCAACTACAACATTAGCACATTCATTGATTGTATCACCTTCTGATGCTGAATACACTTCAGATGGGGTTATCTGGATTGCAGATGCTGTAAGTGGATTGTTGAGCAATGAAAAAGGTGACTTTCAGCAATATGCTCCCAGTGGAACAGTCCCAGGGCCTTTTCAACAACTGGAACATTGGGATAGTGAAATTGTTGCATTGCCAGGTGGTTATACAAACAGTTATACTGCTAGACAGGATACTGCTGGATTCAGTGTCTTTACTTCCAGTGGTTGGCAGAACTATACTTCGCAATCCAGTGATGTAGCCAGACGTGTTCCTACTACAAAAGATCTGATTGTTTCAATATACAATCCTGTGAATCGAACATATTATGTCGCTTCTTTTGGAGAGGGTATTCTTGTCAAAAGTCCTGATAGCAATTGGCAGCGGTTGAGTGAGAGTGGGGCTCCGCCTGCTTCAGTCAAAGTGACAGGAATGACAGTGGATATAGATGGAACATTGTGGGTTCTGATATACGGTGCATTTTCAGGTGAGCCTTCATTATATGCAAGAACTATAGAGGGTATCTGGAAAGGATATACCTTTAGTACTTTTGCTGCGCGACAAGCTCTTTCATTCATAATGGATGACTATCAGCATTTCTGGATGCCACTATCTTCTGGAGGATTATGGGTTTTTGATTCTGCTAATAATCGCGGGAAACTATTGTCAACCACTACTGGTCAGGGAGGATTACCCAATGCTAGTGTGTATGCAGTAGTTAAGGATTCACTGGGGCAGATATGGGTGGGTACTGGAAGAGGTGCTGCTTATTTCTTCAACCCATGGGAAGTATTTGAAAGCCAGGCAATAGATGCTATAACACCAATATATGAAGGTCGTCAGGTACTTCGGGATGAGATAGTGACTAGTATCTATATTGATGGTGGCAACCGCAAGTGGTTCGGGTCACAAAATGGTGCCTGGCTATTTGATGCAGATATTACGAATCAACTGGCACATTTTACAGCAGCCACTACACCATTACTTTCTGATAATATTCTAGATATAGAAATACAGCCTATCACTGGCGAAGTATTTTTTGCTACAGATGCTGGGCTAATCTCTTACAGAGGTACAGCTACAGCAGCCACAACAACCCATAGTCAGGTAAAAGTATTTCCCAATCCAGTACGTCCGGGTTTCTCCAGAACAGTTGGTATTTCAGGACTGGCAGCAAATTCTATTGTAAAGATTACAGATATGGCTGGACGTTTAGTATATCAGACACGTGCCAATGGCGGGACTGCTGTTTGGAGTGTGCAAGATTACAAAGGCCAACGGGTGAGTTCTGGAATGTATCTGATCTTTTCGTCCAGTGATGATGGAACCGAAAAATTTGTAACCAAGATCGCCATTATAGAATAAATCGCGATTTATTTCGTATTTTTAAGCTTAATGTGTTATGATAGGATATAGTAGTATGATGAAAATATCTTGATAGGAAGCTATATCCAATTGTTCTATTCATCAAAATTCAGGAATTGATTTTATGCTTTTTAAGACTCGTGGCATTGTCATCAACTATATTCGATTTAAGGAAACTTCCATTATTATAAAGATTTATACAGAGGAGTTTGGACTTCAAACCTATATAGAAAATGGAGCAAGAAGTTCAAAAGGAAAAAACAAGATGGCATTGTTTCAGCCACTTACATTACTTGATCTGGTAGTATATCATCGTGAGGGAGGAAACATTATGAGGCTTTCAGAGATCAAATGTTGTGATCCACTTACAGATGTACCCTATAATTTCATGAAGTCAGGCATTGCTTTATTTATGAGTGAAGTTTTTAACAAAGCTCTGAAAGAAGAAAGCAGTAACGAACCACTGTTTGAATTTTTGTACCAATCAATTCTGTACCTGGATCAACAAACAGAACATTATGAAAACTTCCCTATTCAGTTTCTGTTAAGTTTTGCACAATATCTTGGTTTTGCACCTTCCGAAGCACGAGAGGTATTTGCTCAGATAGAAGAGTTTCAGTTACTGAATTACGCCAAAGAAGATGAAGAACGATTTGATAAGCTAATTGAATCTCCCTATCATAAACATGTACCTCTTACCAATGGTCAGAGAAGACGTATCCTTGAATATGTGCTTCTGTTTTATCGGCTACATGTAGACAATTTTGGTGAATTGCGTTCTGTTTCCGTTTTACGTGAAATGTTGGTTGGTTAAAAGTGGAGTATGCTTTATTCATTTCTTACTACATATGGAAAAATGATTGGAGTTCCGCTCAAACTTTTTTCTATTCACTTAAAATCTGATTTCTACTCAGAAGAAAAAACTATCACAATACTGATCAAATTTGAAAACTATCAGAATATTGATCACGGCCATGAATTAGCAGAATCCTGATAATTTTTTTGTTTGACCAGAATTCCGGTCAAACATGCAGATGAACATAATTCTGGTCATCATTGTGTTGAAGATACTAAAATAATAATCGTGCAAAACAAAAACTCCTGCTATAGTAAAGCAGGAGTTTGAAGCACTGATAAACAATAACTCTTTATTATTTATCCGGATACAAAAGATACTTCTTACGCATAGTGGCATATTTCTGTAAATCACTTTGCCAGGTAGCCCGGATTTGTTCTTCAGTCATACCTGCTAGAATCTGTTTTTTCAGTTCCTCACTTCCTGCCAGCAAATCGAAGTGTTTGGTAGTAAGAAAGAACTTGCTTTTATCCGGAGTCATGTTGTAAAAGTCAAGAAGATACTTTAGGGTCAAATGACGTGTAGTATCCTGCCGATAATCCTTACCATAACATAATTGGTTTTCATGAGGTGGATTCTTAACAATCGCAGTTGTTTTGGGTGTGAATGTAAAAGATCCATAGATAGGATTGGGAGCTCCTGCTACCTGAAATGAAAAATCAGTTCCACGACCTAGACTAATAGTAGTTCCTTCAAAGAAACAGATAGAAGGATACAAACGAATAGACACTTCAGTGGGTAAACCAGGAGAAGGACGTACAGGTAATACATAAGGAGTTTGATGAGTATAACCTTTCACCTGTATAACCTTTAGATCGCATTTAACGTTGTTGGCAAGCCATCCTTCTCCATTGATCATCTGAGCCAGTTCTCCGACAGTAAGGCCATGTACAACAGGAATCTGATGCATACCAATAAATGATTTAAAGGCAGGTTTCAACACAGGTCCATCAAAATAATGTCCATTGGGATTGGGTCGATCCAGTACCAGACACTTTTTTTGGTTTTCTGCACACGCTTCCATCACATAGTGCATAGTACTAATGTATGTATAAAACCGGGCTCCTACATCCTGAATATCAAATATGACTACATCTACATCCTTAAGTTGTTCAGGCGAGGGTTTCTTATTTTTCCCATAAATAGAAATAAGTGGCAGACCCGTTTTTTTGTCTATTGTATTGCTTACATGTTCCCCTGCATCTGCATCTCCCCGAAACCCGTGCTCAGGTGCAAATATCTTTACAATATTTATTTTTTGGCTCAACAGTGTGTCTGCCAGATGGGTTTTGCCTACCAGAGAGGTGTGGTTTACAACCAGTGCCACTCTCTTTCCTTTTAAGTCTGCGATATACTCCTTGAATTGTTCTGCTCCTGTCTGAAGCGCTAAAACAGGTTTCTGGTTTACGGTAGAAGAAGGTTTTCTGACAGAAGTTTGCGAACTAACAGATGGCGAATGACAGGCTGTAGTTAAGATAAGCAGGTATGTCAGGAGCGGTTGGTACGGAATAAACGACAATGAAAACATAGGAAAATACAATGATTTGAGATGCGGGAAAATACGCCATTTATACAAAAGTAGCGAATTCAATCGAATCGTGTCCATTGTTTATTTGATAAAAGCAATGTAACATTGGAGAAAAAACAGGGTGATTCATATATTATAGATGTAATCCCATGTCTGTATTTTGTCTTTAGTGTAACATGATTTTGGCAGGTACTGTCTGGAATCATGTGAAAAAGTATAAACTATTACTATTATGAATATTGCGGCCTTTATTTCTGCCAGGATCAGACATACAGAAGGACAATCCTTTTCTGCTACCGTAGCAAAAATTGGAGTAGCCAGTGTAGCACTGGGATTAGCCGTAATGATTATTTCTTTTGCTATTCTGGGAGGTTTTAAGCGGGAAATCTATCAGAAGATTTTCAGCTTTGGCGGACATTTACAGGTATCTGAGTTTTCAATGAACCGATCCTACGAAGAGCCGCCAATCACAATCAATACAGATTTGTACAAAAATTATAAGAATATTCCAGAGGTAGCTCACATACAAGGTGTTACTCAAAAAGCGGCACTTATAAAGACAGATACTGAGGTACAGGGGGTAGTAATGAAAGGAGTAGGGTCTGATTTTGATCTGCCTATGTTTGCTCCCAACCTGCGTCAGGGCAGCTTCATTCAATGGAAAGATACCAGTTTCTCACGTGATATTGTACTCAGCAATAAGTTGGCCCGTCAGCTTAAACTGAAGATAAATGATGAAGTATTAGTGTATTTTATGCAAAATCCTCCACGAGTGCGTAAACTCCGGGTAAGTGGTATTTATGAGACAGGAATGGAGGAGTTTGATGATAATACGGTGTTCTGTGATATAAATCTTCTACGTCGTATCAATGATTGGAGCCGTGACCAGGTAAGTACCTATGAGATATTTCTGAAGGACTTTACTGATATGGAAACTGGTACCAAGAAAGTATTTGACAAGATGGAGTACTCCATGAATCTGGTCAAAATCACTGATAAATACAATCAGATTTTTGAGTGGCTGCTTTTGCTAAACCGAAATGTTACCATTTTCCTTGCCCTAATTTTATTTGTAGCATGCTTTAACATGGTAGCAATTTTACTTATTCTGATTATGGAGCGTACTCAAATGATCGGTTTATTGAAAGCTGTTGGAGCTCGTAACCTGAAAATTCAGGAGATTTTTTTATGGGGAGGATTGCGGCTTATCGGTATGGGAATGCTATGGGGCAATCTGATAGGAATAGGCTTTTGTGCCCTTCAATATTTTTTCAAAATCATACCTTTAGACCCGGAAACATACTATATGAGCACTGTACCCATTCAGTGGGATTTTCCTTTGATTCTTTTACTGAATGCTGTAGTACTGATATTGGTGCTAGGTATATTAGTTATCCCAACCCTTGTCATTACCCGGATTAACCCTGTAAAAGCAATCCGGTTTGATTAATCTCTCAATCTATCTATAAGATAATACATGATGCAACAGATGCTTTGGTTGCTATGGTTAGTATGCATGCCAGTGTCTGTATATGCGGGTACAGATATAGATGCAGCTGAAAGGGATACCATAAAATTTATCAAAGTCCATTTTTTGTATGGATCAAAACCCAAAAAGGAATTTAAGTTTCTGGAAAAGAAATGGTTTGGAGGGATGCATGGCGGCCATGTAAGTATAGAAACAGATAGTGTGGTAACCGGATTTGGTCCTAAGGGAAAATTTCATGTATTTGGGAATAGAAAAAAACTTTCATAGCCATTTTTTCTCACAGGGAATGCCAGAATGGATGGGTGATTCTGTTGGAATGAAATATATAACTGTTACCATTCCTTTAACCTGGGTACAATACCAAAGGATAGATTCTATCCATAAAGCTTATCAAAACACTCCTCCCTATGATTATGCCTTTGTTGGAATGCGCTGTGCTGCTGCTACCTATGATATCCTAAGTCAGTTAAAACTAGTCTCCAATCGAGGAAGATATGGAATGGTCACTCGCTACTTTTATCCTAAATTGCTTCGAAAACGTATTCTAAAGCTAGCCGCTGAAAGGAAATATGTAATTCATCAGCAATCCGGAAGAATAACCCGTAAATGGGAAAAGGATTAATAGTAAGTGTTGAGCTACTGCTTTTTCTGCATATATAGCTGATGTAGTTCTGTAAGTAGAGGTGAGAGGGCAGGAAGACTATCAGACTGTGTAAAATTAATTGTATACACCTTATTGTTAAGTTGTATCTGTAGCCATTCGGTGCCACCAACCTTACAATCTGTGCAGGGAATATGATGAGACAGTAACGCTAATTGTTGTGTATCAATCTTGTTTAATAACTGATTCCAGATCACAGGATCTGTTTTCCATGTATGCATAATAATCTTTTGTCCGTTGTTACTGATACGCTGCAAAGAGGAAATCGATTGTCCAACAGATAGTTCTCCTGTGCAATATCCCATACATTCTGTATAGTTTGTACCATTACGAATCACGATATTTGCCTGTTCATTATAAAACTGAACAGATGTATTCTGGTCTTTTTCACAGGCACCAAAGAGAGGAAGGACAAGGAGCCATTCTACATGCCATTTTCTCATACAACTTGGGGATTATTTACAGGAATAAGACACATTAAATATAGAAATGGTTGCAGTTTATAGAACATTCTACTAGAAATACTACTTTTAGAGAGTCGATCAACGATACATTTTATGCTAAAGATTATTTGCGTCTATACACTCCTGGCTTTTTCTTTTGTCTCTTTATCATTAAACGCACAAACTACAGTTATTGTACAAGAGGCTGATCAAAAAACTATAACAGAAATTGTTTCTTATCGGGACTCCCTGATTACTAAGGTTTTTCCAGTACGTATGATCGCCATTGGAAAAATGCTGATAGGTAAACCCTATGTTGCGAAGACACTGGAAACGGGTAAAGAAGAACAGTTGGTTGTGAATCTGCGAGGCTTTGATTGTACAACTTTTCTCGAAACGACGCTGACATTGGCAAAGCTTATACAAATGGAGAACCAGGATTTTACAGCCTATTGCCAGACATTAACAACAATCCGGTATCGTGGTGGAGAAGCTGGAAAGTATACAACCCGCTTACACTATCTCACAGAATGGTTATCAGAAAAACAGAGTAGAGGAGAAATGGAGGACATTACACAAAAACTGGGTGGTGTTCCCTATGAGAAGAATATTGATTTTATGACAACTCATCCACAAGCTTATGTACAATTAACCGACAAACAAAACCTGGCAGCCCTTCAAGTCGTAGAAAGAAATCTGAATACACAAAAGCGTTATTATATTCCTAAAGCAACAGTTGGGAAGATCGAATCTCAATTGCAGGATGGAGATATCATTGCCTTTACTACCAATATCAAAGGTTTGGATGTAGTACATGTAGGATTGGCCATTCGCAAAGGGAATCATGCTTATTTGCTTCATGCTTCATCAGACCAGAAGAAAGTAGCTGTAAGTTCAGTACCAATAGGACAGTATATTTTGAAAAATTCTGGACAGAGTGGAATTATAGTTGTAAGGCCACAACAGTGAGGATTTCCTGAACTCAAGGCAATACATGAAAGTAATTGTCGTTTAAAAAAGATACTATTTTATCTGTTATCTATGCTGCATTCTTATAAAAGAACCAAGACGAGAATAATGTACGCTTTATAAAAGTAAGAGGATGTCTAAATTATTATTAAAGAAGCTAAGCAATCAGATTTTGTAGCGAGCCTCAATTTCACGCCCCAGGTTGGTGTTCTCACCAACCTACATGATGGGAAACAACTCGTTGGTGATAACACCAACGATGGGAAGATCATTATTAAATACGTGAAAAGAGCAGCCTTTAATAATAATTTGAGATAACCTCTAAAAGAGTTTTTTAATCAATCCTAAAAACATGCAAAAAATAGTTTTATTCTATAGTGTTGCCTTCTTCTCCTGTCTTTTTTCAATGGCTCAGGTAGTTAACCCTGCCAATAAGAAGTTTAACGTCTATAAAATTGATGTCAATCCCAATGCTACCAAAGAAGGGATACGAGGTATTGCAGTATTATTTAGTTGTGAGTTTCTGATTTCAGATGCTGAGTATAATGGTATGAAAGACAAGCAGGGCAAAGTGCGAATGACATTCTATGCAGGTATCCGTGATGCCAGTAATGAGCCAGTGTATCAGGCGTATGATTTTCCGGGTTATAAGAAATCCAGTAACTATGTCGGTGTTCACTTTGCAGATGAAATCGTGTTAATGCCTCAAAACAAAGCACAGGGATTGCGGAATACCGGAATTGAGTTATTTATCCCATTTACGAGTACGGCATTGCCTGAAGGAGCAAACAATGTAACCTTCGCATTGAATGCTTACAATGAAAAAGCGGGTCGTTTTGAAAATATTCATACTCAGAAGGTGGCTATTACCAAGCCTGCTACCTATGCAGTTACATTACAGCCTCAGCAAATTGCTGTAATAGATAAAGCAGGAAAGCGTTACGAGGTTGGGCAGTTGGAACAAGACATCTTTGCACTGCCAGGGTCTAAAAAGGAAGCAAAAGATATTACCGCCTTTGCTAATGTGGATCTAAAAGACGAATTGCAGTTTACTTACTGTGAAGGGGACGTTATTCGGTTAAAACTTCAGAAAAGTATTGAGACTGGCCTGATCCGATTAAATAAAACGCGTGTATTGCGTACCAAAGATGGCAAACCGCTTCCCTCCTTTGATAATGTAGCTGGAATAACCGGAGAATGGACTTTTGATACTAAAGCTGTTAAGACTACCTCTCTGAAAAACAATGGGGTAGAAATAGTATTAAGAATTGAAAAATACAAAATTCCTGCTGTACAACTATCTGCTTTTAAAGTCAATCCTTTTTCCACTCATGAAGGAGTAACAGGTACCAGTATAACATTTGACTATAAAGCAACTGTGGGAAGTAGCCTGCCTCCATTAACTGCTTGGTTAACATATCAACCCAGAAATACAGAAGAGATTGTAAATATTCATAATGGCAAAGTGATTAGTGGACAGGCAAAGCTCGATTCAACTGGATTGCTTACCTTGAGCAAATCTGCTACAAGTGGAAAGATGGAGGTGTTTTATCCTGCCTATCAGATCTTATTGCAAGATCCTAACGTACGTCAGCAGCCTTCCAAGCAATTTTCATTGCAAATTCACCTGGCTAACAACCCCTATGTGATTGCCCGTAAAGAGGCAAAAACGGATCTGACTATACAAACCGTTAGAGAAGCAGTATTGCCTACTTTATTAAAACTGAAAGATACATTAGTAGCAGGAGTAAATGGTGTTACTCTTTCACTTCCCTATACGCTTCCCAAAATCTATTTTGATACCAAAGAACAAAAATCTTTGGAAATCATGGATGGAGGTAAGGAAAATAAAGTGACAGAATTGTTTCGGAAAATTACTGTATTGAATGAAGATGTAAAACGGATCAATCCTACCTCAAAAACTGCTGTAACGTATCAGATCAGTAAACCACAAAGTGCAGTTAAGGTCTTTTTACCATATACTTCGTTAAATAAAGTGGAAGAAAAGCCATTGCCTTTTCGTGTCTCTTTGAATATTACAGATGGTACTAACAAAGTAACTGCAGGTGAGAGTATCGCATCCATTCAGTATCAGATTGATCGTAGTAAATTGCGATTTGTATCAGTAGGAATTGCCAATATCAAGTTAAAAGAAGCAAATACAGGTGATATTGCATGGCGTATTCGGTCCAAGGATAAAATTCTGTATGAGTCAAAGTTAATTCCTGCTGGCAAGCTGATAGAGAATTTATACACAGATGCCTTCTATATACATGAAGACGACAAACTGGTGGTAGAAATGTTAAAAGGAAAGAATGCTGAGACTCTCAAGGTAGCTGTTAGTTGGGAAAAACCAGTAAAAAATCTGACTTCTGGTGAGCAAATTACTCTGGAGCCTTCTAAACTACCTAACAATACCGACGATGGCGACACAAAGAGCTTAACAATAACATACACAGCTCAATAGAATAACAAAAAGCCTCTTCTTTCAGAGTAAGAGGCTTTTTTATGAATAAATGGTTGGGTTTTATTTCTTTCGGAGATAAATATTTCCACTGATTGTTTTTAACACAAGCTTTTCTCCACCATTGTTTAACTTCAGATCCCGGTCATACTGACCTCCTACACGGCTGAGTTCTCCATTTTTTGCTTGAGGAGACTCCAGTGCAAGATTTGTGTATACATCACCTGTAATGGTGTGAAGACTAAAATCACATTTTGTAGTTGCTGCGGTCTTCAAATCTATTTTTCCACTGATAGTTTCCAGTCGGTATTTTCCTTTCAGATAGTCTACCAATACATTTCCACTGATTGTTTTAACCAATAAAGCTGCTTGTTCAGGAATATAGATATCATAATCGATTATAATAAATACCTGTGGTCCTGAAGATATGTAGACTTTATTTTCATCATCCCAGAATCTATTGTCTCCATAATAATTTCCTCTACTATCACTTTGTACGTTTGTAGGGACTGTAGAAATTAGTTTCAGATCTTTAATATTTCCTTTTATCTCAATCTGAGAATCTTTTGTAGTAGAGGACTCTAATACGAAATTGTCATTATTCGCATTGTTGTTTATATTAACAGATGCTGCGATGCCGATTTCGTTTTTATCCCAGGTTTTTATATGAATATCTGAGGCATATTTGAGGTTCAGATATATTTCTTTCCCATTTGTGTACGGAAACATTTTTTCTACTTTCTTCTGAGCTACCAGAGGAAGTGTACACATAAGAGATAACAGGTAGAAGATTGTTTTCATAGATGAGTAGTATGTATGCAACCAGACAGATAAACTTTTTAACTTACCTATCTGGTTGTATGGATTATATAAGTGATAAGGATATCTTCCTGTATGGTGATAATCTGTTATTTCTTTTTTCGCAGAAATACATTCTTGTAAGGAGACTCCAGATGTACTTCTACGCCACCACCATTGATTGAACCTGTAACTGTATGGCTGCTGATCTTTTCCAGATCGTCTTCTGATGAGGAGGGAGAGGATGATTTTACATCAAAGTCTGTATAAATATCTCCATAACTTGATTCCAGACGCAAATTGGCTTTGGTATCCGAAGGGAGAGTTACATCCAGGTTATTGTAAGTAGCTACAATAGATATTGGTCTATCCTGATTAATCTTATCAAAAACAGCTTTGACTTTACCATATGTGGCATTTAACACAACAGGCCCAGTTACATTAGCCATTGCCACAGAGGCATACTCGCTTTTGATTTCCAACTCAGATTTAAAGTTATTGATTGTAATGTCTTTTGCAGACCATCCGGATGACTGTATGATTATATTCATCTTTTCAGGAATCAGAATTTTTACGTTATGATTTTTATTGGAAACGCCTCTAACCACTATAGTGCCATTACTTTCCTGTATATTGAGGCAATATCCATTGGTATTATCGCTGACTCCATCTCCGGAAATAAGTTTGAGTCCTTCTGTTCCTTCTTCATTTGTCATACACTTGTTTCCTGTCACAATAATGTCTTTTCCTGTATGTCCTTCGACTGTAATATGGCCATGGATAGTGCCAATTTTGACTTTATTGGCTGACTTCACCTCAAATTTAAAATCCTGTGCATAACTAAGGATCGGAGATACAAGGAGAGTAAGGATAATAATAAACTTTTTCATAGTTGTTTGATCTTGTTTAGTCGATAATGTAATAGTTAATAGAGTCATTTTGATAATAATAAATAAGTGGTGATTGGGTAATAGTCTACTGGCCTGCATGAAAAATACAGGGTTACTTTTAAGAACTTATTTTCTAAATAGACTGAAGTTCTTTTCGTATACTCTCCTTAATATTTTGTGGAATAGGTTCCTTTTTCAGAAAATCTTCAATTGCCGGTTTTGCTTTTTTATCTTTCATGGCAATCATGATGTTGATCAGAGCAATCTTTACGGAAGGATCTTCCTGCTTTTTGATAGATTCAATCAGTGCAGTTCGTGCTTTGGAAATATCTTTGAATGTAAATAAAGCATTGGCTGCTGCCAGACGGACATTGGAATTTTCATCTGTATTAAGTGTTTCAATTAGAGCATCAATTACTTCCGGACTTTTTTCTTTCATGTCATACACATAGTTCACTCCCTTGATGCGTTCACTGGCGGATGTTTGCTTAAGTTGTGATACTACAACTGTTTCCCGAAGTTTCTTCATCTCATTCTGTAAATCTGAAAGTTGAGGCTGACCAGATGGATTTTGGTTGCCGCTGTAGAATCCAATCACAAACAAAGCCACTCCGGCTGCAATACCTGCTGCCCATTGCCAATAGGCCATTCGTGGTTTAAGAGCGAGAACACGTGCTTCAGTTTGTATTTTGCGAGATAATTGAGCATCAAAATCTTCGCTTAGTTCCTCTTCCTTTTTCCATTCAGAAAACAAGCCAAATTGATCTTTGTATATAACCAAATGTGCAGGAATATCTTTTGTCTTTGTGAAATACTCTTTTAACCTGCGTTCTTCGGCGATAGTAGTTTCACCTTCCCAGTATTTCTCCAGTAGTGCTTCAATAACTTCCATGTATATTCAATTGTATTAAGGTTTCTCGAAGTTTTTTTCGGGCGCGACATAAGTTTACACGTACATAAGCTTCATCGCGCTGAATAATTTCTGCAATTTCACTAAGTTCATATTCTTCAATATCTCTCAGTTGTAGTACAATGCGTTGTGTTGCTGGCAATTGTTCAATGATTTTTTCAATCAGCTTTTTTGTATCCTGAAGCTCAAATTTCTTGTCAGGCAATAGGGTAGAAGGCATGGTAACTACATGATCACCGTGGTCCTCAATAGACGAGAAGTAATTCTTCTTGGATCGTAGCTTTCCCAGACACATATTTTTAGTGATCTGCATCGCTAGTGCTTCCACACTGTTGTATGTGTCCAGACGTTCGCGGATGTCCCATAGTCGCATGAAAACATCCTGAACAATATCTTCCGCATCTGCCGAACTGCCCATGAATCGTTTGGCGAAGCGGAAGAGTTTGTTTTTACTGGGAAGAACGCTCTGTTTGAAGTTTAGTAAGTCCATTGATATTGCCTTTCATAGTGTATGATACAAAATCAGATAGTTTGTTACAGGTAAACTGAAAAAAAATAATAACAAGCTATATATGACTAATTTGTAGTTCACATATAGCTTGTTGTATAGAAATATAAAAGGGTGTTAAAATAAAAAATCCATCTAACATAAGATGTTAGACGGATAAAAGATAAACGATCAGTTATATTTTATTGCTTGATGGCAACTGCTGTACATTCATCACTACCTAAATCTGGTATAGCAACACTATACTCGATTGTTAGTTTATCACCACTAAGGGTACCGCTACCTGTGAATGTTACTGTAATAGGTTCTCCCTCAAATTGACCAGTAAAATTCTGAGAGGGGATCGTAACTTTATTTCCCGATATAGTCGCTTTTACATCAATACCGGGAGAATAAAAGTTCTTAATTTCAATTTCATTTTCATCCGCTCCTGCAGAAACTGTAATTTCATATGTATCAGGACTTCCACTACAGGTTTCTGTAAGATCATATGTGCCTAAAAACTTCTCCCGATCAACTTCAGGATCAGGATCATGTTTTTTACAGGAACTAAATAAGGCTAACCCAATCATTAAGCATGCCAGAATAGAGCGGAAAATGTGAAGTGTTTTCATAGTGTAGTGTTTGTAAAATATTGTTTATCCAGACAAAACACTCACTTTCTGATCCTTCTTTCAAGAGGAAATAGGGTATAACGTTATAAAAGCTTTCTTAACTGTCAGAATCAGCCAATGAATAGAGGTTTGTTATAGTAACGCTTTGATTATTAGATGGTTGGAACGTATATAAAACGAAATAGCCTTTGATATCAAAGGCTATTTCGTTCCGAGTAAGAAGGGTTTACCCTCCCTGCTCTGTTTTTTCTGCTTTCACCTCTGAAAGTGGACGGAAATTACCTCCTTTTAACGGATCTTCACTCTCTTTTTCATAAGGAATTACCTCCAGTATATTGGTAATATTTACGTCTGTGATTATATAATCCTGTATTTTACCCAGCCGTTCCTTTAATAAATCGTAGGCCTCACGTGGGTCAGGAGCATTGATAAGCATGTTATAAGGTACTTTCTTCTCTTTCTGTGTTTTCTCATCAAAAGTGATATATTGTACTTTTAGTTTATACCACGTTTCAGCACCATCCTCTACAAAAAACACTTCACTTAATCGCATACGTGAAAGCTTGGATAGGAAGAATTCAGCTAGATTGCTGGCTACAGAATCATAAATACGAGATTCTGCATCTGTATAAGAAACTGCATCCACCAGATGAACTTCTGTGATAGTCTTATTTATTCCCTTGTCATCAGGTTGTTGATAACGGATTGTTGCTTGATACCAAACCGGCATATAAGAAAGATAAAGTTAAAATTTCACAATTTAAATAAGCTCTGCATAAGAATGGCTTCAAAGATAGCAACACCCATCCAGAATAAGAAAAAGAAAGATGTATATATGGAGAGATGTTGTAGTAAACAGCTGGCTAATAGAGGATTATTAGTAGCTTCTAGATTGGTAAAAAAATAAGGGTCATAGTTTTTTAACTATGACCCTTGTCAATGTTGCTACTAACTATTTCAGAAGAATGTCATAACAAGTGTCCGGATACTTAAGCCAATAATCAGAACACCTACCATAATCATTAATGTACGTGTAGAGAATTTCTGACACAGATAGGCCGCAAAAGGAGCTGCTACACTGCCACCAAGTACCAGACCCACAATAATTTGCCAGTTTCCCGCGCCAATCAATGTGACAAATGTAATGGCTCCTGCCAATGCAATGAAAAATTCTGCAAGATTTACAGATCCAATGGCATAACGGGGCTGATGTCCTTTACTTAATAAGGTTGATGCCACAATAGGTCCCCAGCCACCACCACCCACTGCATCCATAAATCCACCGAATAGGGCTAGAGGTGCCAATGTTTTTTCATCACGAGGTTCTGTTTTTTTGCGAAAAGCTTTCCGAAGAACAATAATGCCCATTACAAGAAGATAAACAGCGATGTATGGTTTAATTATTGCGCCATCGATACTGGTAAGAATGTACGCCCCTGTTACAGCTCCAATCACTCCCGGTAGTACCAAACGTTTGAATAACTGCTTATTTACATTGCCCATTTTAAGATGAGACAAACCGGAAATTCCAGCGGTAAATACTTCTGATACATGGACACTGCTACTTGCCAGAGCAGGCGGAACTCCAAGACCAAGTAAAAAAGAGGTACTACTGATGCCGTAAGCCATACCCAAAGCACCATCAATCATTTGGGCAAAGAAACCAACCAATGCAAAGAAAAGCAGATCTTTAGTGAGGAGTTGAGATGCATAAGGTTTTATTAACTCCCAGGTAGTAGAGTTTAAATACAAGAATGCTACAATGCCAAGTAATACCAGCACAGATCCACCAACGATAAACAACGTACGTTTGTTTGTTTTTTTAGTGGGTTGAACAGCTATAGTTTCTTCCGCTACAAGCATAATTATCCAGATCTGGGTATAAGTAAATTAGAATTAGTATGCAAGATATGATTAAGTCTATGTATTTACTAGAGTTTGTAGAAGTTTTTTAAATATTTATCAATTTTTACTCTTTTATTACTCATTTATAGAATTAATTCATGAAGCCGATAGTATATTTTTATGTACTAGGCTGATGGAACTACACAGAAAAAAGAACTTGAGAGGATGAAGATAAAAAAATCCCTTCTCTAAACCATTGATTTTGAGAAGGGATTTTAAATATATAGGTGAAATAGTTTGATCAGGAGATGAACTTTCTTTCAATGACATCTATAAAGGCTATATACTCTTCACTTTGAAGATCCCATCCCAATGAATGGGCATACTTTACCTGAAGGAGTTTCATCGCAGTATCCATGTCTTTGGTTTGTTCCAGTTCATAAATTGCCTGTGCAAAAGCAATATTATCTCCACCAAACAGACTATTGATAAAATAGTATTTCTGATTCAGATTTAATGCATCCTTAATGCTGGTAATAGGCTGGTTCTGTGCTTTTTCGATAAACGTGCTATCTTCTTTACGTAATTTTTCATTAAGTGTAGTCAGATCTTTGTTCAGTGTGTCATTGAGTGTAGTTTCTTCCATTTTCTTCTTTACGGAAAGGACAGAAACCAATGGTTTGTTTGCTGCTTTTGCAAATTCTTCAATATCAACTTTTACGTCCTCTGCCTTTACTTCATGTATTACATTAAGAGCAACTGGCGGTAGTTCTGGAGTTATGATAGGCTTAGAATCAATAGGTTGGTTTTCAATTGGCTTTGTTTCTGTAGATTTATTTTCAATTGGTAATGGTTCTGTTTTTGGCTGTATTTTAGGTAAAGGCTTTACTACTTTTTCTTGTGAGCTAACGGGAAGGTCATCTCCTAGTGTGTCAAAGAAAGAACCTGATGTAGAGACTTTCTTTTCTGGCTCTGGCTTCTTTTCTTCTTCTATTTTTTCAAGCTCGGAAACCTCAAGTGGGACCAGTGCCGAAAATTGAGCAATATATTCTTCGGGGTCATCCAATGTAATTTCCTCTGAAGTCAGAATATCTTCCAACACTGCAATAGCCTTATCCAATGATAATACATCCGAACTTTCAAGACCTGTAGATTGTAGTTTGGCAATCAGACTTTCCCATACAGTACGGTTAATTCGTATGTAACGGGTATGATCCTGTAATCGCTGTATTGTGAGTGGTTCAAAGTCAATGTATTTCAAAATACTCACAAACTGATTTCTGGGTGAAAGAAGTAATTCGATTGTGGCAGACACCGCATCTGCTACTAACGGTTCAAATGCCTCCTGTTTTACCATAATGAACCGGGAGAGAGTATTCATCAGATTTTCGAGTGCTGACTTTACCTCATCCTGAGAATAATCAAAGTAAGGACTTTGTAAACGGCCTGCTTCCTGTTTCCAATTGGTAAATAGTTTAAATAGAATCAGATAGTTTACTTGTGGAATATCTGTGAAGGAAACCATATCTTTTCCGGAAACACTGTCTTGTTGCGAAAAGAACGTGTCACATGTATGTTTGGCATATGCATTAGCATATCGGTTTAGAGCGGCTGGGTTGATTGTATGTATCATGATTTTTTCAAAGCTACAGATAGTTAAGACACAGTAAATTAGGATAAATCAAATGAACGATCAAACTTAATTGTTATTTTGTTTTTTGTTTAGCCTCATTTCCAATACCAGCACATTTCTCACAGTGAAGATTTCTAAGTTCATAATCATCAAATACCTGGAAATTAATACCACAGTCTCCCATAAAAAGATCACACCACTTAGCCGGAGATAATTTTTGTGAGGCTTCAATCAGAAGTTTAGTATAGGCTCTTTTTTGTTGGTAATCTGGATGTAAAGATACCAATTTAAGGTACTGAGTGTAGATGTTTTCATCAAAAGCAGTCTTTTTCAGATAATTGTCCAACACCTGAATTGCTGGTTTAAACGCTTCCATTTCAATCAGGAAATTAGCCAGTTGGAGAGATGTATTCCGGTTGGCTACCACTTCTGATTGACTAGTATAATAAGTAAAGAGAAAATCGACTCCTTCTTTTACTTTTCTGTAATTGCCAGCCTGCAAATAGCCAGGCAAGGTATTGATATAGAATATAGACTTCGCTTTTGTCTCAAAAGATTTGTATTTATCACTGCTGGTGACCTGTTGAATAAGCTTTAGTATATCTTTCTCCTTATAATTCTGGCTTTTGACAAAGTCCCATTCAGATAAAATAAAGTTCATCGCATAGTATTGCATTTCTGTCTGGCTATCTTTTTCTGTCAGAATGGTTTGTAAATTATGCCAATGATTGATCCATTGTTCTTCTGTCCAATGTTGACGATTACATTCATAATCCATCATCATTTGGTTATGATATAGTGAATTGTATTCTTCTGTCTCAGGATAGCGAACAGAGAATAGCATATTTGGGGATAATTTCCCGGCTTTACATTGACGATAGTAGAAACTTTGTAATGCGGCAGCTTGGGCTGCTGTTTTTGCTTTGTAGTATTTTTGTACATATGTCAGGGTATCTCGTACATTCAAGTGGGTCTCGAGGCGTACAGATGCACTGCGTTGTTCATCCAGGTATTTTTCCCAGACCTTTAATACTCTAGGCTTCTGTAATTCCTGTTTGATTCGTGTCTTGGACCAGCTTTTCCATTCCGGATTAGGTGACTGTGCCAATTGCTGATAAAATAACTCCCAGTTTTCACCCGTTTGTACTGTAATGGTTGTTTTATGATCTATATATTTTCTCAGGTATCCCACAATACTATCTGCTCTTGATTGATACAACTGCTTATTCATTTTGCCAATTCCTTCAATAGACGCAAATGCATAGATGAGTATTCGGTCTATCTGGTAGTTTTTTAATGTATCCCGAACTACTTCCATAGATGCATGGTCTGGGCTTATGCTATTTCGGGCAAACGGTATCTGAAATGAAAAAGATTTGTCATCTGAAGAAAAATCCAACGGTGTGGTAACCAGTTGAGGTGTCAGGGGCAAAGAATCTCTTAGGCTCAAATCTCCACATATATCTGTATAGTGTACTACTCCTACAATTCGTTTCTTATGTATCATCAGGAAATTGGCCGTGACAGTTTTTGAGGAATCATTCTGAGAAATTGCTCCTGCCAACACAGAAACAGCTTCTGGTTGCCATGTCGTTGTATCAATTGTTTTCTTATTTTTTGCAGAACCTGATAAACGGGCTTTACTTGCTTGTAACTGTTCAAATTCCTGTCTCTGTTTAGTAAGATCACGCAAAAACTCTTTTTTATAGATAGGCTTTAATACAGTCCCATTGGTAGATGATGATCCTGTACGTCTTCCCAAAGTTGTATAATATTCTTTGCTCCCACATGTATACGATTTCGGATTGACAAGTTCTATGGCTATTCCATCTTTGCGATTTTTGAGAACATCAAGCAATTGTAGAGGTGTAGTACTCCTGACAATAATTCCCTGAGATGTATAATCCAGTTGTAATTGTACCTGATCATTCTGAAAAGCTTTCCAGAGCTCACTATTTGCAGTAGTTTTTGCATTCAGATGTTTTAATTTCCAGGGCAATTTTTGTTTTTTTCCTTCTGCTCCTAGTAATTCAGTTTTGTCCTCACTCTTCATTGTATCAGAGAGAGCTATTTCTTTGTCAGGCTGTTCTTGATAAGCAATAAACGTAGATTGTTGGCTCAGATTGTTTGTATTATCCTTGACCAGATACTCCGGATAAGACGAATGAATGGAATTTGATTCTAGAACCGGAGTACCTGATGATTGCCCATAATAATGAATCGTAAGGACATAGGACACCAATAGCCAAACAAAAAACCTGGCATTTTTACGGAAATTCATAGCTGAGAGTTCGAAACCCTTTAATAAAACTGATTGAATCGTGAATCTTCGATTTTGGTCAGTGGTTCAGTGTAACTTGTTGTACAGGTTACTTAAAAAATAGTTATCACTCTGTATTGGTAGAACGTCAGACATTCTCCACTGAGACTTTATTACAAAATATTTAAGGACTGTTCTTTGATCTTTTCCAGTTCATCTTTCATCTCTACTACAAAGCGCTGAATGACTGCATCATTGGCTTTAGACCCGATCGTATTGATTTCGCGACCTATTTCCTGACTGATGAAATTTAATTTTTTCCCTGGTGTGTCATCTTTGGCTAATACTTCCAGAAAATGATCCAGGTGAAGTTTTAATCGTACTTTCTCTTCACTGATATCCAGTTTCTCAATATAATAGATCAGTTCTTGCTCAAATCGGTTTGGGTCAAAATGTTCATCACTTACCACTTCTGCAATACGTTCACGAATACGGGTGCGAATATTTTGTAATCGTTCCGGATCATGGGTTGATACCGCATTCAGATTCGTACTGATTTTATGAATATACTCTGTTAACTTACCTGATAGTTCATTTCCTTCTTTAATCCGGAATTCGTCACATGCCAGTGCTGCCTGTTTAAATGTTTCTTGGATCAGTGCCCAATCCTTAGCTGCATTTTCATCTGGCGCTGTATCGTATATGTAGGCATCTGGAAGCTGCATAGCCAATCTGAAGATATCATCCTCTGGAACTGCTGCCGCTATTGCTGCCTCTCTTAGTTGCTGACAATAGGCTCTTACCAGCGGAGTATTTACAGTCACCCGGGGTTTTACTTCACCTATCACTTGAATATCAATGGATACATTCAATTTGCCTCGCTCCAGTATCTGATTCAGTAGATTTCGGATCTCAAGTTCTTTATCTGAAAAGTTTTTGGGTAATCGTAAGTTTACATCTAGTGTTTTAGAATTCAGTGAGCGGATTTCTACGCTGACACTAATGTTTGTATTGGCCGCTCTGGCCAGGCCAAAGCCGGTCATTGATTTTAGCATACTCAAAATAAGGTTATAAGTTTCTTCTACTCTAAGAAAAGAGAAGCACACAAAGTACTATTTTTTTAGACAAATATCGAACAGAGCTTTTTTAATCTGTAAATAGCTTTTTACAGATTAAGGAAATTTGAGTGGTAAACACTCCTTATTTATACAAATTAACACATCTATCTGGTCAGACGATAAGATATTTAATGCAGACATATAACGTTATAAGTAGGTTCTGATACATAGGTTGTAAAATACATTAAAAGGAGAATTAGCTATTTAAGAATGGTGTCGTTTAGATAACGCTATGATTGTCAGAGGGTTTAAAATATAAGTTATGTGATAATTTTGCCTTAAATATTACCTGGGTTATTGGATCGCAAACTTGAAACAATAATTCTAGGCATCAAGTACACGAAATTATCCGCAATAAATGCCAGAAGGAGTGTCGGCGTATTGTATCTCTGGAGATGTTACTCAGATCTTAAAACAAAAAATTTCTGAAAATTTAGTGAGAGACTTTTGTTTTTTTACCTGTCATGCTGATATTTGGTAAGTAACCAGCACGCTTTCATCGTTACTATATCGTTAAAACATTCCCTCAAACCACAGAGAATATACCCTCCTTCTATTATGAAAAAAGATACCCCTGGTTCACGTCGTACATTTATCAAACAAAGTTCGCTGGCTCTGGCCGGCTTTTCTATCGTGCCTCGTCATGTACTGGGCAAAGGATTTGTCGCGCCTTCTGATAAATTAAATATTGCAGCTGTAGGTTGTGGAGGAAAGGCAGACTTTAATATCCAGCAGGCATTCAATAACGGAACAGACAATATTGTTGCGTTATGTGATGTAGATGACCGCCAGGCTAAAAAGTATCGGGAAAAATTCCCTAAAGCTCCTTATTATAAGGACTTCCGCCAGATGCTGGCAAAAGAAAAAAAACACATTGATGCGGTGATTATCTCAACACCAGATCATATGCATTATCCGGTTGCTATGGCTGCTATGCAATTGGGTAAACATGTATATGTAGAGAAGCCATTGGCACATGATATTTGGGAGGCTCGTCAGCTGACTGAGGCTGCTCAGAAATACAAAGTGGTTACCCAGATGGGTAACCAGGGGAGTAGTGGTAAAGGCACTCGTCTTACAGAGTCTATTATTCAATCGGGTGCTATCGGCGATGTGCATACAGTGGAAGTATGGACTAACCGTCCTGTTTGGCCACAGGGGGTAAAATCTCCAAAAGACAAAGGCGAAACGCAACCTGTACCATCAGAGGTTGACTGGAATTTATGGCTGGGAACTGCACCTTTTCGTGAATACCATGAAGCCTATATGCCGTTTCGCTGGAGAGGATACTGGGATTTTGGTACCGGGTCACTAGGGGATATGGGATGTCATTTTATGGATGTGCCTTTCCGGGCACTTAAGTTGGGTTATCCAACATCTGTAGAATGTTCTGTGGGACAAATCTATAGCGATTTCTTCAAAGAGGCTTTCTTCGATGATGTATGCCCACCTTCCGCGGCTATTCACTTAAAGTTTCCAAACACAGGAAAAGGATCACACAAAGAAATAAGTGTATCATGGTATGATGGAGGTATTCGTCCACGTCTTCCTGAAGGATGTGATTATGAAAAAGTGTTTGCACGTGTAGATGGAGGCCTTCTTTTTATTGGGAGCCAAGGTATTCTCGCTGCCGAAATATTTGGAGAAAATCCAAAGTTGTTTCCATCTGAAAAATTTGCAAACTATGTACTCCCTGATCCTAAACGCCCATTGGTAGAAGGGGATACCAATGGACATCAGCAGCAATGGGTGAATGCATGCAAAAAAGGCTATGGCACTTATACCAGTTCTGCCTTTAATGAAGCCGGTCCATTGACAGAAATGGTGTTGATGGGCAATCTGGCTGTACGATCTTTCTTATACAGAACACCAAGAGAACAGGGCGGTTTTGATTTCCCAGGACGTAAAAAATTGCTTTGGGATGGTGCCAATATGAAAATCACTAACTTTGATGTGGCAAACCAGTTTGTGAAGCGTCAGTATCGGGAGGGTTGGTCTTAAAGGATGTCAAACAGCAAATGGTTTCCAATTATAAAGAATACAGGATATCTGATCCTGTATCTTTTTGTCTTATGCTGGATTGCTTTTTATTCACCCTGGCGTTTAAGCAAACATTGGTTACAGAATACACCTGAAAAATACAAGAAGGAACTAGCTGCTATTCGAAGAGAGAGAAAAAAACTCGCTCAACAATCGAATAGCAGTAATAGTAGAACTGCCTTTGTAAAAGCTATAGATAATCACATATTTCCATATTGGTATGGAACATTTTGGTCTTTTAATGGAACTACACAGGTTCCTGGACGAGGGTCTATTGCTTGTGGATATTTCGTTACTACTGTATTGCGTGATGCAGGGTTAGAAATCAATCGAAGTGCACTGGCACAGATGCCCTCTGAACAAATGATTAAGGCCCTGATGAGTGAAGAACATATTAAGCGTTTTCGCAATAAGTCGCTGAAGGAATTTATCACACAGATTGAGAAAACCGGAGAAGGTTTATATATAGTAGGTCTGGACAACCATACAGGCTTTCTTGTGAATGAAGGTAAGGGTGTCTATTTTGTCCATGCTAGCGGAGCCTATCCATTTTGTGTAATTCGGGAAAAAGCCAGAAGTGCTACGATCTTAAAAAAATCTAAGTATAGAATCATCGGCAGAATCAGTGAAGACAAATCAGTCCTTAAAAGCTGGTTAAAAGTTTGATTCTGATAGACTATAACCATAAGTCATCCCGAATTTTGGGTAAAGGATGTCATTGAGAAAGGCTAATAAATGTCACACAGAGAGCAAAGACGACTTTAATCGTGGAAGGTGGTGTAGGTGCGTAGGGATAAAAATTCCGCGGGCCTAGCGTTGGCCCTGAGCGGCGAAGCTTTGGAATTTTTTGCCCTTTTTTGGTTACTTTTTTGGGCAAGCAAAAAAGTGACAGAACGATAAGGAGAGTGATGTTCTGGACTATAAACAAGGATAGATACAAGAAAGCAAAAAATGAAGAAGCCTGTGGCAGAATAATGTAAGGGACAATAAATCAAATCAGAAAGAGAGATTTTGCAAAAATTAACCCAAGCCCACATTGTTCAAAAACATGGCTTGGGTTTTACTCGCATCCAAAATTCGGGATGACTTATGTTTATTATTGAGTCACAGAATATGTATTATTCTGGATGTTTATGTCTGGTATTTCCGGACTACCCAGATCAATCTTCTGAATAGACTTTGTATACTTTTTTGTAATCGCAAACTCTCTTACCCCACTTTGCCATACACGGGCTGTCTCATGATGCGTATCCGTTGTTCCATCCGTAAAGGTGACAGTCAAAGAGATCGGAACAGGTAGTATGCCATTGCGTCCAATGATGATTTTAGTGGTTTTGCCTGTTTCCACTTTCTTGATGTTCAGATCGCTATATCCTCTTTCAAAGAACCAAGGCTTCCAGAACCAGGTGAGATCTTCTTTGGTTGCATTATTGAATGTATAGAAAAAGTCATAGGGAGAAGGGTGCTTACCGTTCCATCGACTCATATACTCGTTCAACACTTGTTTAAATTTATCTTTCCCTAAAATATCCTGTAGTGTAGCATAGGCTACTGCTGGTCGGAAATAGGAGGCAAAGCCATACGAAAGTTGATTTTCCAGAATAGTACTAGGCATCATCATTGGCATCTCCATCTCACGTCCATTGACGCTGGAAAGATACAATGCATTGTATTGTTGTGGATAAAATGTGTTAGTACCAATCTGGAAGGGAATCCCATTCGGTAAGAACTGCGCCCAACCTTCATCCATCCAGGCATACTTACGTTCATTGATACCCATATAAAATGGGAAGTACGTATGGGCAATCTCATGTGCCACTACCTCTGCTGCTTCTTCCATTGGATAAGAGGCATCGTTAACAAACATCGGAAATTCCATACCTCCTGAACCATTAAAGATGGTCAGGTTTGGATACGGGTAAGGTACACCCGGCATTTTTGTAGACAAATACTCAACAGACTGCTTGGAGAACTTAGCTATTTCATAAAAATCCTTAGAAGCAGGATCATATACAGCACTAATGGCAGTCCGTCTGTTGGGTTCCGCTATTGCACTAGTAGCATCCCATAGATAGCGGTTACTGGCTGCAAATACAAAATCAGGTACATTTTCTGCCTTGAAGTGGTACTGAATCTGAGCCTTATTTTGGGTAATGGATTTTTTCTGTAGATCTTCAGCCGTGATAATGTGTGTGATCTCATCCGATTTCTTGGAGTTAAGATATCGGGTTAAGTAGGTTTGAGTCAATGATTCCTCCGGATTCTGCCATACACCAGTACCCCATACTACAAAATTCTGAGGAACCTTTACTGTTACATCAAACGTAGAGAAATCATTATAAAACTCTGTTTGTCCTCTATATTCCAAACGGTCCCAGCCATCAATGTCATCATACACAGCAACTTGTGGGTACCAATAAGCTACCATAAATGTGTTGTCACCGTATGTGCCTTCCCGAATATGTGTTTTAGCAGGAATCGTATATGTCCAGTTGATAGCTAGTTTAAGACTGGTTTTAGGATACAGAGGTTGACTCAACCTCACAAACATATTGGTTGTGCTATATCGTACCTGAGCGCCTCTGCCTTGACCAGGCTTAGTTTCTACTGAACGGTTATTAACCTGCAATGAACTGATAGTAACGCCATCTGTAACATCGCCTGGGTCTACATCTTCACCTCTGGCAGCCCCTTTCTTAAATAGATTAGGATACAATCGAATCACTACCTGACTTAGTGTATCATTACTGTTATTAAAATAGGTGATGGTTTCGCTGCCTTTGATTTCGCGTGTTGCAGGTACAAGCTCTACCTGAATGGCGTATTCGGATTTGTTTTGCCAGTAGTTGGGTCCTGGCTTTCCATCTGTACTGCGTGTTCCCTTAGCATAGGCGCTCTGAAATTCCAGTGGAACATACAGATCTTCTACTTGTTGGGCAATGCCCTGTCCTGTAAACATAACAGACTGAAGAACTGTAAGCAGTGTAAAAAAAGATTTCTTCATGAATGGTTAATTGAAAATTAGAAGGTTTCTAGTAATAGATCTTGCTTTAAAACTTTTCTACATCCAGAAATGTACTATAAAAACGAACAAAAGTCATGCTGGTTTGTGCAATCTCCAAATTTTTATCAAATTGATTACATAGAATCATCCTAACAGAAAGAAATTGGCCTTCATTAGCAGAAAAAAAAGTATCTATCCGATTAATCAGGATTTACGGAAATATCTCATCAAATACGGACGCGAAATCAAGCTGCCTATTCATTATGATGACATAGCTCAGTTTGACAATGCAATCACTTTATATGATAAAGAAGGGAAAGATACCCTCTGGGAAACGGTTTTTTATCCACCTCACCGCATTGATGAAATCTATCGTGGTCTTAAGACAATGTATGTTGAGCTGAAGATAGGGGGAGACTTGTCTGTAGCCCGACATCTTACAGTAGACCGTGTAGATCTCTGTGTATATGCCAATACCCGTCCTTTTCGGGTACGGATTGTCAATACACTAAATGATAACTTCGATTATTTTTATATCAAACGGGCAGATGCTTCACGCATTTATGGCCTTGAACTGGAACATATTCTTTCTCCTAATCGCATCAGTTATATCAGTAGTGGTGATACAGTTGTGGAAGAACATATAGCCGGTGTGCCAGGCAATCAGTTTATTAAGAATCATCTTAAAGATAAGCACCTGAACAGTATACGTCTGGTAAAGGAGTTTGTCAAGTTTAATGAACGTTGTTTTGTCCGATTACTGGGAGACATGCACAGCAGCAATTTTGTAATCATTGCTACTCAGGACTTTGATGAGATTCACTACCGCATTCGAGCCATAGACTTTGACCAGCAAAGTTATGAAGGTAAAAAAACAGTATTTCTCCCTCAATATTTTAAGCAAAATAATCCCATCATTGAACTAGGCTATTCAAGGCTCTCGCCTGAAAGTGTCCATCAGTATCAGTCAGAAGAGAAGTCAATGATTGCCAGTCGTTTGAATACTACCGGAAATCGAATCTTTGCGTTGACAGATGTAATGGCAGATGATGATATTGCTCCCTTTGAAAATGTAATGCATTTACGCAATCAATTGGCAGATCACTACGAAAACAGTGTTTTCTATGGATGCGAGAGCATGGGTGATATTGTAAAAGAGAGTTTGCGACTGGTGCTGCGAGAGGTAGAGGAATATCACCGGAATATTAGATGATGCGTATAATCCTATGCACAAGAGTTTGTTGCCCTAAATTAGGTGCATGGAATTTTTTGCAGTTAATTACATCCAAGCAGAAAGCCTGCGGTTTATTCTGTTCAAAACAATTTCTTGGGGTTAATTCTATGCATCAGCAACTTTGCAGTTTATTCTATACAAAAGCTTTTTTGACTCAATAGCTTATAGACTACATTTTTAGTCTATTATTATACATATTTTAGGTCAAGCAAACTAATACATATAATTATGCGCATGAGAATGAATCCAGCAATGTTCTGGTAAAGAAAATGCTCGTCTTTTAAGACAAACATTTTCTGATATAAATTATAGAGCGAGATTATTCTGTAATTCTGAAGATCCAGGCGTTTTCATATCCTTTCTCTGTACGAATCTGTCGTACACGTGCTCTGACATCTTCCAGATTATCACCTACATAGATGTATACGTAATGGAATTGTCTATTTGAGTTAAATCCGATCTTAGCTTCATGACCTGATGCAATGACAGTGTTCATATATTTTCTGGCGTTTTGTTCGTAACGGAAAGCTCCCACAATCAGGTAATTACCAATTTCCATTTCCAGTGGATTCGGTGGTGGTGCCAACATTTTTCGAACGATTTCTATGCGGATAGATGTATCGATCTTTGCTGGAGTTACCCGAATAGTCCGATTGTTCAACTGTGTAAAGGCTGGTAAGGTGCGAATAGGTTGCTCTTGCTTTTTACCCAAATGGATGCCAAACTGGATTTCGTGGGCAGGATTACCGTAGTTGTTTACATTATTATTGGCAAGTTTGTAAGCATACCCAAAGCTAACTTTATTGAAAGCCTTGAAGCCAGCCATAAGGAACATGCCATAATCCTGACGATAAGCACCTCCCACCCAATACCCATCTTTGTAATTGACAACTGCATTTACTTCAAAGAATGGATCTTTCTGGTATTCATATTTCCGATACAAAACCATCGGGTGTATAACTACATCTGGTGTAGCATTGATACGATAGGCTGCACTTAATGTATAATTTTCCAGAGGCTTAAATGTTTGTTCTAAACGCTGGCCGTCACTTCCAAGTGCTGGATAAGGGGCTAGTCGGGGCAGAGAAAGCCCCAGTTGAAGATTTTTATATTGGTAAATAGCGCCGATTCTCACATCTGCACGATATTTCCTATTCATAGCGGCTAGAATCGGATCGGCTAGTTCATCAGGCGTTAAGTCAGCTGTATAAATTGAGTTGTAGAAGAAGCCACCAGAAATACCAACCTGTAAGAAACTTTCTTTACCAAAATCCAGGCGGCGGGCAAAGGTGACATAGGCATTGGTGGTTTCCTGTACTCCCTGGCGGAAATACGAAATGTTGGTGCCAAAAGCATACTGTTGCTTATGAAAGGGTGTATGGAATGCAAAAGACGCATGGGCAGGTGGTGTTTCGATATGTCCGATTTGCTGGCGATGAAAGCTCAGAAAGATAACCGGATAGCGATTCATCCCGGCTGCTGCTCCATTTTCCAGATACATATTGCTGAATGAATGGACGTAGGGTGGCATATTTTGTGCCTGGATAGAATAACTTAATCCCAAAAAGAGGAGTAAGGTGTATATTTTTTTCATATAGGTTGTGGCGAGTCTGATTGTAAGGTATTATTGAAGAAGAGAGAAACTACCTGTACGATATTCCTTCTGATTTTCGTCCTTGATGACATAGTAATAAGCTCCATAACCGGCTCCTTGTCCGTCCCATACCTCATCGGATGTAAAGTTTGTTTTTTCGACCAGCTTTTTACCTTTCGAATCCATAATGATGACAGTATAATTCGGACGGGTACTTATATACTGTATATCCCAGGTATCATTAAATCCATCTCCATTAGGAGTAAATATTTTCTTGGGTACTAAAACATAAGCTCCTGAAGGATTAGTAGTTACTCGAACTTCTATAGCAGCAGTTGCCGATTCTCCATTACTGTTTGTGCCTGTAAGAGAAAATTTATAAGTGCCTTCTTTTAAATTAGAGATATGTACTGTAAGAGCATCTGCATTTTCAAGTGTCGCTTCAGAAGGTCCTAAGAGCTGTTCCCATTTTAAAGTTACTACATCTGAACTGACCGATCCTTTTATTTCGATTTCTGTTCCCTGAAGAGCTAGTATAGAATCACCCAGAGTTACTACAGGTGTCTGAAAACTATATGTTCTCTCCAGATTTGTTGTATGGGTGTAAGTTGAGCCAAAGGGGATGGCCAGCAAATCCTGTGTTTCTGTCATGCAGAATAGTATTCCTCCCAATAGCGTAAGCATTCGATTCATAATATATGGATAAGTAGAAAATTCAAAAATAGATGGTATTTTGTATTTTTATCCAATACGTTTCCATTCCTAATAGGGATATAAAACAGTACGGTGTTAACAGATATACAATAAAGCGATGATTATCAGATAAGTAGTCTTATACGGGTCAGTAAATTGTATGGATACATTTATTCGCAACTATTTTACTGAATAGTGTGAGGGTGCACCTTCATCAGGCTACGCTTGTCAAAATAGTCTTGGCTCGCTACAAAATCTGCTCGTTGAGTTTCTTTATAAATTATCCTAAATAACTTCTTTGCCTCTACAAGTGAGAATTAAATGTTATCGTACAAAATCTATTCCTTATAATGCACATTAATTATACTTAACTGAGATAGAAACAATGTTGATAGTTCACTATATTGATAACAAGGAAGAGCTTTTACAGAATGCTTTTCATATTCGGGAAGTGGTATTTGTTGAAGAGCAGCATGTACCCAAAGAAGAAGAATATGACGAGTTTGAAGCAAGCTCACGCCATTTTCTGGCTTATTATGAAGGCAATCCTTGTGGAACAGCCAGATGGCGTTATACAGAGAAAGGCATAAAGCTGGAGCGATTTGCCGTGTTGGCAGAGTTTCGTAGTAAAAAAGTGGGCTCTGCCCTGCTTCAGGCTCTTTTAAAAGATGTTGCTACACAGAGTGACACAACAGGAAAGCTTATTTATCTTCATGCCCAGGTGACTGCTATGCCATTTTATGCTCATTTTGGATTTTCTCCGGTAGGGGAGATGTTTGAAGAATGTAATATTCAGCATTATAAAATGGTTAAAACAAACGTATAACCTGCCTGTTGTAGTGTATAAAGCAATAGTAATGTATACAAGTGTATTTCAAGTGAATATTTTGATGATTCGTCTCCTGTATCAAAACATTTACCGCCATTTTCTAGTATTCAATCATTTGATGTTTTACCATAATATATCAAATGATTGAATGCTTTTACCGAATATTTTCCTTCCTCATCTGAAATATTATACCAAAGCAGCAGGCTTTCTTACATCTGGTTACTTTTCTATTATTTCTCCATTAATTATAAAAACAGTAACTTTTCTGGCAATAAACAATTGATTATTTATCAGATAATCAATCCTTTATTAAAAGGAGGAATAACTAACTCTACCGGTTACTACTATTTTCTAACGAACTGGAAAAACACTGGCAAAAAAACATAAAAAGCGAAAGCATTTATTACCATCTCTAAACTTTACACACTCTTATGGAATACATTACACTCTTTCTTCTGGTTTTTGTAGTTCTTTTTATTTTTAGTGGATTTGTTACCGTACGACAAGGTACTGTTGCTGTGATCACCATGTTTGGAAAGTATCGTCGTATTATGCTGCCAGGTCTTAACTTTAAAATTCCTTTTCTGGAAGCAGTTTTTAAGCGGATATCTATTCAGAATCGGTCAGTTGAACTCGATTTTCAGGCAGTAACTTCTGATCAGGCAAACGTTAATTTTAAGGCTATGCTTGTATATGCTGTTTTGAATCAGCAGGAAGAAACAATCAAAAACGTAGCATTCAAATTTATGGATGAACGTAGTTTTATGCAGGCATTGATACGGACTATTGAAGGTTCGATCCGTAGTTTCGTGGCAACTAAAAAACAGGCAGAAATTCTTTCTTTACGTACAGAGATTGTTCACCACGTAAAAGATCAGCTGGATAATACATTGGAAGACTGGGGATATCACTTGATGGACCTGCAATTAAATGATATTACTTTTGATGATGCCATTATGCGTTCAATGGCTCAGGTTGTGGCTTCAAATAACCTACGTGCTGCTGCTGAAAATGAAGGTCAGGCTTTATTGATTACCAAGACCAAAGCAGCTGAAGCAGAAGGTAACGCGATCAAAATTGCGGCTGAGGCAGAAAAGATTGCAGCACAATTACGTGGACAAGGTGTAGCTTTGTTCCGTGAGGAAGTTGCAAAAGGTATGGCTACTGCTGCTAAAGAAATGCAGGAAGCAGAGCTGGATGCCTCTTTTATTCTTTTCTCTATGTGGACTGAATCTGTGAAAAACTTTGCAGAACAAGGAAAAGGCAACGTAATCTTCCTGGATGGATCAACTGAAGGTATGGAGAAGACAATGAAGCAACTTATGGCAATTAGCAAGCAATCCAACATTGTTACTCCACCTTCAGGAAGATAGACAGTAAAAATATGTTGGTAGTGAAGCAGCCCTGTTAGTAGCAGGGCTGCTTTTTTTAACACAATGTTAACATTTTTGTGTATCTGAAGTAATTTGTCTGTTGTAGATTTGATTCCTTTATCTGTTAAGATCTGTCTACTAAATCTCTGAGGCAAATGACTACTACTGCTAAACCAATATCCCGTAGAAATTTTTTACAAAACACAAGTGTTGCCAGTCTGGGATTTCTGGGATTACACAGATATGTATCCTTTGATCGGAAAATAGCTCCACCTGTAGGATATGGAGAGTTAATACCAGACCCCAAAGGTATTTTGAATTTACCCAAAGGATTCTCCTATACCATCATTTCTAAGCAAGGTGATCTTATGACGGATGGCCTATTAGTTCCTGGCAAAGGTGATGGGATGGCAACTTTTCGTGTTGATAAGGACCGAACTTTACTGATTCGTAATCATGAAATCAGTCCCGGAGAAAATAAGGAGGGCGCTTTTGGTGAATCCTATGAACATTTTCAGAAGATAGTAAAAGATAAATTTTATGATTTTGGAAAAGGAGAACGACCTTCTTTAGGGGGAACAACTACCTTAGTATATAATCATCGTACCCAAACTGTTGAAACACAATATCTAAGTCTTGCAGGTACAAACCGGAACTGTGCAGGCGGACGAACACCCTGGAAAAGCTGGCTTACCTGTGAAGAAGATGTGACCCTGACTAGTGGAATGGCTGAAAAAGACCATGGATATGTTTTTGAAGTCCCCGCAACTACCAAAATACAAATGGCAGAACCTGTTCCCTTAAAAGCGATGGGACGGTTTAACCATGAGGCCGTATGTATTGATCCGGAAACTGGTATTGTATACCTGACTGAAGATGATTCTGCTGGGTTGATTTACCGTTTTATTCCTAACCGTAAAGAGAAACTGATATATGGCGGAAGACTGCAGGCATTGGTAATCCGGGATCAGAAAAGTACCGATACGCGAAACTGGCAGACATTAACAACTCCAGTGTTCCCCATGAGCAAACAAGTTGAAGTAGAATGGATGGATCTTGATAACATAGAATCTCCTGATAATGATCTTCGTTTGCGTGGATTCGAAAAAGGTGCTGCCCGGTTTGCCAGAGGAGAAGGTATATGGTTTGGGGAGAACGAGCTTTATTTTGCCTGTACCAATGGTGGAAAAATTGCCAAAGGACAAATATTCCGGTATGTACCCAGCCCATACGAAGGTACTATACGTGAAAAAGAGATTCCTGGTAAACTGGAGTTATTTGTGGAGCCTAATAATACAGATGTAATTAAAAGCTGTGATAATCTGACCATAGCTCCCTGGGGAGATCTGATTGTATGTGAGGATGATTCACATCCATTCGTGGTAGGAATAACTCCAAGAGGAGAGTTTTATAAATTGGCAGAGAATACTGGCTATCCTTCAGAATTTGCCGGAGGTGTTTTCTCTCCAGATGGAAGTACTTATTTTGTCAATATTCAACATGCCGGTCTAACCCTGGCTATTATCGGCCCCTGGCATGTATAAATAATGCTCTATAATTATAGCAGAATATCCTACACGGTTGGTTATCAGGAATCTACGAAGATGTGTTTCATAGGTCGAAATTCTATGTCTGCCAGAGTATAAATTAATTCCTTCCTATCCTATGATTTCTCCTGACAACATCTAACTTTAGGTTCTATACAGGCAGGAAATATCCTATCCTCATACATCAAGAAGTAGGACTACGGATAGATGTAAAATAAACAAATGGTGACACAGAATTGTTTATAACAACACTAATAGTCTTCTATCTCGTATGCCATTTGATGGGTATTTCCTCTTCTCTGCTATCATTTCTTAAACCCACTTAACAGGTTCTCTTATGGCTAAATCAAAAAAAGAGAAGAAGATTTTTGTATTGGATACATCTGTTATCCTGTATGACCATAATGCTGTGAAAAATTTTCAGGAGCATGATGTGGCCATACCTATTACAGTGCTGGAAGAATTGGATAATTTTAAAAAAGGGAATGATACCAAGAATTTTGAAGCCAGAGAGTTTATTCGTTTTATTGACAAAATCTCTGGAGAAAACAAGCTTCAGGACTGGATTCCGTTGGAAGGTACTGCCAAAGGAAAGTTTAAAGTTCAGATGAATACCCGAAGTGTATTGGATGCGGAAGTTGTCTTTGATGAGAAAAAAGCAGACCATCGCATTTTAAATGCGGCGTTGGCATTGCAGGAAGAACTGCCTGATAGCAAGGTTATAATGGTGACAAAAGACATTAACCTGCGCCTGAAAGCAAAAGCACTGAATCTTCCGGCAGAAGATTATGAAACTGGAAAAATTAAAAATGTAGATAGCCTATATACAGGGAAGACAGTCCTGACAGATGTTCCTTCAGAGGTAATCACCAAACTACATGAGGAAGGCTCTTGTGAGTTGAACGAAGTTATTAAAAGAGGAAAGCCAAGAAAGAATCATTTCTTTATTTTAAAAAGTGAACGAAATTCAGTTCTTGCCTGCTACAATCCACTGGAAGAGACCATTGACAAAGTTGAAAAGCGGGAAGTATACGGTATCAGGCCACGCAATGCAGAGCAAACCTTCGCTATTGATGCCATATTAAACCGGGATATCAAGCTATTGACTATCCAGGGTGTAGCCGGAACCGGTAAAACCCTTCTGGCATTGGCAAGTGCATTGGAAATGCGTAAGCACTATCGTCAGATTTTTCTGGCCCGTCCTATTGTGCCATTAAGCAATAAGGATATTGGGTATTTACCAGGAGATGTTAAGTCAAAGCTGAATCCATATATGGAACCTCTGTGGGACAATCTGAAATTTATTCAGAGTCAGTTTGAAGAAGGAGATCGTTACTGGAATCAGATACAGGAAATGCTCCAGAAAGAAACTCTGCAAATCATGCCTTTGGCTTACATTCGTGGACGAAGCCTCTCAAATGTGATTTTTATTGTCGATGAAGCACAAAATCTGACTCCCCATGAGGTAAAAACAATCATTACCCGTGCAGGAGAGAATACAAAGATTGTACTTACTGGCGATGTATACCAGATAGATACTCCTTATCTGGATACACAAAGTAATGGCTTAAGCTATCTGATAGATCGTGTCAAGGATCACAAGTTGTATGCACATATCACCCTCGAACGTGGAGAACGATCTGAACTGGCCAATCTTGCCAACGAATTGCTTTGATAGAAATACATTGAACATTATAAAAGATAACCCCATCACTAAATTTGGATGGGGTTTTATTATTTTTGGGCCAGGCTATTTTATTTATGTGTATGAGATTGGTGCATCATCCTGTATTGTGTAATTATTATCTGACCTATCGGTGCAATGCTTCCTGTGGCTTTTGTGATATTTGGGAGCGCCCCTCTCCCTATGCTACACCAGAAAATGTGTACGAAAATCTGAAGGCGTTAAAGCGGCTGGGAGTAAAAGTAATTGATTTTACAGGTGGTGAACCATTGTTACACCGTCAATTAGATGAGTTTCTCAAGATGGCAAAGGCAATGGGGTTTATTACTACCGTTACCACCAATGGATTGCTTTACCCCAAACAAGCTGAAAAACTCAAAGGTCTGATAGACATGCTGCATTTTTCTCTGGATTCACCTATTCGCGAAGAACATGATGCATCCAGAGGAGTAAAGTGTTTTGACTTTGTGATGGAGTCTATTCAAATTGCTAAACGTTTGGGTGAAAAGCCAGATATTCTCTTTACTGTATTTGAATATAATACACACCAGATAGAATCTGTCTGTAGAGACATTTGTTTGCCCAATGATCTTATTCTTATTCTGAATCCGGTTTTTGAGTATAATAATGTTGCAACAGGACAGACTCTATCAGATCAAACGTTGGCTGCTTTAAGTCATTGGGGCAAGCAAAAGAATGTATACCTTAATGATGCCTTCATACAATTACGTAAAGATGGTGGCAACCACGTAGATAACCCGGTATGTTTGGCTGGAAGTACTACTATTGTAATTTCTCCTGAGAATCAGTTGATATTACCTTGTTATCATCTGGGTATAGATTCTATTCCAATAGCAAACAATCTGTATGAGCTATATCGTTCTGAGAAGGTGCAGAAACTCATTGCTTTAGAAGGTAGATTGCCTGGTTGCGAAGGCTGCACAATCAACTGTTATATGCAACCATCTTTTGCTGTTGAGATTAGTAAATATTGGTGGAAAGCACTTCCAAGTACACTCAAATACAATCGTATGAAAGGAACCTGGAAAGAATTGGTTCGCTTCTAAAAAGAAAAGGTCTGGATATCTTCCAGACCTTTTCTTTTTAGAGTAATTGTATTAAAAGTCGTATCCAAGAGTCAGATAATAGCTAGGCTTAGGATTAGCTACAAAGTTTTCAACTCCCCATGCTACATCAAATTTGATATAATAACCAAACAATAGTGTGCGAGCTCCTGCTCCATATCCAATCAGGAATGGATTTTTGAAATCAGTAACAACAACTTCAAAGCCAGTGCCTGGAATATATCGCGTGTTCAAACTATTCTGACGACTAAACGGAGAGGCACCCGTCCAGGCTGTACCAATATCAGAGAAACCAACTAACTGTAGGTTTTTAAAGAAATTGGAAGTAATAGGTCCCCGATAGAAATATCGTACAATCGGTAAACGCAACTCTGCATTCAATAATAGAAAAGACTGTCCTGACAGTTTATTATATGGAAACCCCCGAAGGTTAGTAGCAAATTCGTTGAATAGGATATCCCTGTTATCGGTTCCCTGTGCTATAGTCAAAGGATCGTTCTCAGGTCGGGCGTCTCTAGTTGGGAAAGCCCAGTTGTCCATTCCTCCCAATAAATATTGCTTTGGTGCACTGCCTCCATAACGTCCATAGGCTAAACGAGTTGCCAAGATAATATCACGATGCACCTCCTGATAGTGACGAATATCTACACTTAGATTATCAAAGCTTCTGGCACTTGGATTAGATAAAGTTCCTTTGTCTGCTATACCTCTGTGGTTATCATAACGTACTCTGATACGAGTACCTTCAGTCATGTTTAATCCATTTACTATAGTATTATCAAATACGTATTCAAATCGAATACCTGCATACCCTGTAGTTGCAATAGGAGGGGTTATACTGGCACTATATTGTGCTTCTACAAAGCGGGTAAGCATCAAAATAGGAGATACAGAGAAACGGCTCGATACACTTAATGGATAAGATGCTGTAAACTGAATCTTATGTAAATTATAACGTTGAGTAAAAGTAACATTGTTCTCTGAAGGGTTAAAATAGTATGTTTTCTTATCGTAGCGTATTCCAAAGTCAATACGTTTCTTTATGTACTGGTATTCTCCATAGAAATTGCTGCTTGAAAGATCAAAGAATCCTGTCAATCCTCCTTTAAACTTATGATCTTCTAATACTTCGTTCATCAATACATCAAATGTAATCCCTAAGTTCCGAACAGGATCAATGATAAAGGATGTTACAGTATTATCAACTGTAAAGCGTTGTTGGTATTCATGCGGTCCATTGATTTGAAGAGCTTGTTTCTTTGTATTACCTTCTGTAACAGTGGCCACGATGCTACGTGTTGGTTCTTTAGATTGCTGCTTTTTTGTATCCGCATCAAATTCATAATTATCTGTATCGACTTCGCCAGGTTCCAGGACCAATTGATCTTTAGGAGGGGTTTGAACAGGTGTTTCAGGAGTGGGTGCTGTTTTTGTGTCTCCTGTATTTATATTTTTGTTAAGTTCCGATTTATCTATCAAAAGTTCACTTCGTTTCGTTTGAATGACTTGTTTGGCAGAAAATAAATCAGAGTGATTACTATATCCTACAAACCTGCGTTGATTATCCAGAATGGTATATGCTAAACTGCTGTCTGATGGGTGAATATCATAAGACAGAAGACTCTGCCTGAAAGAAGTAATTGGTAGAACACTACGATTACTTAACTGGTAACGATAAAGATGATTAATACCTGTGATATCATTCAGAAAATAAACATTGTCTCCGTTAACAACAGGTTGTGTCTCATTGCCTGCTGTATTTACAATGCGTTGTAACAGCGTTGTAGATTGAGAAGGGTCATAGACAAATAAGTCAAAGTTAGGTGTTATAGTCTGAAATGAACCTTTGTCCGTTTTTAATGTATCGCTGATTCGATTCGAACTAAATACAAACGCATTTGACGACTCTCCTATAAACCGTGGGTTCAGATCATCATATAAGTCCTCCGTGACTGTAGTAATAGCCCCACGACCAATATCATATAAGAATATATCATTTTTGCCATTGCGTACTGCACTCATTATTAAGGTACGTCCATCGGATGATACATCAAAGTCCTTAACCTGGGTAAAGCTTTTTAGAAATTTCCGGTTAACCAGACGATTGTAAAAAGGCTTGGTCATATCATAAACACTAACTACATATTCTCCAGCTTTGGCATGTATTACAACTACCTGATTATTATTGCGCCATCCTATAAGAGGTATCTGTTCATCAAAACGTTGATTGATAGTGCGATAACCTCCAGCCATCAGGGTTGTGCGTTTTGAGGTCTTTACATCTTTGGCATACACTGTATAACGACCATTGTAATTTTCTGAATACGCAACTAGTTTTCCATTAGGGCTGATCTTCACCTGATTATAGTCATACTTATCCCTGCTGTTTTTACGGGCACGCATATCCTCCCTTGGCATTGTATAAGTATTTATGATGGGTACATTCATGGTTGTATAGTAATTCCTCCATTCTTTCAGGAAATTGCTATACGGATATACACCCAGGGTACTTACAATGCTACTCTCTTCATTGCGAATGATTCGTGTAAGATTAAGAATATTTGAAATGTTTGATTTTCCATACCGTTCCGCTATATAGTTCCAGATAGACTGACCTACCAGCATAGCGTCGTCTCCAGTAAGAGTAGAAGGTCTTTTGAGATTTTTATGTACGATCATATCCCGTACAAAGTCGTCCATTTCTGCTCCCCATCCTTCTGCTACATAGGCTGCTGCCCCTGATACAAACCATTCAGGAAGTGACAAAAGATAAGAACTTTGTACCATATCTTTCAGGCTGCCACCAAACATCATTTCTGTAATAAACATGCGGGAGATTCCCAGACTTAGTTCACGCTTAAAGTTGACAGCACTGCCTGTATAGGCAATTTCCACTCTGGATTTGACAAAATTGGTTTGTCCTCCCACCAGTGTAATATCATTATTCAAACCCACATTACTTTGTTGAAGGTCTGTAATAGAGTTATAAATAAAGATTTTTGTTTTGGAGTAAGGAGTATATCCCAGCAGATCTGCAATGCGATCAAAATCTGATTCAACGTGACGTGCAGCAAAATACGCTTGTTCGTTGCCTTCCTGGTAATAATATACTTCAAAGTTGGTTGTAGTAATTACTTTCCAGTTAAAGTTCTTGTATTGAATCCTGTTTTTACCAAAAACATCCAATGCAGTTTGAGAATAGGCATCAGAGAAAAAAAATGCTAAAAATAGTATAGTGACAAGTAGTTTGTAAACAGCCTTCATACAATACATAATTATTTACAGTCGCACATTTTTGCATTTGAAATATAGCATTGAGCGAGTATGAAACGGATAGTGAAAAAGGCAAGAGTCTTATATAACAGATACTCTTTTCAGGCCCGAACACAGGATTTATATCTGCTTGCTAACAAATGATAAATGTTGTTAATGTACAATCCTTTATTTTTTATACAACGAAAGATAACGATTAATGTTGATTTCAGGCATGATTTCTTTTTGAAATAATAAGAAATCGCTAAAATGTTGTGCCAAGTAAGGAATCAGAGAAACTCCTTTGCTCCCCATACCCCCAAAAAAAGCTAACTCCGGATGTTCCGGATGTACCCCTATAAATGGCCGCCTATCGGCTGTTGCTGGGCGAATGCCTGCCGAATGATCCAGAATCCGTATAGGTCTTTGAATAAGCTTGGTTAGTTTTTCTATGAGTTCTTCCTTACCCGCTTCACTAGGCTGCCAGTCAAGAGTCCGCCAGTTATAGGTTGCACCTACACGAAACGTACCATCTGGTAATGGAATAACGAACAAATGTTGATTGATAATATAATCTGTAACAAAATCATCAATAGCCACATGTAGAACCTCTCCTTTAACAGGGCGAAAGGGGAGCCAGTTGAAGAATGGATTTTCAGTAGCATACGGACCTTCACAGAATAAGATCTGTTGGGCTGTAAAATTTTGGTACTGAATCTTGCCTTCTGAAAATTGTATTTGAGTATAGTCCAGCCGATGATTGTGTACTATATCAAGTGTTTCAAAACGCTGACGACATGCTGATAAGAAAGATCTGACATTCAGATAACCGGCATGATGAATGAGCATTCCGCCATAAGGTGCATTGACAGCGTTAGAAATAGAATCTTCATGCTGACAAATTTCTGCGAAACGAGCCATTCCAGGTTGCGATGTTTCTGCTATCCATGTATTTTGCTCCTCAATAGAAACAAAAGGACGATAAATAGTAGAGGGATAAAAAAAACGACTGGCAAGGATTACCTCCTGTTCTGTATAGTAGTTTTCCAGAAATGGAAATAATGTTTCTGCCTGCCATGTTTTGCTCATTTTCTTTCCTGTGATAGGATTATAAAGCCCAGCAGCAATAGAAGAGGCAGGTGTCAGTCCTCTATCGCTAAATAAAATTATTTTTTTTTGCTGCTTTAGTAATGTAAGTGCCAGTACAGATGCTGCTAGTCCTTGCCCAACAATCAGATAATCCAGGTCTTTATAAGTCAATAGTTTACAATTTTTTATATGATAAATAAGAATGTCTGCCTCAAATAAATAAAGAATGGTAGTAATGTATAACCTGATTTTTTTTGCAAATTTCTACACAATGCATATTTACCTTACTTCCATTTTTTACACAAATTAAGTACTTTGCTGAGGTATTGCTAAGCTATGTGTGATACTATGAACTCTTATTACTTTTATGCAAACAAAACCATTTAAGAAAAAACTTTCAAGAAAGTTAAAAAAAACCTATTATGCTTTAACTGGTAAAGTAAAGCCTAAGAGTGTGGTTGCATTATCGCTTGAAAATGCTCAGGCTGCATATGGTTCACGTTCAGATGTTTCTATTCATAGATTCTTTCTGGAGAATGAGTTTGAACTGAAAAAGCCCAAATTTCTTGCTGAAGATGCTGTTTTCAAAGGGTATAAGTCAACATTCCCCACTAAGGGTGCCAATTATGATGCTGTATTGCTGGAAATTCGTAATCCGAATTTCTCTTTTCAATATAATCACCTGGTAGATGATGAGAACCGACCTATTTATGAACCCAGAGTTCGGTTTGACGAGCTGCCTATTCAACATGAGTATCTACTAGACCCTCCAAAAATAAGTGGAACAGTAGCTTATTTCTCAAACACAGTTCCTAATCAGTATGGACATTGGCTACAGACACAATTGCCTCTGTTATTGTCTTATTGGGAAACATTTGGCAAAGAAAATATAGATTATTATTATATCGGTGAATGTCCTATTGTGGACTTTGTGGAAGAGTCTTTTGCCAAGATGGGGATTCGCAGAGAGCAGATTATCAATTTCTCCTGTAGGGCAGATCGGTCTCTGATATCCATGAAGTTTCGGGATATTGATAAAATAAACTCAATGCGTACTGGTTTTGAGCTGGACAGCCATAGTGTCCAATTCTTACAAAAGAATCTGTTTAAGCCCGCAACTCCAGCATACGAAGGTCAGTTCGCAAAGAAAATATTTGTGATGAGAGGAAATGTGAAATTCCGGAAAGAGTTAAACCTGCCAGAAGTAAAAGCTGCACTGGAACCACATGGATTTACATTTGTAAGTATGGAAGGTAAGACCATGCAACAGGAAGCAGATATCTTTGGCAATGCAGACGTAATTATTGCAGTACATGGATCTGCACTTCATAATACTATCTTCTCCCGTCCAGGAACAAAGGTAGTAGAGATATTTCCATATGACTATTTCGAAGCCTCTAACTTCGTAATCAGTAATTATGGTGGTTTTGATTATTACTATATGATTGGAGAACCTTTGGGTAGTGATACTAATCCTAATACTTACGAAGATAGAAATATAACAGATATTCGTGTAGATGCTAAAAAGCTCCTTCGCCTGTGTGAAGAAGCTGATATTCTGGCTGGAGTGACATCAAGTGCTGTGTAAATACTAGAAGAAAGTATACAATAAAAGCCGTGTAGGATAATTACACGGTTTTTTGTTTTACTAATGAAACTCCAATAGGGCAGCTTAAACACCTATGCTCACAACAAGAGTAATTGTATAATTCTATACTCGCCTGAGAATCAAATGCTGTACGAATATCCAATCCGGTTTCTGATTTCCACAATCGTGTGATTTTATTGTTTTCCGCAGGTAGTTGCTCCAATAAAAAAACAGCATGCTCAATATATTGATGCTCGTTCTTGATCTCTGCACAAGCTGAAAGAAGTGGCACAACACTATTAATCAAAAGATTGTATTGACTATCTTTTCCCAAAGAGCCTTCATGATTACTCTCTTTACCAAAATGGTAATGCTTTTGCCAATAAGCAGAAGGCGTAATATCCATGAGAGTCAGGATCTCTTCTGGCTTTTGCAGAGACAACAAGGAAGAAAAAAGTGATTTCTTCTCATAAATTAACATTGCCAGCTGAGCAATTCGGAGGGTGGGAAAATTTGCTGGACGTAGACGCAGAAATTTCCACTGAGTGGCTGTTATTGTATTAGTTAGCTGATACTTGTGCTTCAGGAATATATACTCTCGCCTTAGATCTTCTACATAGGTATCGCTGCTTTGTGAGGGAATAAGTCCCGCCTGACCAAATAGGAGAGCTTCTATCTGGAGTAAAGAGTTGGCATGTTTGTATAAGAGTTTGAGTGGCAGTGATTGAGCAAGTAAAAGCATAGGCTCACTGTTAATCTTAAAACCAAATGCATGTGCAAGAACCTGATAGGCAGTTTCATCCCAATGTTGTTGACTGTTCTGATAAAGTTCTTTGACAAAAATGGCTTTCGTATGAAGACGACTCATTAAGGCCTTATCCAATGCCTGACGTCTATGAATATTCTTAACTGCTGAAAATTGAGATGCACAGGCAATTGGAGCCATATTTTGTAATAAAGCCTGGTATCTGGAAAGAAGATTTTTATCTGTATGAGATTCCAAGATAAGGACAGGAATTTCTGTGCCATCCGGGTGGTGAACGGATAAGTTATGTTCCCATACTACATGCAACACCACATTCTCATACGCCTTATCCTGTTGATGACGATGCACCTGCCAGTCAGATGACCGCAGGTGCATCTCTATATTACCTGCCCACTCAATTCCTCCAACAACAATACGTGCCTGAGTAAAATCAGGACCTGCATCAGAATTGTAAATTCCAGGTTTGAGAACCTGAAGCTGTCGGCCATCTGTGGTTTGTAAACCTTGGGAACTGAAGTACTGAAACTGCCATAAAAAATGTAGAAATGACTCCTGCATAGCAACAAAAAATATATTTATCGAATTGCTTATAAAAGAGCATCTTTATAAATGTAAGAATGTCTTTTGCTTTTATTCGATAGTTTTTAATTCTGTAACCTGGCAGAAGATCTTTTACCTGAGCAATTTATTTTACTTCTTTGATACGATTGGGATAATCTGTAATGATTCCATCTACTCCCCAATCCTTTAGTCGCTGCATATCAGCCACATCGTTCACTGTCCAGGGAATTACTTTCATTCCTAAGGCATGTATGTTTTCTACTTTATTTTTAGTAAGAAGTAGTTTGTAATAAGGACTATAAATTTGAGGTGTAAATCCAAGATCTGCCAGATTATTTTCAACAGACTTTGGATTAGCAACCAATGCTGCCAGAGTTACTGTAGGGTATTTCTCCTTCCAGTACTTAAGCACCCGGAAGTCAAAACATTGTAATGTGATACGTTCCAGCGGTACATGTTGCTTGATTACCTGATAGACAAGGTTTGAAAACTCACTAACTTCGGGGTGAAAAGTATTATCGCCTTCTGGCGAACTTTTAATTTCAATATTATAATGAACAGGAGGTAATTTTTTCTCCTGACAGTATTTCTCTGCAAGCTGGAATACTTCACTAAGCAAAGGCTTACTAACTTTCAATTTCTGTTGTTCCGGAAAACCTTTATTCCCTTTTGATCCACAATCAAAGGATTGTACTTCTGTATAGGTGAATTGGTATATGTTATATTGCTTTTTGTCAGAGGATACACTTTGTCCTGTTTTATCCTGACAGATGTCTGCTGAGAAAAAAGGTTCATGAGAAACAATGACCTGCTTATCTTTGGTAATGACTACATCCAGTTCCAATGTAGTAACTCCTATTTCCAGTGATTTTTGAAATGCTGGAAGACTATTTTCAGGCATAATGCCTCTGCCTCCACGATGAGCTTGCCAGTCAAAGGTAGATTGGCTGTATGAGGTTAGTATACTGAAGAAAAATAGCAAATAAAGAAATGAATATTTCATAGATGAATAGGTTTTGTATGTGGATTGGCAAGATTCATCTAAAAAGTCAAAGTAGTGTCACATTCTATTTTAAGAAAGTATGAAGTTTTAACTCATTCTTCTACCTTTCATATTAGAAGAATGGTAAGTAGGTATAAAAATCCGAATAAATTTTTAATCATATTTCGAGAATATCGATATTATGATATTTTTCAACTCTGATCAGTATTTCGATATATTGGAAAAATGACCAGAATTCCAGTTAAACTTAAAAGTGAACAGAGTTTAGGTCAAACAGAGAAATGACCATTATTCGAATATTTTTGTGAAGTGATCGGTATTCTGGTCAAAACAAAAAATGATTCAAATTATGGTCAAAAATAATTGGGAGAGAAGCTTACATATAATTGATTTCAATTCGCTCATGAACAGAATTCTGGTCAAAAGGTAGTTTGAGAATTATTTACTTTGGTGAAAGATGTAGTACCTCTTCAAGAAATTTAGTTGTGCCGTTTTCTACACTTTTCCAGTCTTTGGAACGAATATAAGATGCAATAACATGATGGCCTGTTTTAGGAAAAGCTTCTTTTCTCTTTAAAGATGGAAGGGTCCCCAATTGATCAAACATCTCCAGCATTTTAGGAACAGATACTACCATATCCTGTTCCTTCTCATTTTTATAATAATAGGCCAGATATACAGGACACTTTATTTTAGCAAAAGTGTCCTGATTGAGGGCAGCTTCCATAAAGCTTTGCAACACAATCGGCCCCTGAATGGTATATTGGGTAGACCAGTATTTTTTCTCGAGTGGATTTTCTCTCTGATAGGTTATATAATCTGATCCTAACAGTGAACGCATGATTTGCTTTCCCCAAGGACCATTCATTAACGTCGCTTTATCATCGTAGAGACGAATAGCAGGTGAGTAAACTATCAATGCTGCTATCTCTGGATGCTCTGAAGCGAGATAGAGAGAAAGACCCGCTCCCGCAGATGTGGAAAGGATAATAACCTTATGACCCAGTACCTTGGCAATAGCTAATGCTTTCTTGGCAGAAGCCAGGTAGTTTTCAGGTGTGAGACTATGAAAAGTGTTCGTATCACTTGTTCCATGATCCTGAAGACGGGCCAGATATAGATTGGCTCCATATCGGCGAGCCAGACCTGTGTGTACAGGCGCGCCTTCTGCCTGACTGGCCCCAAAACCATGAATATATACAAAGCTGTAAGTAGTCGGTTGTTTATGAAGCGAATCTGCCCAGATAATTCGGGCCTGATTACCTGGCTTGAGATAGGGAGTATTTTTTTCTGTTGTATTGATTTCTTGTTCCAGCTTACTTAAATCTGTAGTAACAGAAGGTAGCTTTGTATCCAGAATTGGATCAGAGGGTTTAGGGCCCACTATATAACTAATGGTTAGTAAAAAGATAAATCCAGCTGTCCATTTAGCAATACGTTTTAACCATTTCATTTTAATGCTGCGCTTTTTCGGGTAAGATATGATTTTTCTTTAAGCTGTAATGGCACATAGAATGTTGAAAATATAAGAGGACTCCATATGTATTCTATGGAGTCCTCTTATGTAACTGTAAAACTGATCAGGCAGCCTGTGCTGTTGGATAAATACCAATATCCAGTTTCTGTGTATTGCGTAACACTTCCAGCTTAGACCATTTCTCGATACGGTCTTTATTTAATAACTTAAACAAGTCATGAGAAGTCTGAATCGAAGTGTTTTCAAAACCAATAATAATATCTCCTTCCTGAAGCTGAGATCGTCTGGCAGGCGAGTTTTTCTCAAGAGAGACTACCAGTAACCCTTTAGTTGTTTTCAGATTGTAGAAGTTAACAATACGGGGATTGATAGTAATTTCCTGCAACATAATTCCCAAATAGGCTTTGCTAACTTTACCTTCTTTGATCAGATGACCCGCAATATCTTTAGCTGTATTGATGCCAACTGCAAAGCTAAGCCCCTGAGCTTCCCGTATTACAGCTGTATTGACGCCTACAACTTCACCTGTAGCGGTCACCATAGGACCACCTGAATTTCCTGGGTTAAGAGCCGCATCACTTTGAATCACATTATCAACCAAACGACCGGAATTAGTTCTCAGCGTTCGACCTAAAGCACTGACAACTCCTGTGGTAACTGTGTGCTGATAGCCATATGGATTACCAATAGCAATTACCAGTTGTCCAATACTTAAAGCCTCAGAGTCTCCGATTTTAGCTACAGAGAAGCCATTAGCATATGTCTTTATAACTGCCAGATCCGTGTCCGGGTCTTCACCAACCAGAAATGCTTCAGATTCAGATCCATCAAGCAGCGTAATCACAATCTTATCTGCTCCATGTACTACATGGCTGTTTGTAAAAATTAATCCATCGGAAGAAAATACAAAACCGGAACCAGACCCGACGGGGATCATTTTTTCATGCTGTCGTTTAAATATATCTATTTTAACTACTGCATTTTTTATCTGATTCACAGCATCGACAACGATGTTAGAAAATGCATCCATTTTAAAAAGAATTTGATGAAACCAAGCTAACTGCCTCTGTTTCTTGAGGTACTTAGGTAGTAATAGTAGTTACCTGCAATTTCGTATCCAGACCATATAAAATAGCTATTCTGACAAGATTGAAATGATTTTGGGAAGAAAAGTGCCTTTTTGTCAGTTATACTATTTTGATTAGCCTCAGTATTAATTGTAATTAATAGTGCTTATAGTCAGAAGGTTACAGGGAAATCATTTTGCTGAGTACTTCCTCTGTACATGTCTACTTATCTGACAAGCAGATGATTCCCACATTTTACTATAACCTGAATTTGCAAAGAGACAGGCATCAGTTACCTAAGCTTTTTGCAGTCTTTCTCTAAAACTTAGATATGTAGTATATCCTGAGAAAAATCCCTATTCAACAGGTTGGAAGATTGTAGATTTACACCCTTAACAGTATTTGATTATGAGACAATTACACCAAAAGGTTTGGCTTGCAATAATGACGGGGTTTTTCTCTGTTTTTATTGTGACTGCACAGACCAATTCGGTGGGTATTGGCACTCCTTTCCGGACGCAGGTACCTAATACGAATGCCGTATTGCATCTGGAATCAGATGCAACCAAGCCACAGGGGTTTCTAATGCCACGTATAGATCGGACAAAATTCGTTGGACTTACTTCTGCTGAAAATGGGTTGATTATCTATGATCAGACAGATAATGTATTTTATTATTGGTTGACAAACCGATGGGTAGCTGTTGGTAATGGTGGAGGTAAAGAGGCCTGGACATCAGGAGCCGGTAATCCGGATAATAGCATAGGAAAAGAAGGTGATTTCTATTTTAATACATTGACTAATATACTATACCGAAAAGGGTCTTTAGGCATATTTGAAGAGTTATTCAAACTTGGATATACAGCTGGTGCAGGTATCTCTATCAGTAATGGAATAATCAGTAACAGTGGTGATCCAAATGCAGCAGATGATATTACCAACACAACAGAGGCAGGTGGTGATTTAACAGGTAAGTATCCTAATCCCACATTGGCATTGAAAAGTGTGACAGCTGAAAAAATTGCCCCTGCTACCGCTGGAAATATGCAGCTAGTAACCAATGGAAGCGGAGTAGTTGAATGGGTACCTACAACAACTACAGCTATAGGATTGAATGAAATAGCAATTGGCAATGGAGCAGGTGTTAACAATGTGATTGTAAGTCAGGATGCAACTTTAGCATCAGATGGTAAACTTACTGTAACCGGACTAGTAGGTAAACCGCTAAATACAGGAATTAATCCAACTGCCAATCAGGTTCTTATCTGGAATGGCAGCCAATGGACTTATGCAGATATTTCAACAATCGCTACTCTTACTGGCGATGTAAAAGGAACACTGTCTGGAACGAAGGTAACTGCTTTGCAAAACTATCCGGTCGCGAATGTTCTACCTCAATCTGGTAGTTTTCTGCAATGGAATGGATCTGAATGGATTCCATCTGAGATAGTGCTTGGAGGAGATGCAATGGGAAGCTTTGATGATGTAACGGTCTCTCGTATACAAAATCGGGACATAGCTAATACAACACCTGCCAATGGACAAGTACTAACCTGGAACAGTGTGCTTAATAAATGGGAACCTGCTGCTGTCCCTACTACTGCTTTGCCTAATACGGCCAATGGCGCATTGTTAATCGGAAACGGAAGCAGTATCAACACAGCTGTTATGAGCCAGGATGTAACCTTGACTAGTACAGGAAAAGCAACAGTAGTAGGACTTCAGGGAAAAGCAATTTCACTTACCTCTCCTGTTAGTGGACAAGTATTGATTTATAATGGATCTCAATGGAATAATAGCACACTTTCTGCTAGTGGAGATGTAACAGGATCTTTGGGTAGCACTACCGTAACCAAGCTACAAAATCGGAGCATAGATGCCTCAACTCCTTCCTCTAATGATGTCTTAACCTGGAATGGTTCACAATGGACACCAAAACCTATTCCTGTCTATTCATTACCCAATACAGGTAATGGCAATATTCTTATTGGCAATGGAAGTACAGTTAATAATGTCACTATGAGTCAGGACGTAATGCTGGCTAGTAATGGCAAAGCAACTGTGACAGGGTTGCAAGGTAAAATAATAGATAGTAGTGTATCTTCTCTAAGTACGGGTGATGATGGGAAGGTTTTAACATGGGATGGCACGACTAATAAATGGGCTCCAAAGTCAGCATCTACTCTTATCAAATTGGAGAATCAGAGTTATGCTACTGCTCAGACACGATACTATAGTGTAGATCCTACCGAGTTTGTCGAAGTAAATACTTCTTCTACCAGTATTAAATTTAATGGTGTAAGAGGAGGAGAGATATCATCCGGTTCAGGATCTGATACCTATATAGTAGCACCTTTACACTTGCCACACGGAGCTACTGTGACTGAGATTACCTTTCTATGCTTTGATAATACTACCAGCCAGGATATTACCTTTTACTATACCCGTAATAGCCTGACCGGATCTACATCAGATGTGGGTTCGGTAAGTTCATATGGAAGCTCGGGTAGTCAATCGATTGTCTACTCTGCGAATGATGTGGTTGATAACCAGAATTATTCTTATAAAGTAGCAGCTGTGTTGAATGATAATGCACAGCAGGTATATGGAGTACGGATCAAGTATACAGTAACCAAGCCCGATTAATAGATTCAAAAATTATTCTATGTGTTTTGTATCTAAAACTTTACTGGTTGGATTGGTTGGTATGTTCTGTATCAATACATCTCCTGCTCAGATCCTGAATCAGGGGCAGGTGATTGCATTTACACAGGGTTCTGTAATGACTACAGGAGATATTACTAACCAGGGAGAGATCGATAATCAGGGTGAAATATATAGTACTGGCAACTGGAAGAATACCGGACTCTTTAAAGAACGAACAGGAATAGTACATTTTGTAGGCTCATCTGAACAAACAATCCAACACAAAGGACAATCCTTTTATAAGCTGCTCACCGCTGGTGGTACTAAAGTGCTGGAAGATAGTCTGAAAGTGATCAATCAACTGGTGTTCACAGATGCAATAGTTCGGGTACAGCCAGGTAATTTGTTGCTAATGCGTAAAACAGCTTCCATCAATGGCGCTTCAATAAATGCTTACATTGATGGCCGACTGTATTGGGAAGGGACGCATCCGCGATTTTATCCGGTTGGTATGAATGAATTATATGCCCCTCTTTGGTTGAGTGAAGAACCTCAGTCTGGAATGGAGCCAATAGTTGGGATCAACCTCTACCAACCTGCTACAGACGGATTATTCGATAGTAGCCTGAATAAGGTCTCAGGTGTGCGTTATTGGGAGCGAACTGTATTACAGGGGAAATCTGAGAATGCCTATGCCACACTGAGTATCCTGGAAGATGAAAATATACCAGAGATAGATTCCGCAGTAGTAGCAGGGACTTCCGATTTGACCATTCCTTTTTATAATCTGGGTCAGCAAGAAATAATGGGGAATGTGTACAATGGCACAGTGAAAAGTTATGAGTATGCAAATAAGAGATGGCTGGCTGTTGGACTAAATGCATCCAATAGGTCAGGATTAGTGTATATGCCCAATGCATTTGCACCTTCATCTCCTAATGAGGAAGAGAGAGTTTGTAAAGTATATGGAGTAAATCTGGCAAGGGAAGGAATGATGCTCACTATCTATAATAGATGGGGAAACGTTGTGTTCCAGAGTCAGTCTTTTGAACACATTACAAAGTTTGGATGGAATGGTATGAACCAAAATACTCATACAGAAGAAGTCGGTGGTACATATACTTATACATTACAGGGAAGATTTGTTACAGGAAAAGAATTTCAAAGGCAGGGAACTATTACACTGATCCGTTGACAGATTACATTATCAAACTAAAACTATTTTTCATTTCGCTGCTCAAAACGAATATTTTAACTCATCTCTATGAGATTTCGGATGTTGGTTTTCTGGATTGCTTCAATGTGGCTGGTAGAAAGAGTACAGGCACAAGATCCGAACTTTTCACAGTTTTATGCAGCTCCTTTGTATCTCAATCCTGCCTTGGCAGGAGTGGAGAAAGATGTTACATTTTCTGCTAATTTTCGCTCGCAATGGAGGAGCCTTGGCTTTCCTCAGCAAATAGGGCAGTTCTCAGGAATATTTCCTTTACATAATCGGCGTCATCCAGTTATACAATCCGGAGGGATTGGTTTTTCTATTTACAATGATCTTTCCGGGGAGGGAAATAATTTCAGGACCACAGGTATTCAGGCAGGAGCAGCCTATAATCTCGTCTTGTCAAGAGATTATGCACACATAGTAAGCTTTGGCATGCAAATAGGAATAATCCAGAAAGCTATCGATTTTACAGATCTTCGCTGGGGATCACAATACAATGCAGCAGCTCCGTTTTTTGGATTTGATTATACAGTAGCTCCAAGCATTACTACAAACCTGATACGGGATAAAGCATTATATCCGGTAGTTCATTCTGGTGTAGTCTGGCATTTTAATCCAGACCGTGTTCACTATAGTAGGCCATTCAGTAGCTTTATCGGCTTTTCTGTATCTAATCTGAATCGCCCGGATGAATCATTGATACGAGGAGAATCAAGCCAACTACCTCTATTATTCCGCATGCAGGGAGGTTTTAATTATGAACTATCTCCATCCTTTAAGATAATGCCAAATATACTCTGGATGAGGCAAAACGGTAATAATCAGATTAATGCAGGGACTTACTTCTCCTATGAAATGACTTCATCTGAAACACAAAGTCCAGCACAGATTATGGCTGGAGCGTGGTATCGGATTCAGGATTCATTCATACTCTCTGCTGCAATTAGCAATTCAAAATATACACTAGGATTTAGTTATGATATTAATACCTCCTCACTTCGCTATGCAAGCAGGGGAAGAGGAGCATGGGAGTTGTCATTAACTTACAGAATTATAAAAAACAAAGCAGCCAGAAGGTTTTCGACACCTTTATTATAGATAAGAGGTAAAAGTAAAAACATAGGAGGTAGCAGAGAAGAATTTCTATTAAAAAAGTAAAGTAAAAATACAGATAGCGTTTGAAGCATTTTTGTACATATCTATACCTTCTTTTTATATACCTAACCTTGTTTGGGGGGGCTTGCTGGCAACCGGCAAAAGCGCAACGAACGGAGGCTAGGGAAGTACGTGCTTCATTTCCTGGATCTGACCAGAAGAATGTTGATTTACCAAAGCAATATCAAAAGCTTTTGGTACTAAGCGATACGTATTTTCAGTACGGACAATATGATCAGGCACTAAAATATTATGGGCAGATTGCAGCTGTTTATCCTGATAATTTGTATATATCCTATCAATTAGCAGAGTGTCATCGGCAATTATTTAATTACGCAGAGGCTGAATCATTATTTAAAAAAGTATATCAGGCAGACAGCGTAAAATATCCTGAAGCGTTCTTCTATTACGGGTTAGCACAAAAGGTCAATGGAAAGTATACTGACGCAATTCGTACTTTTAGTGCTTTTCAAAAATATGTAAATGACCAGCAGATCTCCGCAAAACAACAATGGCTCGACAGAGCCAGGTTGGAACAAGCCGGTAGCCAGTATGCCTTGACAAGAGCCAATACTATACAGGGTAATTTCCAGTTTAAGTTACTGCCAGGATATGTGAACACCTCAGGACATGACTATGCACCTGTACTCATGGGACAAAATGATCTGGTTGCCATTACTTCCACACGAATCGAAAAAAAAGCAGACACTTATGCTCCTGTAGGAAGTACTTTTAGTGATATCTATATATATACCCGGCAGCGAGATTCTACCTATCATGCCTTTGCCCATCCTTTGGATGATATCAATACTTTTTGGAGTGAAGGCTCCGGTTTTTTGACAGAAGATGGAAAGAAATTCTATTTCACAAGATGTCCGGTAGATGGTGATTGTAGTATTTATGTGACAGAACGAAAAGGAGATAAATGGACAAAACCTGTCAGACTTAACAATCTGATCAACCAACCCCAAACTGATTCACGACATCCTGCTCTAACAGCTAGTGGAGACACTCTATACTTTGTGTCTAATCGAAAAGATGGCTTTGGCATGAATGACATCTGGATGAGTATACAAACTGAAAGAGGCAAGTGGCAAGCACCGATTAATCTTGGCAATAAAGTTAACACACCCTATAACGATATTTCTCCTTTTTATTACGCTTCGGAAAATCAACTCTTTTTTGCATCAGAGGGTCATGTTGGCTTTGGTGGATTGGATCTATATTATGTAAATACCTCTCCTGATCATACAAAAGATACGATTATCAACCTAGGTGCTCCTTTTAATTCGAGTAGAGATGATGCCTTTCTGGTGCTTGGTAAAGAAATTGGGTATATGGCCTCAAACAGAAAGGGAGGTTTTGGAAACTTTGATATTTATTCATTTCTGGCCCGAAATCAGCAAAGTGAGCTTATTACAGTTTTGTCAGGCAAAGATAGTGTGTTAAACGCATTGCCATTACTGATAGGCATATCTGATGCTCAAAAACAAGTACTCGATAGAATTATAGGAAAGAAAGAAGCTGAGAAGTTATATAAAACCACTTTGCCATTATCTGAAGAAGAAAAACAGTTTTATCAAACGTTGTCTCCTGAGCAAAAAGATCAGATAGAAAATACGGCAGGTGCGTTTATGAACAGAGAGAGTGCTTCCCAAAGAATGGCAAAAGATGCGTTTGTATATGAAAAACTTGCCTCTCAGAAGGATAGTGCCAGAGTAAAACGCATTATTGAAGCATATCGCAAAGCTCAGCAGGATAATTCGGCTTTGGTCTTGAGCGAAGAAGACAAAGCCTACTACGAATCGAAAGGGAGTGAAGAACGGAATGAGTTGTATCGGCAGATTGCTGGTGTCCTGTCAAACCAACTTACGGATGAAACCGTGAAGAAGCTTCAGCAGGATGCCTATGAATATGAAAGATTACCTGCAGAAGAAAAAGATCGGATTAACCGGATGGCAGCAGCAAGATATGCTGCGCAGCTTAATAATTACGATGAAAAGTTCAGAGAAGAGGATACGTTCTTTTATGAAAAATTATCATCCGAGTCAAAAGACCGGATGGAACGATTAATTACTGCCCGTATAGGGCAGTTACGAGACTCTCAGGACGCCTCATTGCTTACCGAAGAAGACAAGGCATATTACGAAAAACTATCACCTGAAGAAAAACAGCGAATCAACCGGATGGCAGCAGTCCGATATGATGCTACAGTAAATGGAAGGGAAGAAAAGTATCAGGATAAGGACAATTACCACTATGAGAAGCTATCGCCAGAAGAGAAAGATCGTATGAACCGACTCCTGGCTGCCCGCAATTCCGCTAATTCTCAGAAACTAGATCTGACCGAAGCTGTTGTTGATAAATCAGTTGAGTTTGAATATGAAAAGCTTACCCCGGAAGAGAAAAACCGAATCAATCGTATGGCGGCTGCAAGATATGCTTCCAAAATGAATGGTACAGACGAGGCGCTTAAAGAGGAAGATGGCTTCTTCTATGAAAAGTTATCACCAGAGGAAAAGAAAAAAATAGATAGATTGGTAACTACTCGTATGGGAGTAGGAAAAGAGGTGTTGGATAACTCAGTACTTACCGAGGAAGATAAGTCCTACTATGAGAAACTATCACCTGAAGAGAAACGGCGAATTGATAGAATGGCAGCAACAAAGCTTACTACTTCTCCAGCTACAAGTGATACGCAACTTACAAAAGAAGATGCCTTCTTTTATGAAAAGCTAAGTCCTGAAGAAAAGAATCGTATTGGCCGATTAATGATAGCCCGCAATAATGCCAATCACCAGTTAGTAGATGAATCTTTATTGGAGAGTGGAGATCTAAAGACTTATCAGGAAATGCCTTCCGAAGAAAAAGACCGTATCAATCGGATGACAGCTGCCAGATATTCAGCCCGCATGAATGGCAAAACAGAGAAGTTTACAGATGAAGATACCTATTTTTATGAGAAGCTATCGCCAGAGGAAAAAGAACGTATGGATAGGATTATGTCGGCCCGTGCTGCCCGAAAAGGTATATTTCAGGACCAGTCAGCATTGAATGGAGATGAGTTTGCATTTAAGCGGCTACCCGCTGAATCAACTAACAAACGCTTCTCCAAATCTGGTCTTGCTTCCAATACTTCATTGATTGCAGACAATTCTGTACTAAGCCCTATTCTATTTTCTGATGCTCTTGTTAGTCTGAATACCTCCTATCTGGATGGAAAATATACAAAGATGACACTATCCGGACAATTAATGGAAGTAAAGACCAAGCAGCCTATGGCAACATCAACTATGTTATTGACAGATGAAAAAGGAAAAATTCTTCAAACAATAGTGCCAAATGCGGATGGAACATTTCAATTTCAAAATATTACAGTACAAGGTGTGTTAACTGTTCGTCTGGAAATGTCTTCCAATTCCTCTGAAGAAGGAAAAGTAATATATACAAGAGACCTTAAATTAATTGCAAATGAAGAAACTCCAAAGCTTGAAGTATTCGGTGTCGCCTACTTTGATTTTAATAGCTATACATTGGCACCAAAGACAATTCAACTATTAGAGTCTCTACTAAAATACTATAAGCAGAACCCTGCTATTCGTATTGAATTTAATATTTTCGCGGATGAAGCCGGATCTTATGAGTATAATCTGGCACTCACCAGAAAACGAGGTGTAGCTATCCAGGATTATTTACAAGCCAGAGGTATTTCGCCCAAGAATATGGCTGTGTATGCTCGTGGTGAACAAGAAAGAAACCTAAATAAACCACCACAATATATAGAAGCTCGTAAAGTAATTATCTCTGTAGAAAGGCCAAAAGCGATTAGTGAAAGTCCTCAAGATAGTTTCTTTATTTTGCAAACACCTGTATATCTGAAATAGCTGAAGGCAAAATAATGAGAGCTTTAGATAATCTATTAGCAGAACCTTATCTATAAGGTTCTTGTATTCTCTTTTTCCAGATTCAACAACCATTGTTTTCGCCAAATCCCACCGCCAAATCCTGTTAATGTGCCATCACTACCCACGACTCGATGGCAGGGAATAAGGATTGAGATCCGATTCATACCATTCGCATTGGCAACCGCACGGACTGATTCTGGCTTTTTTAGCGAAATGGCTTGTTCTTTATATGAACGAGTTGTTCCATAAGGAATGGTTTGCAACTCTTGCCAAACTGCTTGTTGAAAATCTGTTCCAGGAGAATACAAGGATACAGAGAATGCTTTGCGATGACCTGCGAAATATTCATCCAGTTGTTGCTTTAGTATATCAAAATGTTTATTTGGTCCCTGAATAATAGTGGCATTAAGTAGTTTGGCCAATGTTTTAAATTCTGTTTCCAGCATTTTTCTGTCAGTAAACTCCAGCAGACATACACCTTGTTCCACTGCACAGGCGAACATAGTTCCCAATGGTGTTTCAATTCGGGTAATATCAATAACAGTCTGAACTTTACCTTGCCTTGGAGAGACCCCAAAAATAGATTTAAAAGAGTCTGTAAATCCACTTAAAGATTCATATCCTGAATCATAAGCAGTTATTGTTATAGATTCTCCATTTTGTATTTTCTTAAAAGCTGTATTGATGCGAAATAACCGTTGATAGGCATGGAATGTAATGCCATGATTTTTTAGAAACCAACGACGTATGGTATGAGGTTCAATATTTCTCTGAACCAAATCCCAGTCAGTAATCCGCAGAGATGGGTTTTGAGTTAGTTCATCCAATAAAACTTTTATGTAAGGAGGTGTTTCATTCATTTGCTCCAGTGGGTGGCATACTTTACAGGGGCGATACCCGTGTAGGATGGCTTCTTTTGTTGTTCTATAAAATTCTACATTCTCTATTTTAGGTTTGCGGGCTGTGCAGGTCGGGCGACAAAAAATTCCTGTTGTTTTTACAGCAGTAAAAAAGCTTCCTTCAAATGAAGTATCCTTATCCAGGATTGCCTGATACATTACTTCTTTGGTAATATGCAAAGGATTATTAAGCAGGTTTATTGACATATGGTTTACTGATCTTAAAAAGTATAGTGTAAAAATAGTCTAAGCTGAAGGAGACAGCAACCGAAAAATTGACAAGTATTTTATTGAAGGTTTTTTAGAAGATAGTATCTGAAAATAAAAAAGCCCTGCAATTGTTGCAGGGCTTTCAGATGCATGATATGTATTTGATTATTTAATTAACAACAATTCACGGTATTTAACCAAAGGCCAATCTTCATCATCCACCAGCAATTCCAGTTTATCAACTGCATAACGGATTTTGTCGAAGAATCCTTTTACTTCTTTGTTATATAGGATAGCTCTTTCGCGAACATCTTCTGTATTGTTTGCTTTCTTACGAGCTTCTGTCATTTCTTCAACATCAGCTAACAAGCCATCTACGTATTCAGCAATTTTCTCAATAGTAGCAACAGTGTTTTCTGTATATTTTCCTTTGATACCTACTGATTTAAGACCTTGTACGTTACCAACCAATACATTCTGATATTTTACCGCAGTTGGAACAATGTGGTTCAATACCAGGTCACCCATAACACGAGATTCAATCTGGATTTTCTTGATGTAGTTTTCCAGCATGATTTCATGACGTGCGTGGATTTCACGTTCGTTCATTACATTATTTTTCTCAAATACCTGGATTGCTTTCTTCTCAACATAGAAATCCAATGCTTCAGGAGTAGAAGCTACATTTTTCAGACCGCGTTTTTCAGCTTCTTTTTTCCATTCATCAGAGTAACCGTTTCCTTCAAACAGGATTGTTTTAGAAGCTTTGATATATTTACGCAATACGTTTACGATAGCAACTTCTTTCTTCTCACCTTTAGTGATCAGAGCATCTACTTCTTTCTTGAATTGAATCAGTGTTTCTGCCATGATAGTGTTCAATACAGTCATTGCATTGGCACAGTTTGCAGAACCACCTACAGCGCGGAACTCAAATTTGTTACCAGTGAAGGCAAAAGGAGATGTACGGTTACGATCTGTATTATCCAACAAAATTGGAGGAATTTTGTCGATACCCAGTTTCATATACATGTTTTCGCCTTTATCCAGCTTCACATTACCTTTTTTATCCAGTTCATCTAGTACAGATGCCATTTGAGAACCGATGAAGATAGATACGATAGCAGGAGGTGCTTCGTTTGCTCCCAGACGGTGTTCGTTTCCTGAAGAACCGATAGACGCACGCAACAAGTCTGAGTAATCGTGAACGGCTTTAACAACGTTTACGAAGAACGTCAGGAAGCGTAGGTTTTCTTTTGGACGGCTGCTAGGTCCTAACAGGTTAACGCCTGTGTTGGTACCCAGAGACCAGTTATTATGTTTACCGCTACCATTGATCCCTGCAAATGGTTTTTCATGGAATAATACTTTAAAGTTGTGTCTGTCTGCAACTTTATCCATGATGTCCATCACCAACAGGTTATGGTCAACGGCCAGGTTTACTTCTTCAAATGTTGGAGCACACTCAAACTGACCGGGCGCTACCTCATTGTGACGAGTACGAACAGGAATACCCAGTTTGTAACACTCGATTTCGAAGTCACGCATATAGGCTTCTACACGCTGAGGGATAGTTCCGAAATAGTGATCTTCCAATTGCTGACCTTTTGCTGGAGAATGTCCGAATACAGTACGGCCAGTCATAATCAGGTCAGGACGGTTCATAAACAATGCGCGGTCAACCAGGAAGTATTCTTGCTCAGGTCCTAACGTTGCAACAACACGTGTTACATCACGATCAAAATACTGGCAAACGTCTACAGCAGCTTTATCTACTGCAGCCAATGCTTTCAACAATGGTGCTTTATAATCAAGCGCTTCACCTGTATAGGATACAAACACAGTAGGAATACATAATGTTTGATCTACAATAAATGCAGGAGAGGTTGGGTCCCATGCAGTGTAACCACGTGCTTCAAATGTGCTACGGATACCACCATTTGGGAATGAAGATGCATCTGGTTCTTGTTGTACCAATGCGCTTCCTTTGAATTTCTCCAGAACAGATCCATCACTCTGAACATCAAAGAATGCATCGTGTTTTTCTGCTGTTGATCCTGTCAGAGGCTGGAACCAGTGAGTATAGTGAGTTACACCTTTGCTCATTGCCCATGTTTTCATAGCAGAAGCTACTACATCGGCCAGATCCTCATCAATTTTGCTACCTGTTTTGATAGCGTAAGATACTTTTTTGAATGCTTCTGCGCTCAGATGTTGACGCATAGCATCCATACCAAAAACATTACAACCATAATAGTCAGAAACTTTGACTGAAGGAGCGGTTACCTCCGGCGTAATACGACTTTGAGCTTGATCAACTGCTTTGAAACGTAAGTTTGCCATTGTCTATTAGAGTGTTAAAGAAAGGTTAGGGTTAATGGGTTAAGAATCGGAGGCTAAAGTCTTAAAAATATTGATAAAATTCTAGCAAAAGGTTGTTTTTTTTACTCAAATATGAAAAAAAACTATATATCTGGCAGTTTTTTGAATAAAAATCATCCGAAAGATGAAAAAATAAATCTTTTTTTGCTGGTTTTCTCTATAAAACAGATGTACTTTTTATTTTATGTGATCTGGAACAGAAACCCTTATCGTGAAAGTAGATATACTCAGGGTATATGCGTGAAATTCTTTATTTTTGTACAATCTATGTCACAAATTCAACTTGAACCCTTTACATCTGTCGATTTTGACCAATTTATAGGGTGGATTACCTCGGAAAAGGCACTTATACAGTTTGCAGGTCCTACTTTTCACTATCCTTTAACAAGGGAACAGCTTGAGACGCATATTTCATCAGAGAGCAGAGAGATTTTTCGGGTAAGACATAGTACTCAGAATTGTATTATCGGACATGCAGAAATGGTTGTAAATAAGCGCAACGAAAGTGCACGACTAGCTCTCATTCTAATAGGTGATCCTAACATGAGAGGAAAAGGATTAGGGAAAGAACTTATCAGAGAGTTGTTATCATTGGGTTTTAACAAAATGAATCTGCATAGGTTGGAACTGAATGTGTATGATTTTAATCAGTCGGCTATTGCTTGTTACCAGCAGGCTGGTTTCCGGATAGAGGGTATATTAAGAGAAAATCAGAGAGTTGGAAACCAATTCTGGTCGACAATTGTCATGAGTATATTGAAAAATGAATGGGAAAGCCAATTATAAGTAGGAGAGTACAAAAAATGTAACTATAATATTGACTTAAAGAATATAAGATTATATATACTAATGAAAAAGGTTGCTTTTTATACGCTTGGCTGTAAACTGAATTTTTCAGAGACATCTACTTTAGCCCGGCTTTTTGAACAGAGGGGATATCAGCGGGTAGAATTTACAGATACTCCAGACATTTTTGTTATAAATACTTGTTCGGTTACAGAAAACGCCGATAAAAAGTGTAAAAAGGTAGTAAAAGAAGCTAAAAAAGTCTCTCCCGATTCTTATGTGACTATTGTGGGTTGTTATGCACAGCTAAAGCCTAAGGAGATTTCTGAAATCACAGGTGTTGATGCTGTATTGGGTGCTGCAGAAAAATTCCGGTTGTTGGATTTACTGGATGGATTTGAAAAAAAGTCGGAAGCTGTTATTCATCACTCGCCTATTAGTGCGGCTACAGATTATTATTGTTCCTTTTCTCAGAATGATCGCACTCGTACTTTCCTAAAGGTGCAGGATGGTTGTAATTATTCATGTACTTTCTGTACTATTCCGTTGGCACGTGGAGATAGTCGGAGTGATAGTATAGAAAATATTGTAAGAACAGCCCGACAGATTGCACAAACCGATGTGAAAGAAGTTGTATTGACAGGAGTCAATATTGGAGATTTTGGACTACAGAATGGGATGCGTACCGAACGTTTTCTGGATCTGATTAAAGCATTGGATGAAGTAGATGGTATAGAAAGATTTCGAATTTCTTCTATTGAACCTAATCTTCTAACAGACGAAGTAATCGAATTTGTAGCTGGCTCCAAAAAATTTGTTCCACATTTTCATATCCCATTACAGTCAGGCAATAATAAAATACTACGGATGATGCGCCGTCGGTATAAGCGAGAACTGTATGCGGAAAGAGTAGCAAAGATTAAATCCTTGATGCCAGATTGTTGTATAGGTGTAGATGTGATTATAGGTTTTCCGGGTGAAACAGAAGAAGATTTTTTGGAAACGTATCAGTTTCTGAATGATCTCGATATCTCTTATTTACATGTATTTACTTATTCGGAACGGGCCAATACGCATGCCATTACTTTGCCTGGGGTAGTAAGTATGGCAGATCGGAATAAGCGGTCGCAGATGCTACATATATTGTCAGATAAGAAACGTCGCTATTTTTACGAACAACAATTAGGAAAGGTAAGTATAGTATTGTTTGAAGATGATGCTGAAGATGGACAAATGCATGGATTTACAGAAAATTATGTACGGGTTACTGCCAAGTTTGATCCTGTCCTGGTAAATGAACTCAAGCCGTTACGTTTGACAAGTATTAATGAGAAAGGTACAGTTGAGGTAGAAGAAATGGAGCACGAAGTATTGGCTCATTAGGTAATACTAAAGCCACGGTTTATGTAAGATATATAAATCGTGGCTTTGGAAAACAGAAGAGTTATTCCAGTACTATTCGTTGATTTTTAGGATACTTAACTTCGTATTTGACTTCTAGTTTTTTACTTTGAGCAGACGCTAGTTCAACTTTCCAGCGTATTTTACCTGTCGATTCTTTAACTTCTGCTCCTTTTGTTTCTGTGTGCACTACTTCCACTTCTTTCGTTGTTGGAACAGGAACCTGATCCTCGATAACAAGATTTACAGACTGAGATTTTTTGTTCCGGATGGTAATTTCCCATGTACGGATGTCTTTAGTATTAGTACCCAGAAATTGTTTGCTGCTAAAGTCTTTGCCTTTGATGCGTGTTACAGTAATGTTTTTGTCCCGGCCTAAAGACAAGGTAAGTGTATCATTTGTATTTTGAACATCCAAAAGAGATTTTCCTAAAAACATTCCCTCAAAAAACAGATTAGCTTCTCCTTCCAGTAAATTATATTCTTCCCAATTGGTTATACGGGCAGTAAGAAAAGCATCATTATCAAGTTTAGGTGCACAATAGTACTCATAATAGGCTGGTGCAGAATATTCCTGCATATCTACCGCATATTGTTTTCCATCTGCTGGAATAGTATAAGGGATATCGATTTTGAATTCTACATTGGTTTGTTTTGCTTGTTGTGTAGCTACAATAGGAGTAATCTGAGCCTTATCTTTTTTCTTGGAATCACTGGTAACCCCTGCTACTTTTCCTGCAAGGGATTTGCTAACTTTCTCTGTTCCATAACCTGTTATTACAACTTCATTGAGTGCAGCTATATCTGGTGTCATCGTTATATTCATCATTGCATCTCGTATGGCAACTTCCTGACTCTCATATCCAATGAAAGATACAGATAGGGTAGTGGCTCCAGAAGGAATTAGTACATTATAATAGCCACTGGCATTGGTGGTTGTGCCAATAGTTGTCCCTTTTACAATTACATTCACACCTGGAAGTGCTGCACCCTCATGATCTGTTATGTGTCCACTTACAGAAGTTACTTGGCGGACGCTTGGTTGGTTATAACCCAGGTACCATGGATTTAAGGTAGGTTTAGCTTCATTCTGGGAAGGATTTCCTGTAGAGATAGTCAGTTTTACATTTTTCCATTCTTCCCCTGTATTTTGAAAAACGTTTGCTTTATAAGTAATTGACACAGGATGGCTGATATCTTTTACCCGAACATCATAAGATGGAAGCCAGCCCACATCATTAACAAGATAGCTCAATAGTAAGCGACCACTGATAGCAACCTTAGAGGAAACTGTTACCATAATCTCACTGGACGGTTGATCTTTAGAGGTTTTGAGTGCTGTAAGTTGTGCATTTATTCTAGTCTGTTGTTCCTGCAACTTTCGGATAGACTGAGTAACCTCCCATTGTTTCTTTTTTAATCTCTAAAAGCCGGCTGCGAAAGAAATCTGCTGCCTCTTTTAGATCAGTCATCTTTATAGCTTGTTGTTCGCTTCCCAGTTTTTTGTTTTCAAGTAATAGTATTTCTTCGTTTTGATAAACAGCAAGAGTATTATTTTCAATTTCAATCTGAGCGCCTATATTCTTTTGCTGGTCTTCCAGTTCTGCTACTTCCTTACGTTTTTGCTGCTGATCAAAATAGTTGAGACTATGTGAAACCGATAACACTGTAAAATTGCCCTCACCACGCACCTGAATACTTTGCACATTGATATTGACAGGAATTTCTTTAAAGATCAGGTTTGTAACTCCATTCGAAAGAGTAACAGAAGCACTGCGAGTAATCTGAGCGCCTTCAAGAAACACAGTAACTTCTTCTATTTTTGAAGAAACTGGTTTAGGATCATTAGCTCCTTTTAGATGAGTAATAGATACTATAACACTTAGGAGGAATAAAGTTATACGCATAGAATAAAACAAATACAAGGTATATAGGAAATGTTTTTACATAGTGATGCATCGGAGTCGCAAATTCCATAAAAAGAAAAACCGAGACTAGTACTGATTGTGTATAAATAAGTTTTCTAATTTTGGCAGCTTTATATCTACTTTAATCTTTTGCTGTGAATATCAACCAAGATCATACATCTCGTGTGTTTAAAATCTCCTGTGTGGGATTTATCGTTTATGGAATTTTTATTCGACTGTTTCATTTCGTTAGTAACCGATCTTTATATACAGATGAGGGTTATTTGGGATATAATTTGTTAGCCCGTAATTTTAGCGAACTCGCAGAACCTCTTGAGGCTAATCAGCATGCTCCTCTTTTCTTTCTCTGGATTGAAAAACTGAATATGTCTTTATTTGGAACAAGTGAATACGCTTTGCGGCTCTTTCCTCTCATCATAGGAATTTTAAGTATATTTTTGTTTTATTATTTGTGTAAGCAATTAGAGTTTAATCAAGTTGCTACTTTAGCCGGAATGATTGTTTTCACAACCGCATTTCCATTGGTGTATTATTCTTCTGAAACAAAACAATATATTGTAGAGTTGGCTGCAACTCTATGTTCCTATCTTCTGTACTATCATTTTAACTCAGAGAAGCGCTTTTCTGCATTGTCTTTATATGCTCTGAGTGGAGCTTTACTTGTTTGGTTTTCTTATCCAGTCATTTTTATATTGGTAAGTATATCCTTTGTCCATCTATTGATGCTGGCATTACAAAAAAAATGGTCTCCTTTCTTTGTAATGGCTATTGTTTATGCAATTTGGGGAATAAGCTTTTTAGTGAATTTTGCTGTGATAATTCTGCCAAATAGCTTAAAAACAAATACCATAGTGGATATGTGGACAACTGAGTTTGCACCACTTCCTCCATATTCAATTAATGATATAAAGTGGTATGGTATTATGATTTTCAAACTATTTCATGAGCCCCTTAACCTGAACTGGACTTTTTTGGAATCATGGTTTCCATATCCTTTACTATTTTCATTTTTAGGATTGCTATTTATGGTTTGGGGAACCTGCCATTACTTTAAGAAGAAAAAAGAAAAACTGGGATTATTTATACTACCTGTTTTAATTGCTTTAATCGCTTCCGGAGTTCACAGGTATCCATTTACAGAGCGATTTTTAGTGTTTCTGGTTCCTAACTTTCTGATTTTGGTTTGTTGTGGAGTGGAACAATTTTATAATAAGTTTTCATCATATTCCAGACCTATTGTGCTCATTGTTATTGTTTGGTTGGTAATTCCTCCAGTATTTACCTCAGTGAAAGATATTATACAGGAAGAACAATTTGGTGGTTGGAAAAGAAGAGAAATTAAGAAGGGAATTAGGTATTTGTCTGAACACAAAAAAAATGATGAGTTTATCTTTATAAATGGAGTTGCCTACTCTTTTCAGTATTATAACAAGGTATACCATCTGAACTGGCCTTATGCAATGTTATGGAATGGTGACAAGTTAAATAATCAGGTGGGGCAAAAAGCAGTATTAGATGATATATATACAAAATCATCTGGAAAGAAGTTTTGGGTGATTGTGGCAGGCGATCTTAGTGAGGATGTTGGAGCCAATCACAAAGATCAGTTTTTGCATTTTTTTAAAGAAAACTTTAATCAGCTTCAATACTATAAGGCAAAAGGGGTTTATGTGGGGCAATTTAGTCATAAATAAAAATGAGGCTGACCTATTAGTCAGCCTCATTTTTACCTTTTAATTATATTTTCAAGAAGCTTTACTATCTGACTTACGCCATCCTCAAGAGGCAAGATAACAGGGAGCCCAAGCTCGTCAGCATATTGTTGCTGATAGGATCGGGATTGTTCAGGTGTTAAGCCTTGTGTATTAAGGGTAACGGCTAAGACTGTAGCTCCATAAAACTTCTGGATTAGCTCTATTTCTGAGCTTACAGGAGGAATAGGAGAGGAAAGTACTTCATTATCATCAAAGTATTTGCGGGCTGGAGCATGTTGTAATACCACATAACGGGCTTCTCCAGACAATAAAAATTCAGATCCGCAAGGGCCACTGGGATTACGTAATGCAGATTGACCCTCGATAAACATTACATCCGGCTTTTCTTGCTCAAAACAACTTACAATGGCATGTTCTACTTCTCCTGATACAAAGTCGTTGGGTGTACTATCAAAAACAAATCCATATTTACCTCCCTGCATCCATCCAGTTTGCCCTGTATAGATCATTTCTGCTTTCCAACCTGCTTCTCTGCAGGCTTCTGTAAGAAATCGGGCTGTGGTACGTTTACCCATATTACAGTCTGTTCCTAATACAGCTACACGGGGACAAGTAACTGTACGAATCTGACCTGTCCAGAAATGTAGTTCATGACGAGGTTTGGGACGGCGTACATCTATAAGTTGCACATTATTTTCTTTAGCCAGTTGTACCATGTCCGGCATGTCATTCAGAAATTCATGTAAGCCATTTACTACAGAAATACCATGTTGCAAAACATTTGCTACTATAGATTTGATTTCAGATGGTAATATGCCTCCCTTGGTTGCAACTCCAATCAGACAATAATGAATAGCAGGTAGTTGTGTGATAGCGTCATTTAAGGATGCGAACACGGGTATATTTCTATTCTGTCCATCTACAACCTCACCTGCATCTTTACCTGCGGAATTCTCATCTATAACGCCAATAATCTTATAACGGGAAGTTCCTCGAATTAACCCATGAGCTGTTTTTGCTCGTGCTTGTCCGAGCTGCCCATTTGTAAGTACAATTGCATTTATATCCATTTATGGTAATATAATTTATATAAGTATGAATAGTAAGCTATGTTCCGAAGGAAAAAGAATGCTTTACGATTTGATTTCAGAATAGTAAATTATTAAGGTTATTACCAAAATAATACTTTCTACGAGGTGGAAACCTGCCTTTTACAAATATCTTTGCAGGAACCGAAAAACAAAATTTTTGGTCAATAATCTTTGAATCACCTTTAATTTCTAATTAGATCGATGAATAAAATAGCATTAATTACAGGCGCTACCTCTGGTATTGGGCGGGCTGTTGCCATTCGTCTGGCTCAGGAAGGTATTAATTTGATTCTATGTGGAAGACGGACAGAGCGCCTGGAAGAACTAAAGACACTTTTGGAAAAAAAGATCAAGGTACATATTCTTTCATTTGACATAAGTGAGCAACAAGCAGTTGAAAGTGCATTAAATTCATTACCAGAAGAATGGAAGGCGATAGATTATCTGATTAACAATGCCGGAAATGCTCACGGTTTATCTCCTGTTCAGGATGGAAATATCAGGGATTGGGATGCTATGTTAGATATTAATGTAAAAGGCCTGTTGTATGTTTCCAGAAATATACTGCCTGCTATGATTGCACGTCAGAGTGGACATGTGATTAATATAGGGTCAATTGCAGGGAAAGAAACATACCCTAATGGGAACGTATATTGTGCCTCTAAAGCTGCAGTACAAGCTATTACAGATGGTATGCGAATGGATTTGAATCCTCATGGAATCAAAGTAACAGGTATTCATCCAGGCTTGGTTGAAACAGAGTTTTCTGTTGTACGCTTTAAAGGAGATGAGGAAAGAGCTAAAAATGTATATAAAGGTATAGATCCTTTGACCACTGATGACATTGCAGATACTATTGCGTTTGTATTATCCCGTCCATCGCATGTAGTATTAGCCGACATCGTAATATTGCCTACTGCTCAGGCCTCAGCTACTATTGTAAATCGCAAATAAAAATGTTTGATCATATTATACCAATACCAGTTTTAAACTGATATTGGTATAATATATTATTGCAGGAATAATTGATCATTGTCTATTCTACACATATTCCCTTCATAATGTTCTGTAATTTCTCCCAGAATATCCTTCAGCTGCTCCAATCTCTTACTACCTACAATATCCTTAAATATAGTATCGATATGATCTGTGCAGCGCTGCCAGGCTAACATAAAATGAGCTCCTTTTTCACTTAAGCGAATTAAAGATGCACGTGCATCTGTTGGATGTTTTTCAGCATAGACATACCCTTCTTCCAGAAGTTCTTTGATTATTTTGCTGATTGCTTGTTTTGTAACACCTATCTGCTGAGCTATCGTATTGATCATTAGACCTTCCTCAACATCGATATGTATTAGTATTATAACATGAGCTACTTTAAAATTATCATAGCCTTCCTTTTTCAAAAACTCACTTGCCAGAGCAGTTATATATCTATATGACTTATTAAGTAGCCTGCCCAAGATACGATTACGCTTACTCTTGAATTCCAGTATTGAACTAATCAGATTTGGGTCCATAGAATTGTCTTTATTAATTTTTGCAAAGTTAGTAATGTAAGGCTATATAGTCAATAATTTTTTCAATAAAGTCAATTATGTTGACTTTTATATTTTTTTATTATGTGTAAATGTCTAATATTTAGCTATTTATGTTATTTTAATCTCTTTTTAATGTTAAAATTTAGTAAACTGTATTGACTTTTTAGTCAACATGGTTTACTTTTGTTGCGTTCAATATGAAACCCTTTTATAATCAAAACATACATACTTATTATCGGATTTTTTAATTATGGAAACTCAAACAAAAACTCCAAATCCTGCTAAGAAGCTTATTATCCGGGCGGTACTGATTACTACTGCGGGAATAGGTATTTGGTATGGCATATCTTCTTTCAATTATGCAAGGCATCATGAGAGTACAGATAATGCTCAGATTGAAACAAATATGGTCTCTGTATTACCTCGCTTAGCAGGTTATGTCAAGAGTGTGGCTGTAAAGGACTATGACCTTGTTAAAAAAGGACAATTACTTGTTGAAATTGATGAAGCGGAATATCAGTTAGCATTGGATGAAATGCAGGCTATTTATGTGCAGGCAGAGGCTGATATTGCGAATGCGAAGGCAAATGTTGTAAATGCACAATTATCATTGAAATCTGCGGTAACCAATGGCGAGTTGGTAAAAATAAAGCGGGACAAGGCCAAACAGGATCTGGACCGGGATACTCGTTTGTATAATGACAAAGCCATTACTCAAAAACAATATGATGATACACGTACTAACTATGCAACACTTGAAACACAATATGTTGCTGCTCTTAACGAGGTAGCAGTAGCTAAATCCCGTATAGATATTTTAAAATCAACTTTACAGAAAGCCGATGCACAGCTAAATGTTCAAAAATCCCGTATCGAACAGCAAAAGCTGAAACTAAGCTATGCTAAGGTATATGCTCCGGAAACAGGTAGAATCGGAAAGAAAAACATTCAGTCTGGACAGTTTATTCAGCCAGGGCAGCCATTGTTTACTATTGTTAGTGATAGCACATTCTGGATTGTGGCAAACTTTAAAGAGAGTCAGATAGAAAATATCAAAGAGGGTGATGATGTTGAGATTGTTCTGGATGGTTATCCTAACACGCCCATGAAGGGAAAGATAGCTTCTTTATCTGAAGCGACAGGTGCTAAGTTTTCATTATTACCTCCTGACAATGCCTCTGGAAACTTTGTAAAAGTGACTCAGCGTGTTCCTGTAAAAATAGAAATTCTGGATGCGGCTAAATATCGTTCCATACTGAAAGCAGGATTGAGTGCAGATGTGGCCGTAACTATAAAGAAATAACGATTAGACGAGAGTATACTAATGAAAGATCCTAAGTATATGAGTTCCTATGGATCAATGAGGACAAATGGATTCTAATCAAAAGCTAATCGTTAAAATGTATGGCAGCTAAAGGCTTTAACAGAATTATTATCATTATTACTACCATATCCGCAGCAATTATGGAACTGCTGGATACTACTATTGTCAATGTGGCATTGAACCAGATGGCTGGATCGTTGGGTGCAACTATTGAAGATGTGGCATGGGTAGTAACTTCATATGCCATTGCCAATGTAATTATCATTCCGATGACAGGCTTTTTGGCTGAATATTTCGGAAGAAAGACCTATTATCTGGCATCCATGATCATTTTTACGGTCGCTTCTTATTTCTGTGGAGCTTCAGAAGGATTATGGGAGTTGGTATTCTGGCGATTTATTCAAGGAGTGGGAGGAGGAGCCCTGCTTTCTACTTCTCAAAGTATATTATTTGATGCTTTCGAACCTAAAGACAGACCTATTGCTTCCGGATTGTTTGGGATGGGTATTGTACTAGGTCCTACTTTAGGACCAACTTTGGGTGGTTTGATTGTCGATAACCTTACCTGGTCAGATATTTTCTATGTCAATTTGCCTATTGGTGTATTGGCGTCCATACTGACTATTCTATTTATTGAAAAGAAAGAAGGTGAAGGAACACGAAAAAAACAGATTCAGATAGATTATCTGGGAATTTTTCTTCTTACAGCTGGAATCGGCTCATTACAGTTTATTCTTGAAAAAGGAGAGTCTGAAGATTGGTTTGACTCTCATCTGATTATTCTATTTACTGCTGTGGCAGTTGTCGGGTTAGTGAGCTTCGTTGTCTGGGAGCTATATACGGAACATCCTGTGGTAAATCTAAAGGTACTGAAGCATCGTACTCTGGCTTTGACACTCATATTTACTTTCGTATCAGGTATTGGGTTATTTACCTCTGTGTTTGTATACCCAGTGTTGGTTCAGCGTATCAATGGATTTACCTCAACCATGACCGGACTTTCCCTAATGTTTCCAACCTTAATTGCTATTCCAATGTTTCCAATTATAGGAAAGCAGATGGCAAAAGGGGCTCGTCCTGTACCCTTTATTGTGGTAGGATTCCTTTTGTTCATTGCCTTTGGGATATGGGCCGGAACATTGAGTGGAGATGCCAATATGTGGGACTTCTTTCCTGCACATTTGCTACGTGTATTAGGGATTTCAATGTTACAATTGCCTTTGATTAACCAAGCCGTTGCAGGATTAAAGCCGCAAGAATATCCTACTGGTATTTCACTAAATAACATGGTACGTCAGTTGGGTGGAGCAACAGGTATTGCTATCGCCAATAATTATGTCACCAATAGGGTAGCTCAGCATCGGTCAGACTTAATGTCAAATATGACTTCTGAGAACCCGCTGTTTATGGAAAGACTAAATGGCCTTACCAACACAATGGCTTCCCGCACAGGTGAGTTTTTTAGTGCTACTCAGATGGCTTATCGTCAGATGGAGGGAATGGTCATGAAACAGGCCTACTTACTGGCTTACCTGGATACATTTCGAATAGTATCACTCTTCTTTATCGTTATTTTCCCTTTAATCTTTTTGCTTCGTACACCTAAAAAATCTCAGGAAGAAGCTCAAAAGGCAGCCTTAGCTGCAGCAGATAGCCATTGAGCTGTTATTGAGTTAAATCACGAATTATTGACCATAGAAAATACTATGAATAAAATTATAAAAAACCTGGCCCTTCTGCTGACAGTAATCAGTTCAACTGGGTTTGCTCAGAATCAAAAGGCTCCAGAAACACTTACCTCATTGGTAAAACAATCTTTGGACTTTTATCCAAAAATAAAAGAACAGCAACAAGCTGTTGAGATTAGTTCCTATAAAACGAGAATGGCAGAGAGCCATCATTTGCCAACAGTAGACTTTAGTGCCAGTTACACTCGCATTGATCCTGTTGGAACAATTGTAATTCCCTTACCAGATAATCCTATAAGTGCTAAGTTTTTTCCCAATAATAACTACAACACAGCTCTTAATGTAAGGCAAACTATTTGGGACTTTGGTAAAACTACAGCCAGTGTAGATAAATCCAAATCAGAAGAAGCATTAAGTAAAGATGGAGTGGAAAGCTTGAAAACAACTCTGGCCTATCAAGTAGCTAATTTCTATTACTCTATTATCTATCTTCAGAAAGCTATTGTTGTGCAACAATCTCAAATCAATTTATTGAGAGAAAATGAGAAGATCATTGCAGACCGTATAAAAAATGGAGATGAAATAGATTATAATCTGGTTGCAACACAAGTAAGATACAAAAATGCAGAAACCCGCCTGGTCGATTTACAAACCCAATTGGATAAACAATATATCTTATTAAGTACTGTAACCGGTAAAGATGTAAAGAATAGTATTTCTGCTGATGCCGATTTTTCCTGGACGCAGACTGAATCAGAAAATAACAACTGGGATCTGAAAATTGCCAAAGATCGGGAGCAGATTGCTTTACAAGATCTTTCTATCGCGTCCAATAATGCCAAGCCAACTTTAGCTTTTCAGGGATCTGCTGGTTTTAAAAATGGAATTGTCCCTGAAATACAGCGTTTTCGATTTAACACTGTAGCAGGAATTAATCTCTCTATACCTATCTATGAAGGTCACCGGATTAAACAACAGCAAAACATCGCAAAGTTAAGTTATAAGATGTCTCAATACTCAACAGAGACACAGCAACTGACTGTTAAAAGTGATGTGGAACAAGCGTTGAATGACATAAAAGCTGCTCGGTTGAAACTAGAAATGTATGGACAACAAGTAGAACAGGCTCAATATGCTATGAAGCTCGCTAATAGTCGCTACCAGAATGGAGTCATTACTAATCTGGATTTACTAAGTGCGCAAACAGCTCTTGAAGAAGCACAGCTAGGTGAATTACAGTATAAATATCAGTTAGTATTGGCTCAGTTGCAGTTAAGTCGTTTAAATGGTGCCCAGTTCTGGCAATAGTATTTTCGGTTTTATAAAATATAAAGTCCGTTTATACAATTTTTAAAGTAACTAATCGTGTTATAGTACAAATACATTGGAATGAATTCAGGTATTTTGTTATCAGCGTAATTGTTTAATATGTAAATTTGACGGTTAATTCTTTAAATAAATATATCAACAGGAGGTTATGGAATATTAAAAATGGTAAAATTGCAACCTTTTTACTGTTTTTAATGTCTAGAAAGTAAATATCAATCCATACAGTTATGAGTCAAATTCTGCAGCAGTTAAGAGAAATATTAAAAGAGCATTTTCTGATTCAATCATCAGTTGTGCAACCATCTAAGACATTTGAAAGCGATCTGGGAATGAGTTCATTGGAATTTACAGAGTTAGTAGTTTACCTTGAAGATACATATAATATTCAGCTTTCTGATATGGATCTTTCCAGAGTTCGTAATGTCCGTGATCTGGTTTGGTGTGTAGAACAAACAGTTAAATAAGTGCACTCTTTTACTGTAAGAGTTAAACCCGTTTGAGTATCAATCTCATACGGGTTTTATTTTGTTGAGTTATGTAGACTCCACGCCCATACTAATCCTTCATCTGGATCATGGACAGGTCCTGTAGAATGAAACCCTGCTTTTTTCAGAACATGTGCGGATGCATTTGCTAATTCAAATGTGTGAGCTTTTACTGTTATTACTCCTGCTTCAAGTGCAATTTTTACAAGTGCACACGCAGCCTCAGTTGCCAATCCCTTATTCTGAAATTTAGGATGGATTTCATATCCTATCTCGACACAGTTATTTGTATCAGGCTTACCCTTAAATCCACAGTTGCCAGCCAGTTGGTTATCATATTTGATAAAGAAAGATCCCCATCGCCAGTCGCCATTCAGATCCAGAAAAAATTTATATAAAATAGGCAAAGCTTCTTTCGCGTCATCATACTCTGTCCAGCTCTCAGGCGGTTCGCATCCTAATAATTTACCCAGCTTGTGATTATCATTTACAAATATTGCCTGATAGTGCTCTTCTGCAAATGGAATTAGCTCTAGTCGCTCTGTTTTAATACTAGTCATGTTGCCTTTTACGATAAAGATGGTTTTGCAGTCTGTTTAGACTTTAACTTTACTATTTATAAACAAAAGAACCTATTATAGGTTTTAAAAAGAAGTAATTGATTGGGTTTTGTAAGTGTAGGAAAATAAATGCACTTTATCTGTTTGATAATTCACCCTCAAATCAGTTATTTCACTGCCTTAATAACTAGTGGAAGATTTTTATTTATGACTCAAATTATTCTTGATACACTTAACCAGGAAATATCTCAGCTTCAATATGGTCAATACCCGCCTGAATTGTATGAGCCGATCGGATACATTATGTCATTGGGTGGCAAGCGTTTACGCCCAGTTTTGACATTGCTGAGTAGTTCTCTATTTGATGACAACTGGCAACAGTTCGTTAAACCTGCTATCGCGATTGAGGTATTCCATAATTTTACCTTAATGCATGACGATATTATGGATGCTGCTCCATTGCGTAGAGGTAAACCAACTGTTCATCATAAATGGAATAATAATGTAGCAATTTTGTCCGGAGATGTAATGCTGGTGTGTGCGTATGAGTTGTTGTTGCATGTAAAGCCAGAAAAGCTTCCACTAGCTTTGAAGAAATTCAATCGATGTGCTGCTCAGGTATGTGAAGGACAACAACTGGATATGAATTTTGAACAGCTGCCAACAGTTTCAGAGGATGATTATATTAATATGATTCAGTTAAAAACGGCTGTATTGCTCGGGCTAAGTCTTGAACTGGGAGGCATTCTGGCCAATGCACCTTTGGAGGAGACAGATTTGTTATATCGAATGGGAGTAGCTATAGGTACAGGTTTCCAGTTAAAGGACGATTTGCTGGATGTATATGGAGATCAGGCTAAGTTCGGAAAGCAGGTGGGAGGGGATATTATCGCGAATAAAAAGACTTTCTTATTAATTAAAGCATTAGAACTAGCAGAAGGAAATAGTAAGGTTACTCTACAAAGCTGGTTAAATGCTACCTCTTTTGAAGCAGAAGAAAAAGTGAAGGAAGTGACAGATATATATAATAGATTGCATATTCGATCTTTAACAGAAGTCAAAATGAACGAGTTCTTTGCTGAGGGGTTGCATTGTCTGGATTTACTTGCTGTATCAGAAGAGCGGAAACAACCTTTGCGGGACTTCATCGGACGTTTGATTCATAGAGAAAACTAAATCTATAAAAACAAAAACCCTTCACGTTTGCGAAGGGTTTTTGTTTATTGTAAAGTAAAGCGCAATCTGAATAGCAGGTTACTTTTCACTATAAAACTCAATTATTATTTTGTAGCAACCAATTTGAAATCAACTGTGAAGTCATCATTGATAGCTTTGTCTCCGATGCTTGCAAAGAAAGATTTTGAACCGTATTTGATATCATATTTAGTACGGTCGATAGTGATTTTACCACTAGCTTCAGCTTGGTTAGCAGAAACTTTCACTATCGCAGGGAATGTAACTGGTTTTGTAATTCCTTTTACAGTTAAATCACCAGTGATATCATAGTTCTCTCCACCCTTAGCTGTCACTTTAGTGATTTTAAAAGTAGAAGTTGGATGTTTAGCAACATCAAAGAAGTCTTCTGCTTTCAGGTGACCGATCAGTTTACCATTGTATTCAGCATCAGTGATATCAGTACAAGTAATGCTGTTCATATCAATAGTGAAAGTACCACCAGTTAATTTAGTACCGTTTACATCCAGACTTCCGTTTGAAAGTTTGATAGTTCCACTATGTTCTCCTGTTACTTTTTTACCGTTCCAGTTTAGAGAACTTTTAGCAACATCAGCTTTTAATGTAGCTTTTGCTGCTTTACCATTACCATTGTCAGCTACGGCGATGTTTGCAATTGCTAACAAAGCAACCAGAGCAAACAAAAAGTTTAACTTTTTCATGATTGGGAAAAAATTGTTTAGAATAAGGATTAATTAATTTACGTGTCTCGTTTATAGTTTAATTACAATGCAAATATATGTATATACATTTAATGTTGCAACAATTAATGCAAAAAAATTATTTTCCTATTTCTGCAAACATCTAATAATAAGAATAGATACTTATAACCGACTGATTTTTTGGCGCTTTGATCGTTAGTAGAGATAAATAGAACTGATAAAAGCTAACTATTTGAGTATAGAGCAAAAACAATGCTAAAGTCCTTTGCGCGATATCCAGTCTTGGGCTTCCTCGATCCAGGCGAAGTAGCGGATCACCAGAAGACTATCATTGATAAAAGGATAAAAATAATAATTGGAAGAAGGTAATTGTGATTCATTAACCACTATAGCAAATTTTTGGAGATCAGTTTGCATTAGTTCAGGGAGCCACATATCGGCAGTCCAGGAGTCTTCAACCCAGTATTCATACTTTGCTGCCTGAATATTCAGTATCAGATTTCGTGCGCCAGTTTTGCTTACAAGATCGAGGCAATGACTCATTGCCCGGCGATATTCTTCTTCAAGAAAATAGCCTTTCCAGGTATGAATGGTACAATTCAACACCTGATTATAAGAAATCTGCAGATTGGGCTGATCTATATATAGCATAACCTTTATATCGGCTGCAATTTACAAAGTATCTCTCAAAGAGTAGTCATCCGAATAGTAGTATAGAATTCTACTGTCTGCTTAGTTTTGGGAATGCTTCTGTCGCTTTTTTCTCTTTTTAGTCTCTTCGTGTAATTCATTAACTAATAGGGCTTCCTGTAAAATTTCCCGGATACTCGTTGTTGGTATAGTTTGCAGGGATTTCACAACAATATGTTTGACTTGTTTTCCATTTCCGGTGAGTATGCCTTGTTCATTAGAAAGATTTCTTCCCTGACACATTCCTAAGGTAACATGAGTTTTGGTAATATTCAAGTAGCAAAATAATCTATGATAGGTATAAAAAGGTACCCCATCAAAATGTTCTTGTACTTGGGGAGAAGAATCGAGTATTAAATGCCTTAATGTCAGTAATATAGACTGTAGTTCTTTGGGCTGCTCATATATATAATCCAATACTGTCATTGTAATAAATAGCTTTCTGCAAAACTAAAATAAATATGCTTTATCAGGTAAGAGATTTTATTTGTCGATTTTTTCTACAATTTACAGTATTTATTGGATTTATTTAACTTCAAATGTTTATCTTTCGTGCCTGAAAATTTATAATTGTATACTTAACACTTAATTCTCTTTTAACACCAATGCCACAACAACTCACTACGTTAGATTACATTGTCTTTCTAATTTATTTCTTCGTTGTAGCTGGATATGGCTACTGGATTTATCAACGCAAAAAAAGCACAGAGGCTAGTTCCACTGATTTTTTTCTGGCTGAAGGTTCTCTTACCTGGTGGGCGATCGGTGCCTCATTGATTGCATCCAATATTTCTGCTGAACAATTTATTGGTATGTCTGGAGACGGCTTTCGTATGGGGCTTGGTATTTCAACTTACGAATGGATGGCCGCAGCAACACTGGTGGTAGTTGCGACATTCTTTATGCCTATCTATTTAAAGAATAAAATATTCACAATGCCTCAGTTTTTGCGTCAGCGATACAATGAGACTGTGAGTACAACTATGGCAATCTTCTGGTTGCTGTTATATATCATTGTTAACCTTACTTCCATCTTATATATGGGAGCCTTAGCCATCAATACAATCTCTGGAATCAATTTCTGGTTTTGTATGATTGCACTGGCTGTATTTGCTGTAATCATTACATTGGGTGGTATGAAGGTAATTGGATTTACAGACGTAATACAGGTATTCTTTCTGATATTGGGTGGATTAGCGACTACCTACCTGGCATTGAACCTGGTATCTGATAAATTCAATACAACCGGTGTAATGAATGGACTTACTTCGATGATGCAGCAAGCGGATGATCACTTCCATATGGTTTTCAAAAAGGATAACCCTAATTATCTTGACCTTCCCGGATTGACCATTATGATTGGTGGTATGTGGATTGTGAACCTGAATTATTGGGGATGTAATCAGTATATCACACAGCGAGCTTTGGGGGCTGACTTGCCTACTGCAAGAAATGGAATTTTATTTGCAGCGTTCCTGAAGCTGATGATGCCTATTATCGTTGTATTACCTGGAATTGCTGCTTATGTATTGTATCAAAATGGCGAATTCCATCAGGAAATGACTGTAGATGGTGCAGTTCGTGCCGACCGTGCCTATCCTGTATTATTGAACTTATTACCTACCGGATTAAAGGGATTGTCATTCGCTGCATTAACTGCTGCTATTGTGGCATCACTGGCAGGTAAAGCAAACTCTATTTCTACAATCTTTACATTGGATATTTATAAAAAATATATCAACAAAGAGGCTGATGAGAAAACATTAGTGTCAACCGGGCGTCTGGTCGTAGTGGTAGCAATGGTAATCGCTATTGCTATTTCTGATTTCCTAGGTATAGAAAAAGGTGGTTTTAAGTTTATTCAGGAATATACAGGCTTTTTCTCTCCAGGGATTTTTGCTACATTCCTTCTTGGATTTTTCTGGAAGCGTACTACATCTGCAGCGGCTTTGTTTGCGATTGTAGGAGGTTTTATTTTATCTATCATTTTCAAGTTTTTGCCAGGTTGGATGGATTTGTCTTTCCTGAGCCCAATGGGATTTGCTGTCGTTAACCCGGAATCTGGCCTGTATGAAATTCCATTCCTGGATCGAATGGGCTTTGTATTTTTAATCTGTGTATTGGGTATGATTATTCTCTCATTATCAGACCCTAAAAGCAAAAACAATCCCAAAGGTCTTCAAATTGACCCTAAGATGTTCCGTGTATCCGGAAGCTTTGCCATTGGAGCCGCAACAGTTGTTCTTATCTTAATAGTATTGTATAGCCGGTATTGGTAATATACTATATATCGGGGTTTTATGAAGCCGTAGGGATTTCCTTACGGCTTTTTGATTTTTCATCTTGTGCATAGCTCTATTCAATCAGCAGTTTGTGGTGAATTCCGATCGGATTTTGTTTGTGTGGTGAACTATGCGCAAGATGAAAAAGTGATCGGAGTTCTGATCAAAAAAAGTTTTGACGTGAGTTATGCGCAAACAAAAAAATGACCGGAACTCTGATCAAAATAAAAAGTGATTGGAGTTGTATGTAATCTCTTCATTACTTAAACAGATTGACTTATCTTTTCAAAAAAAGTTTTTGCAGCGAATTATGCACAAAACTTAAATTGGAGTGACTCATGTTTTTGATTTCCCCGTCCTTGTTTTACGGTTCAGCCTCCTGCATTTACGCCTCACCTGTATTCGGATTTTACTCAAAAGGTTTATCAATGATCTTTGAATCAGATATTTATACAAACCCATTTGAGAACTATGAAAGGCAATTTTTTTACTCTACTCTTCTTATTGTTTACAGGCAATCTTCTTGCCCAACAATCTACCCAGACTATTCGGGGAAAAATTACAGATGCGGCTTCAAAAATGCCTATAGTAGGAGCTGCTATTATGGTACTAGGCACCAATCCTCCAATTGGTACCAGTTCGGATGCAGATGGTAGCTTCCGCCTTTCAAATGTTAAAGTTGGACGAGCTAGTCTGAAGATAACATTTGTAGGATACGAAGATTTGTTTCTGGCTGATGTGATTGTCAATGCAGGAAAGGAAACCATTCTGGATCTAAGCATGACTGAGAGTCTTCATACATTGAATGAAGTTACAGTGACGTATAAGCGAAGTGAAGATAACAGAGTGACAAATAACGAGATGGTCACTCTCAGCTCTCGACCTTTCAATCCTTCCGAAACACTGAAATATGCAGGTAGTTTAGGCGATCCTTCCCGTATGGCAGCCAATTTTGCAGGCGTAAGTGGTGCCAATGACGCTCGTAATGACATTATTGTAAGGGGAAATTCTCCTTCCTCTGTGCTCTGGCGCTTGGATGGCGTAAATATTCCTAATCCCAATCACTTTAGTTCCTTAGGTACAACAGGTGGTCCTGTGTCTATGTTAAATGCTAACCTTCTGGCTAAATCTGATTTCATGTCGGGGGCTTTTCCTGCTGAGTACGCTAATGCATTAGGTTCAGTGTTTGACCTAAGGCTAAGAAAAGGCAATGATGAAAAAAATGAGTTTTTGCTGCAATCAGGATTTAATGGTTTGGAAGTTGGTGCTGAGGGACCCTATTCGAGAAAGTCAAAAGCTTCTTATCTGATTAACTATCGGTATTCAGCAGTTGCTCTGATGTCCAGTTTAGGGTTTGAGATAGCAGGTACTCCGTACTATCAGGATTTTACATTCAAGACCGATATTCCTGTTGGAAAACGAGGTACACTGACAGCCTGGACAATTGGAGGGAAGAGTCATATAAACTTTTGGGGTAAAGATGTGGATACAGAAGGGGATGCTTACGAAGATGAAAATGAGAATACGCGAGTAAAGTTCTCAACAGGAATAGGTGCCATCTCGTATGAACATCGTTTCTCTGACCGTACCTATGGTAAGCTGACCGTATCTGGTTCACGAACTACTCAAAACTACGAAGGAGACACTGTAATTTATAATGGTGAGAATTCAAAAGATATACTACAAGAAATTCATACCAATACAGCTAGCTTTACAAATGAAAAATTATCAGCCAATGCATACCTAAGTCATAAGCTTAGTGCACGAGATAAAATTTCTGAAGGGATTATTGCAGATCTAAGTCAATTTAATCTTCAGAATAAAGAATTGTATCCTGAAACAAAACAGTTGATTGGTAATAAAGGTAATACGTTGTTATTCCAGGGGTATGCACAGTGGAAGCATCGCTTTAATGAAAAGCTAAGTATGAATACAGGTGCTAGTGTGCTTCATTATCAACTGAATAACAAGACGGCAGTTGAGCCCCGTATCGGCTTTAATTATGCCTTGACTCCTGGTAGTTCTTTAAATATCGCGTATGGTTTACATAGTAATCTGCTGCCTATTTTAGTGTATTTCTATCAGACAAAGCAGACAGATGGTTCGTATACACAAACAAATAAGAATCTGGATTTTACCCGAAGCCACCATTTTGTACTTGGCTATGAACGAAACCTGACACAAAATCTGCATCTGAAAGTAGAAGCTTATTACCAGTCATTATATGATGTGCCTGTAGAGCAGAGACCGAGTTATTATTCAATCTTGACAGAAGGCGCAAACTTTAATCCAATTAGTGTAGATAGTCTGGTTAATAAAGGCACTGGCCAGAATTATGGCTTAGAAGTTACGTTGGAAAAGTACTTCTCTAAGAATTATTACTTTTTGGTTACAGGATCATTCTTTGATTCCAAATACAAAGGAAGTGATGCTATTGAACGTAACTCTCCTTTCAATAACAAATATGTGGTCAATTTGTTGGCAGGTAAAGAATTCCATATTGGGAAGAAAGATAATGTGCTATCCATAAACTGGAAACTAACTACTACTGGCGGAAGATATATTCAGGTAATAGACATGGCTCGTTCGGCAGAAATGAATACTACTATATTTGATGACAGTCAAGCTTATACCAAACAACAAAGTGCCTATTTTCGGACAGACCTAAAAATCGGTTATAAAATGAACCGCAAGCATTCTACACACGAACTGGCAATAGACCTACAGAATATAACCAATAATCAGAATATATTCCAGCAGGCTTATAATCCCCGAACTAATCGTATTGGAACAGCCTATCAGCAAGGCTTCCTTCCTATTCCATACTATAAGTTGACATTTTAATTAGTTATACTATGAACACTATCAAAACAATTGCTGCAATCGGGGCTAATGGGTATTTGCTATTCTGGTGGTTAAGGAGTTAGTAAATAAGGGTTTTCATGTAAGAACAGTTGTGCACAACCCTGCCAAAGCACAGATGGTTCTGCCTCCTGATATAGAAATTATTCAGACAGAACTGACAGATGTTGTAGACATTTGAAGTATTTGGGGCCGTTATTTGATTACTTCGAGAATAGCCCCGAAAACTTTTATGCACAAGAATCCTGGAAGGATTTAGGTAACCCAGAAATAACGGCTGAAGAGTTTGGGCTCAGAATGAAGGGAGAATATGCTCTGGCTTAGATACAATCCATGTATCAAGAAATCAGGTAGTTTTTGTAATTTACAGAACAATTGATCTAATCTGAAGTAATCAACTAATAAATGGCAACAGAGAAAGTAATCATAGATGATATGAAGTATCGATGGGTCGGCGTCCCATTGATTGGATTGGTTATGCATTTTTTCTCACATGATACAAGAGGCGTTTCTTGGTTAAGTATTGATTTTCTACAAGGTTGGCTTACTGCTTGTTCATTTACGTTTTTATATTGGGTTGGGAACGCATGGATTTGGAAGAAACTTACACATAAGTTTCCACATTACTCACAAACCCGGAAACGACTGCTTTTGCTTGCGCTGTATAGTTTGCTGTACAGTATTATCGTGCCTGGCATACTGGATGTGATACTTATGTATTTTACAGATCTTTCATGTACCTATGATTCATTTATGGGAAGTTGCCTGGTTGGGTTAATACCTACATTTCTGTGTCTGCTGATTTATGAAAGTGTATTCTTTTTTGAGTCCTGGAAAGCGAATGTAAAAAAGACAGAAGCATCGGCGCGCGAAAATGTGCAGTCACAATTGGAAACACTAAAAAACCAGCTGGACCCACATTTTTTATTTAACAGTTTGAATACATTAGCCTCTCTGATTGATGATGAGAATGCACCAGCTCAGGAATATCTGGAACGTCTCGCAGATGTGTACAGATATGTTTTGGTAAGCCGGGAAAAAAATACGGTAACATTGGAAGAGGAAATGAATTTCCTGGATGCCTACATCTATCTTAATAAAGTTCGTTTTCGGGAAAATCTGAAAGTGGAGAAAAAAATCTCTTCCAACGCTTACCAACAACAGGTGGCGCCTTTGAGTATACAAATGCTGGTAGAAAATGCTATCAAACACAATATAGTTTCCAAAGACAAGCCTCTTACTATAAAGATATCACAAGAAGATGGTAACTATCTGGCTATAGAAAATAATGTTCAGGAAAAGATAACTTTTGAAAAATCTACTAAGGTAGGATTACAGAATATTATTAATCGTTATAGCTTGCTTACAGACAAACAAGTTAATATACACAAAAGTCCGGATCTTTTTACTGTTCGGATTCCTTTGTTACAAGCCATATGAAAACCCTTATTATTGAAGACGAATACCCAGCTGCAGAACGGCTCGAGAAAATGATTCACAAAGCAGATGCTGATATTCAGATTATAGGTGTACTGGATAGTATTGCTGCTGCCGGAAATTGGTTTTCTGTAAATCCGTTACCAGACCTGATATTTTCAGATATTCAACTTTCAGACGGACTTAGCTTTCATATATTTGAATTGTTCTCTGTAAAGGCTCCTATCATTTTTACTACTTCCTATGATGAATATGCTATCAAGGCTTTTAAAGTCAAAAGCATCGATTATTTACTGAAGCCAATCAAGCAACAGGAGTTAGAAGATGCATTAGCAAAATTCAAAGAAATGCAAAATGTATTTTCTCCTTCTGACTATGCACTTCGAATAGAATCATTGCTGGATAATCTGCACACTTCCGGAAAAAAGTATAAGAATCGTTTTTTGGTCAAACAACATGATCAGTTGATTCCCATAGCTCAGGAAGAAATTGCCTATTTTTTGACGGCTAACGAGATGGTTTGTCTTATACGCAAAGACGGCCGACAATTTTTAGTAGACTATACATTGGAAGAGTTAGACAAGTTACTAGACCCGCAACATTTTTTTCGCCTCAACAGACAGTTTATTGCGTCACTGTCATCTATCACCCGCATTCATACCTATTTTAATGGAAAGTTAAAGTTGGAGCTAAAGCCCGAGGCCTCTCAGGAAGTATTAGTTAGTAGAGAAAAGGCTCAATTGTTTAAAGACTGGATGGAAAGCTAAATATCAGAATCAGCGTGGTTACTTATTCATTGAAAAAATAATTCATAGAAAGCTTACAGAAAGCTACAAAAGATCCGTTAAAGAATAGAAATCTTTATTACCAAACTATTCTGTCTCTATACTATGAGGTTTTCAACTCTTGAAAAATCATTTATGGCAGCTATTGCCATTGCTGTTCCTTTATTTGTTGTTGCCTCCCGCTTACAGAATCATCAATTTCAGAAGGCTGCTCTTATGGCCAAGAAAGTTGTAGTAGCCACACGGGTAGATTCCAGTACAATAGTTATTACACCCAAAGGTGACTATGCCAGACAAAAGCAGGAGGTATCAGCAGCTCAATCACGGTTAAAACGGCTTTATTTACAGGCAAATACACAAGTCGAAAAAAAGAAAGTGCTGGACTCTGCCGGACGTTATCTGACAAACGCAATTGTGAACCAGTTAGTCCCACACTGGTATGGTACTCCCTGGAGTTTTGAGGGATATACTGAAACACCCAAAAAAGGTGAAATTGCCTGTGGGTATTTTGTCTCTACAGTACTGAACCATGCCGGGCTAAAAATAAATCGATTCAAGATGGCTCAACAAGCCCCTGATAGTGAAATAAAAACCCTACATCAACAACCTATCGGAATTTTCTTCAATGCAGAAAGTGTATCTGCTTTTCAAGATTCTGTAAGAACTCTCCTCAAAGAAGGATTATATATTTTTGGTCTCTCCAATCATGTTGGATTCTTGTTGCATCAAAAAGGACAGGTATATTTTATTCATTCCAGCGGATATTTCCCCGACTATAAGGTAGTTATTGAACATGCATCGAATAGCCCTGTTTTATATTACCCCCAAGATTGTAGGCTAGGAGAGATCACTCCTAATGAAAAGTTGGTAAAGCAATGGTTATTAGGAGAAACAGTGGTAGTACAGCAATAGGTTGAAAAGTATTAGATCTCTGATTACTCCTGAAGAAAAGGGAAATTTTGATTAGAGATACAGATAGACACAAGTAAATGGATTTCTGATCAGAAGATGTTTTAACCAGAGTTTTGATCATGTGGGAAAGAATATCAAAATATTGATCATATTTTACAATTATCAGAATTCTGATTGTCCCACAAAAGTAGCAGAACTCTGATAATCGTTTTATTTGAACTAAACTCTGGTTCTTTTATTATTTGGATTTTCTTTAATGCACAGTATTAGGCTTCTGCCGCAAAAAATATTGTTAATAAGTAGTGAAAGCGAAGCTAATCAGATTTGCTCCCATACGTAAAGCCTGCTGGCGTTTATCTTCCGGATCATTATAGACAGATTGATCCTCCCAGCCATTTCCAAGATCACATTCATAACTATAAAAGCAGACAAGGCGGCCCTGATAAAAAATTCCAAATCCCTGAGGTGACTTGCCATCATGTTCGTGTACCTTAGGCAGTCCCTTAGAGAACTCAAAACGCTGATGATAAACCGGATGATTGAACGGGATCTCAACAAAGTTAAGTTCTGGAAATACCTTTTTCATTTCCAATCGTATAAACTTATCCAGGCCATAGTTGTCGTCAATATGTAAAAAGCCACCTGAAATAAGGTATTTACGAAGGTTTTTAGCTTCTGCATCTGAAAATACCACATTGCCATGACCTGTCATATGGACAAATGGATAAGAAAATAATTCCGCACTACCTACTTCTACCACCTCTTCCTCAGGAGCCAGATTTAATTTCAGGTTTTGATTGCAGAAAGTAATCAGGTTCGGTAAGGATGTTTTGTTGGAATACCAGTCACCACCTCCATTATATTTCAACTTAGCGATTTTTAGTACAGGTTGTTGTGCTGCCAGGTGAAGTGTAAACAAAAGCAGGCAGAAGGCGAAAACATGTTTATAGTGAGTATATCTCATATAATTACTTTTGATTAATAATGTTTAGAATATGGCAAGCCGCCATTGCTGCTGTCTCCGTACGTAAGCGACTTTCTCCTAAACTTACAGGAATAAAGCCCTGTTGTTGTGCCATTCCTACCTCTCTGGGCGAAAAATCACCTTCTGGTCCGATCAGGATACAGTATCGTTGATTGGGTTTGGCTATTTCCGAAAGATAGTATTTTTTCTGTTCATCCAGATAGCCTATAAACTTCTGATCCCAGAGGTCTGTTTTAGTAACGAATTTTTCAAAAGGAATGATATCCTGTATTTCGGGTAATTGTGCTTTCAGAGATTGTTTCATCGCAGAAATGCAAATTTTTTCCAGTCGATCTGTTTTGACATGCTTTCGTTCAGAATGATCACACTGAATAAAGCTAATTGTATCAACGCCCAGTTCCACACATTTCTCGACCAGCCATTCTGTTCTGTCTGGATTTTTGGTGGGTGCTACTGCCACTTGGATAAAATAGTCCCGTTTTCCATAATGCGACTGATGTTGCATTATCTGGAAACGAGGTTTTTTTAAATCAGATGAGACAATTTTAGTAGTATATAAGTTGCCTTTCCCATCTGTTACATGTATGAGCTCGCCAGTCTCTAACCGTAATACCTTTAAGGCATGACGCGTTTCTTCTTCTGGTAATAAGGGCGAATCTGTTGTAAAATCAGGTGCGTAAAAAAGTAACACAGGCGCTTAAATATTTGTTGTTTACCTGTCCAAAGGTACAATTTTCATACAAGAAAGCTATTTTTGAAAAAGCTGAGAGTAGTTTATAATGTATTACATTAGCTCTAATCCTGGATCCCAGAATACTTTTTTGAAATTCTGCACCTGATTATCTTTTACCTCAATGCCCTCAGCTTCCAGTAGAGATTGCATTCTGTCTGGCTTTCCAAAAAAGTGCAGGCCTGTCAGGACGCCTTTATGATTGACAACCCTATGTGCAGGCACATCATCAATTGAATGAGCTGCATTCATAGCCCAGCCTACCATTCGTGCCGAACGTTTGGCCCCCAAATATTCTGCGATAGCGCCATATGTAGTCACCCTGCCAACTGGTACTAATCGCACTACCTCATATACATAATCAAAGAAATTCTTCTTCTTATCTTGTATGTCCATTTTGATTCGTATTTTGATTAAGCAAAAATCTTTCAGAGACTTTGTAAATGATCACAATTTAACCAATAAATAATATGCCTGGATTTGAATCTCCAAAATTCATTTGCACTTTCACAAATTCGCCTGTTCTTTAACAACTTCATCCTTCTATGCAATCATCCCGTTTCTGGCAAACTACTACAGCAGTTGGTCTTTTTATTGGATATAGTGGTTATTATCTTTGTAGGTCTAATCTGGCAGTAGCTACTCCTTTGATTATACAGGAATTTGGAGATCAGGGCATTGACAAAGAAATGATGGGCAAAATAGCTTCGGCTGGGGTGATTGCCTATGCTATTGGAAAGGTAATCAATGGATTGATAGGAGATGCAATAGGGGGAAAGCGTGTTTTCTTATTGGGAATGATTGCCTCTGTGCTAGCCACCATTTTATTTGGCTTAGGAGGAGTTCTGGTTTTTTTTGTGGCTGTAGTATTTAATCGGGCTGTGCAATCAATGGGATGGGGTGGATTAGTTAAAATTACAGCACACTGGTTTTCTTATCGTAATTATGGGAAAGTTATGGGCTTATTAAGCCTGAGCTATTTATTTGGAGATATTGTCGCCAAATTATGGCTGGGCCAGTTAATCCGGTGGGGGCTAACCTGGCAGGAGTTATTTTTTGTGGCAGGAGGGACCTTGTTTCTCATTGCGCTATTTTGTCTGTGGGCTGTCAAAAATGATCCGGAGAGTATGGGGTTTGATGCTCCGGAAATTAACCCAAATAGTTTGTTGAAGGAAGATAGTAATGAACAAAAAGCTTCGTTGGGAGAAATTCTTCGGACCTATTTTAGTAGTCTCTCTTTTATCCTGCTTCTGATTATGTCATTTGGCCTGACTGCTATTCGGGAAGCTTTTAACTTCTGGTTGCCTACCTATTTGTTTGAAGTTGCTGACTTATCAGAAGGCGCAGCTTCCCAATTCAGTTCTTTATATCCTGTATTTGGTATGGTATCTATACTTGCAGCAGGTTTTTTGTCAGATTCTGCATTGCGAGGTAAACGGAGTATTCTAATCCTGCTAGGATGTGTACCTATGACATTTGTCCTTATTTTGATGGCTGCTGATTTGAAAGGACAGATTATTCCTTTGATTCTTTCTTCTTTAATAGGCTTATTACTGCTTGGGCCATACTCTTTTCTGGCAGGAGCCATGTCTATGGATCTGGGCGGACGCAAAGGCTCTGCAACTGCCGTTGGACTGGTAGACGGAGTAGGCTATCTGGGAGGAACGCTTTCGGTTTGGCTTACAGGACGTCTGGCTCAATACAATGGTTGGAATAGTGCCTTTTGGGTGCTTGCTGTTATTACAGCATTAACAGCTATTGCTGCTGGTATTTTTTACTGGACTCAGGAACGCCAGAAGGAAGAAATGCAGGTTTACTAATAGAAAAAGATACTATTGTTAATATATAAATAGAGGTTGATTCTCACAAAGTAGGTACTAATTTATTTAACAGGATTTTTAGCTATCAGCGGAGAGATGTTTATCTTTTACCATTAGTAGGAATAATGTTCTGTGACTTAGTGGGGAATAAAAAAAGCTCTCAGAATATCTGAAAGCTTAATTATTGTCAAGATGATTATCAATGTTTTTGTGTAATTATTTGATAGACAGTGTGTTTTGTGGTCTCGCCGGGAATCGAACCCAGATCAAAAGTTTAGGAAACTTCTATTCTATCCGTTGAACTACGAGACCTGAAAAGGTGATTAATTCACTTTTCGAACCACAAATGTGAAAAAATTATTCGTTTTCAGCAACAGTTTCCCAATCCTTCCACATGGCTGCATTTTCAGGCATCCAGTTAGGATAAATTAGAAAGTGTTTTTCTTTTACCTTTTCCAATAATATTGTTCTCAACTCTTCCAGATTTTCTTTTTTCTCAGCTGAAATAAAAACAACATTTTCAGTATTCTTTTTGAGATAAGTTTGCTTTAATTTTTCAATACTTGCCTCCATACTTGTTTCTACATCTTCTACCCCTTCTTCTATTTCTGGTTTATACAAGTCTAATTTGTTAAAGACCAAAACCATAGGTTTATCAGCAGCTCCGATTTCTGCTAGTGTAGTATTTACCACCTCAATATGATCTTCAAAAGAAGGATGAGAAATATCAACAACATGTAAGAGAATATCAGCTTCCCGCACTTCATCCAATGTTGATTTAAACGATTCTATAAGTGTAGTTGGTAGTTTACGTATAAACCCAACAGTATCTGTGAGCAAAAATGGGAAACCATCTTGCACCACCTTCCGCACAGTTGAGTCTACTGTTGCAAATAACTTATTCTCAGCAAAAACATCAGCTTTGGCTAATCGACGCATTAATGTCGATTTACCAACATTAGTGTATCCTACCAATGCTACTCGTACAATCTGACTTCTGGATTTCCGACGCGTATGGCTTTGTTTGTCTATTTCTTTCAGTTTTTCCCGTAATAAAGAAATTCTATCCCGAATGATCCGTCGGTCAGTTTCTATCTCTTTCTCCCCTGCACCACCACGAGTTCCTGTTCCTCCTCGCTGTCTTTCAAGGTGAGTCCACATACGGGTAAGACGCGGCAGGAGATATTGATAGCGAGCCATTTCTACCTGAGTTCTGGCTTGTGTCGTTTGCGCCCTCTGAAGAAAAATATCCAGAATTAATAGACTTCTGTCATAAATCTGGCAAGCCAGTACCTTTTCCAGGTTTCTCAGTTGAGATGGAGTTAAATCATCATCAAAGATAACTATATCAACCTGTTTGTCTTTAACAAAGGCCTCTATATCCTCTAGTTTCCCCTTTCCAACAAAAGTTCTTGTATCTGGTCTATCTAATTTTTGTACAAATCTTCCAATTGTTTCTACACCTAGTGTTGTTGCCAGAAAAGCAAGTTCTTCCAGGTATTCATTTGTTTTGTCGACAGACTGCTTAGCCGATGTTAATGCAACCAAGATAGCTTTTTTTACTATCGGAGCAGTGTCAAACATTGGTTTCTTCTTTTGCATTTAATTGTTTTTCAGTTGTTTGCGATGTTTTTATTGTAAATAAAAAACTTGTTACAGTCTTTTATCGTATTGATAATATACAACATTGATACTGTTATACTTATACTTGTAATATATTGAATCAAAAAGTTTATTAAAACAATAACAGACTAATTGTGCTCATTGGATTTATCACTAATTTGCGGCTTAATTACTTTGATGGCAGATGCGTATCGCAATAGTTATTAATACAGCTTGGAATATTTATAACTTTAGATTGGGACTAATTCGTTCCTTCTTAGATAAAAATTATGAAGTACATACCATTGCTCCTGCTGATGGGTATGAAAAGCATCTGATACAAGAAGGTTGTAAATACCATTTTGTTAATTTGGAAAATAAAGGAACCAATCCTCGCAAGGATATTGCTTATATCTATCAGTTATATAAGCTGTATAAGAAAATTCGTCCTGATGTTATTCTGCATTTTACTATTAAGCCTAATTTATATGGTACTATAGCCGCAAAGCTATCAGGTATTCCTGTAATTAACAATGTTTCCGGACTTGGTACAGTGTTTTTACGTGAGAGTAGATCCAGTAAAATCGCAAGAGAGTTATATAAATATGTTTTTAAATTTCCAGATAAAGTATTTTTTCAGAATTCAGATGATTTAAAATATTTTATTGATAAGGGATTGGTTAATCAAAAAATTACAGATCTTCTTCCTGGTTCGGGAGTTAATATACAGAAGTTTCAGCCAGAAGAATTTAAGCGTAATGCAAAGTTTACATTTCTGCTTGCGGCCAGACTGATTCAGGATAAAGGTATTCATGAATATGCTGATGCTGCCCGTATTGTTCTACAGACATATCCGGATATTCGGTTTTTACTAGTTGGATTTAAAGATGACAGTCCGTTTGGGGTTAAAGAACTTACTCTTCAAAATTGGATCAATCAGGGCGTCTTGGAATATCTGGGACCAACAGATGATATACAATCTGTATTCAGGCTAGCAGATTGTATTGTGTTACCATCCTACAGAGAGGGAACTCCTCGAAGTTTATTGGAAGCTGCTGCAATGGCAAAGCCAATTATTGCCACTAATGTGCCTGGTTGTATAGAAGTGGTAGATGATCAAATTAACGGATTCTTATGTGAGGCGAGAAATAGTAAAGACCTTGCAGAAAAGATGATAGCAATGCTTTCTTTGGCTGATGCTGATTTACATCAAATGGGGCAGGCAAGCCGGCAGAAGATAGAGAAAAAATTTGATGAAAACTTCGTTATTCAGAAGTATCAGGCCTCTATTGAAGAGCTAGTATTAGTATCTTCTTCAAAGTCATATGCTTCTACCATTGTTGCTTGGTAGAAAACAGAATAGAATTGACAAAATTATATGCTTTATGAAAAATATATATAGTTTTGTTTATTAAACAAAGAATTATGCAATTTAGACACACCTTTCTTTCGGGCTTAATTGAAATTATCCCTCCGATATTTAAGGATGAACGTGGATTTTTCTTCGAATCTTATCAGAAGAAACGTTTCTCAGATAATGGAATTCCATTTGATTTTGTTCAGGACAATCAATCATTCTCAAAGAAAGGCGTATTAAGAGGATTACATTTTCAGAAAGCACCTTTCGCGCAGGGAAAGTTAGTTAGAGTAATAATAGGTAAGGCGTTGGATGTAGCTGTTGATATACGGGTGGATTCTCCTACTTTTGGCCAATATGAGACTTTTTTGTTAGATAGTGAACTCAATAATATGGTTTATATTCCGGAAGGATTCGCGCATGGATTTTTAGCTTTAGAAGATACTATTTTACAATATAAATGTACTAATCTTTACAATAAAGAAGCAGAAGGGGGAATCATATGGAATGATCCAATGCTAAATATATCTTGGGGAATTTCAAATCCAGTTGTTTCAGAGAAAGATATTCAATTACCTAAATTAGAATCAATAAAAACTATGTAGTTAAAATCCATACATGTTTTCCTTTAGTCATTTTTGTAATAAATAATATATTTTGACTTATTCAGAATGCGTAAACTTCTCTTTTTATTTTTCTTACTTTCATTCTTTGGCTGTCGTTCTTACAGGCAAAATATTATGTTGCAAACCGAATCTGAAAGACTTCCCAAAGGATTAGTGCAGGCTGCAGCTGGTATAGAAAAACTTGAGAAGAATTATCTTATTCAAAAATCAGATCTGCTTGAGATAAAACTTTATAGCAACAAAGGTGAAAGTTTAATAGATGTTAATATTCCTAAACCTGGAGCAGTTGCCGGTACTGCAACAACAGCTGCTACCACCACAATACCTAATTTTCTTGTAGAATCAGATGGTATGGTGAGACTACCACAGGTTGGCGCAATCAAACTTGAAGGATATACTATACGACAGGCTGATAGTTTATTATCTGTTGCATATAATAACTATTATGTAGATCCTTTTGTAAATGTTAAATTTGCTAATAAACGCGTTATTGTATTAGGTGCTACAAGAAACGCAGTAGTGCCTCTTACAAATGAAAATATAAATCTATTAGAGGTATTAGCTCTTAGCGGAGGTATTAATGAAAATGCTAAAGCTGGAAATATTCGTTTAATTAGAGGTGATTTGAAAGATCCTGAAGTACATTTGATCAATCTATCTACCATTGAGGGAATGACTAAAGCAAATTTAATAGTACAACCTAATGATATTATCTATATTGAACCTGTAAAACGCCCTCTTCGTGAGATCGCATCTGATATTGCACCAATCCTTAGCATCATAGGAAGTGTAGTTAGTTTAATTTCAATTGTGTTAGTTTTGAGAAATCAAAATAGATAAATTCTTATCGGAACCTAATTTAACTGTGAAAGTGGTAGTGTTATGAAAGCAGAAGATTTGACCAATTCGGGGACAGATGTCAATGAGGAGCAGGAAGACCTGCTTGCTGGTATTGATTTTGGGAAGATCTGGAGTATAATTCAAAAAAGTTGGTTCTGGCTACTTCTATTGCCTTTCTTATGCCTGTTAGGTGGCTATCTGTTTTTACGATATACAACTCCCATTTATGAATCTGCCTCTAATCTGAAACTGGAAATCAGGCAAGAGGCTACTGATTTGGGACTCCCAATGCTAAATCCTGCTGGAGAGTCTGCTACAAATATCTCAGGTGAGATCGAATTAATACGTTCCAGTATTATTTATGATGAGGTAATTAAGCAAATGGATTTGGGTGTGAGTTATTATGCTTATGGACGTAGTCGTATTAAAAATGAAGAGCGATATGGCGGTGCACCTATAAAAGTAAGCTATGAGATTAATAATCCGTTAGTATATAATATCCCATTTGATATTACAATCCTCAATAAAGATTCCTTTACACTTAGTTATACAATTGGAGGAGTAGATTATAGTAGTACCTATACTTTTGGAGTACCTATAAAGACTTCTGCTTTTAATTTCACAATTAATAAAACTCCATATTATCTGGCAGAACGAGATAATGGTGCGTACTATTTTACTATCAATAGCCATGACGCACTAAGTAACTATATTGGAAGCAATCTGCGTGTAGAAGTTGTTAATCCTTCCGCTAATATTATTGGAGTATTTTTTAAGGATGCAAGTATTCGAAAAGCTCAGGATATTGTCAATAAAATAGATACAGTTTATCTGGAGAAGACAAAAGAGTTAAAAAATAAGGCAAATAAACAAAAAATAGAGTTTCTTGATAAACAGATTAATTCAGTAGAAAAAGAACTGGAGGCATATGAAAGCGATCTGGAAAAGTTCGTTATATCAAATAAGTCATCAGATATTACTAAAGAACTTGAGAGGTATTCCGAAAAATTAGATGAATTGACTAAAGTCAAAACAGAACTTCTAACACAAATCTCGATACTAAATTCTTTAAATGAGTCTTTAACCAAGAAAAAAGATGTTTCACCTATTGTTTCATCTCTTCCTTTACTCTCAGATACAGATATTTCAGCATTGATAACAGAGCTTAATAAAATCTCCCAGGATAAAGCTATGTTATCAAAAAGTTATAGGGAAACAACTTATGCTATTCAGTCGAAAGACCTTCAGATTTCAACTACCCGTAATAGTTTAATCTCTCTTATTGGTCAGAAAAAGAAGGTACTAAATGAACGTCTTAGTATATTAAATAACGAAATAGGTACTACAGAAAGCTCATTTGCTGCTTTACCCTCCAAGAGTACAGATTACAATAGAGTAAAACGTCTGAGAGATCTGAAAGAAAAATATCATTTGCTCATGATTGACAAGAAGGCGGAGTTAGGAATTGCAGAAGCTGGAACAAAAGAGGATTTTGTTATTTTAGCTCCTGCAAGCTTACCTTTTATGCCCATTTCACCTAATAAGTGGATTGTTTATGCTAGTTGTTTATTTGCTGGTATTATATTCAATCTGATTCTTATTGGTACCAAATATCTGCTCCATGACACTATTTCCAGCCAGAAAGAATTAGAACATGCCACAGTGGCTCCAGTTTTGGGAGTGATTCCGATATATATGAAGGAGAAGCTGGAAAACTCAAGATTGCTGGTTTATCAAAATCCAAAATCTTCTATTAGTGAAGCATTTCGATCTGTGAGAACCAATCTTGATTTCATGTTTCAGATGCAACAGAAGAAAAGAATTATTACTGTTACTTCTACCATTAGTGGGGAAGGAAAAACATTTGTTTCTTTAAATCTGGCAGGAGTAATTGCCTTATCCAGTGCTAGGGTCGTATTATTGGATCTGGATATGAGAAGACCCAAGGTACATCTAGCCTTTGAAGAAGAGAATTATAATGGGGTGAGTACATTGTTGATTGGGAAACATAGCTTGACAGAATGTATTCGTAAAACTCCTATAGAAAACCTGGATTTTATTGCTGCAGGACCAACACCTCCTAATCCTTCGGAACTTATCTTACGACCAGAGTTTGATAATCTTTTGAAAGAGTTGCACCAATCATATGATGTTATTGTTATAGATACTCCACCGATTGGTCTTGTTACAGATGGGATTCTGGTAATGCGTAAAGCAGACTTACCTATTTATGTATTACGTGCAGACTATTCAAAAAGAGTTTTCGTAAAAAATATTAATAAGTTAATTAAAAACAATAACTTTAGTAAATTAGCAGTCGTACTAAATGCATTCCGGAACCTGAATACGTATGGTTATGGCTATGGGTATGGGTATGGATATAATGAGTATTACGAAAATGATGATGAAGTAAATAAAGGTTTAGATAAATTGAAGGGGTTGTTAGTTAAAAATAAATGATTTCATTTTTTAAAAAGACGGCAAAAGAGGAAAGTGATTACCTGCGATCTGTACCACTGGTAGCAGACATGCACTCGCATGTACTTCCAGGTATAGATGATGGGGCTAAAAATCTTGAGCAGTCATTGGATTTGATCAAAGAGCTTTACGATATGGGATATCGTAAACTTACAGCAACTCCGCACATAATGGGGGATTTTTATAAGAATACCCCGGCAACCATACATGAAAAACTGATAAAAGTACAACTGGCAGTAAATCAAAGAAAATGGAATATTGAAATTAAAGCTGCTGCTGAATATTATCTGGATGAGTGGTTTATGGAAAAATTGCGGAGAGAGGAGCCACTTCTTACATTTGGCGATGGATATGTATTGTTTGAGACTTCCTATATTAACCAACCGGTTCAGTTACAGGAAGCTATATTTTTATTAAAATCACAGAACTATAAACCTGTACTGGCTCACCCTGAACGTTATATTTATCTTCATGACAACTTTGCTAAACTGAAGGAAATATATGAGATGGGAGTATTTCTGCAGATTAACATAAGTTCCTTATCCGGATATTATTCTATTCCTGCTCAAATGGTTGCTGAAAAGCTAATCGACAACCGTATGGTCCATTTTGCAGGAACAGATTGTCATTCGATGAAGCATATTCAGTCTCTTCAAGCAACACAGACAAAGAAGTATTATGCCCGACTTCTTACTCTCGAGCTATTAAATAATACTTTATAGACATTTTTCCGCGTTTTGCTTAGTAAAATGCTATCTTTGACGGAATAAACGTATCTCCACCTTCTGGTGGATTTTTTATTTCGTTCCATGGTCTTTATTACAGGATGTAATGGCTTGTTAGGTAGCTTTATTGCTCGAGAATTCTTAAAAAAAGGATATTCTGTGAGAGCACTACATCGCAAGCAAAGTGATCTGAGTCTGGTGGCAGATATTGCTAGTCAGATTGATTGGGTAGAAGGGGATATATTTGATCTGTCTCTTCTGGAAAAATCTATACAGCATGATGATATTGTGATTCATACTGCTGCTATAGTCTCCTTTTCTCCCCATCGCAAAACTGAGATGTTTCAGACCAATGTGGAAGGTACTACCAATATAGTAAATGTGTGTCTTGAAAAGGATATAAAGAAATTCTGTTTTATTAGCTCTGTTGCTGCTTTAGGTAGAACGAAGAAACAAACCGTCTTGGATGAAAGTACAATGTGGGAAGAGTCCGATCTGAACACAAACTACGCATATACCAAATATCTGGCAGAAGTAGAAGTTTGGAGGGCTTTTTCAGAAGGTTTACCTGCCGTTATAGTCAATCCTTCAGTAGTACTTGGCCCGGGAGAATTGGAAAAGAGTAGTACAAAGTTGTTTCGGTATGTGTTAAATGAAAATAAATTGTATCCGCAAGGTTTTGTTAATTATGTAGATGTACGAGATGTGGCAGAAGCGATTTTTTCCCTGTCAACTGGCAAAATTACAGGAGAAAAGTTTATCTTGAATGCAGGAACGGTAACTTATCGTGAGTTGTTAGAGAAAATAGCAATTCAATTTAATAAACGGCCTCCTGTGTGGCCAGTACGCACCTGGATGGCAGAATTAGGGTGGAGGGCAGAATGGTTTAAAAGCTTGTTTTCTGATAAAGAACCTTTGCTAACACGTGAAACTGCACGAATTGCACAGACACACTATACCTATAAGAATGATAAATTAAAGAATGAACTTCACTTCACATATAGAGAACTAACAGATACAGTAAATTGGACTTGTAAAACTTTGGTCGAGAGAATGAATGAGAAATAGAATAATATAAGACTTTTGCCGTTCAGAATTATAAATATCCCCATTTCTTCATTCTCTTGTTCATATATTTAAATTTTAGAATGGAACCGGACTTTGTAGATAAAGAAGACGAAGGCCACAGCAGTGTTGTCAGGCGTTTTGAAGAAATGCTTCGTAATCAGGAAGCAATATTTTTAGAAGTAGAAGCTTATGAAGAGATTATCCGTGAATACATAGAAAAACATAACTTCCAGAAAGCACTTACTACATGTGATCTGGCATTACAACAATATCCCTATTCAACAGAGATTATGATCCAGAAAGCTCATGCTCTGGCTGATACAGGTGATACAGAGGATGCACTGGATATTTTGGAAAGAGCCATGTTATTTCATCCAAATAACGTTGATATCTCTTTTATGCAGAGTGCGTTGTATGCTTCCTTAGGAGAATTTGAAACTGCACTTGAGATTCTGGAAAAAGTTCTCTCCTGGACAGAGGAGAAAGATGAAGTATATTTTCAGATAGGATGGACTTATCAGCAATGGCATAAATATTCGGAGGCTATTGAGTATTACAAAAAGGCTATTCAGATAAATCCTAATCATGAACAAGCATTATATGAACTTGCTTTCTGCCTTGATGTAACAGGACAACTGGAGGAAAGCCTGGCTTTCTATAAAAACTTCATTGATACTGATCCGTATTCTCATAATGCCTGGTATAATCTGGGAATTGCCTATAGCAAGTTACAGAAATATGAGGATGCTGTTCATGCCTATGAATATGCTACGCTGATCAAAGATGATTTTGCATCTGCCTGGTATAATATGGGAAATGCTCATATGAATTTGGGTAATTTTGAATCTGCAAAACATTGTTATGAGAAGACAATAGCCAACGAAAATCCTAATGCTGACACCTATTGTTGTCTGGGTGCTGCATATGAGGAACTGGAACAATATGAGAAAGCACTTCTTAGCTATCAGAAAGCAATAAAAATAGATCCTCAATGGGATGAAGGATGGTATGGGGTGGGAGTTTGCCTTGATATGCAGGAGAAATGGTTTGAAGCAATTCATTTTTTCAGAAAGGCCATACAGCTGAATGGAGAAATTGCAGATTATTGGCTGGGTGCAGCCCATTCGGAAGCACAGGTGGGTAATATTGTATCAGCATTGGAAGCGTATGAAAATGCAGCCAATCTGGACCCTACAAATCCAGAAGTATGGCTGGAATGGTCTATGTTACACTATGAACAGGGCGATTATCTGAAGGCTATAGATCTGGCAGAAGAAGGAATTGGCGAGTTACCTGAAAATGCAGATCTATATTATTATACCACCGCTTATCTAATTAATGCAGGAAGATATAAAGAAGCATTTCAATATTTGGAAAATGCACTAATTTTGGGGTTTGATCGTCATCCTATGCTTTTTGAATTCTTTCCCGAACTGGAAAAACAAAAAGCTTTATACAGGATCATTGATCAATATCGGCGCTAAGTGCCTTTTATCATTCGGAAATAACAAAGAATTATCTTTTGTGAGACATCTGATAACAAATGATAAATTGCAGGCGCAAAATGTCAAACATAAATTTGCATGAAAAACTACGAACTAAAACACCTTCCTGACAGAACAGAAAAGCCCAGAGATTTTGGCTTAACCATGGCAATGGACAAAGGATTAAGCCTTCGTGAAACTGAAGATTTTATAGAAACCTCCGGAGAATATGTAGATGTTGTGAAATTGGGATGGGCAACTTCTTTTGTTACGCCCAAGTTAAAAGAGAAAATAAATCTATATAAGGAAGCGGGATTACCTGTATACTTTGGCGGAACCTTATTTGAAGCATTTATAATCCGCAATCAGTTTGAAGATTATTTGCGTGTGTTGGATAAGTATGAACTGTCTTATGCAGAAGTATCAGACGGATCTATTGACATGAATCATGATGAAAAATGTGAGTATATCAATAAGCTTGCTCAACGTGCTACTGTTCTATCTGAAGTCGGTTCAAAAGATGATCAGAAAATTATACCGCCTTACAAGTGGATTGCTCTAATGCAGAAAGAATTGGATGCGGGAGCATGGAAAGTAATCGGAGAAGCTCGGGAAAGTGGTAACGTAGGGTTATTCCGATCTACAGGGGAGGTTCGTTCTGGGTTAGTAGAAGAAATTTTGACAAAAATCCCATCCGAAAAAATTCTATGGGAAGCACCACAGAAGGCTCAGCAAGTATGGTTTATTAAGTTGCTGGGTGCTAATGTGAATTTGGGAAATATTGCTCCTAATGAAATTATTCCATTGGAAACGATTCGTTTAGGATTGCGTGGAGATACTTTTATGCATTTTCTGGATATGGAAAAAATTGGCAAATAAGTCAGTAAATAAAACGCCACTATATGTTTAGAGTGGCGTTTTATTTTTTTGATCTAGATTCCTTCAAAGAGAACCGCAGTCTCTTTGTATGCCGGGATGTGGGACTCCCAGTTGAAAGTCTCTTTAATTGTTTTCGAAAATGCCTGAGCAGTATCAGGCTCTCCATGTACAATAAATACTTTCTTTGGCTTTTCCTGGAATGAAGAAAGCCAATGTAAAAGTTCTTTACGATCAGCATGTCCTGAAAGCCCACTAATACTTTCTACCTTACAGTTGACAGGTACCTGATGGCCAAACATACGGATTTCTGGCTCTCCATTTTGTATTTTTCGACCACGTGTCCCTTCCGCCTGATACCCTACCAGTAGTAGAGTGTCATTGGGATTAGGGAGCCGATGATACAGATGATGTACAATTCGTCCGCCTTCACACATACCACTGGATGCAATGATTATCGAATGACTTTCAATTGTATTCAGTTTTTTTGAGTCCTGTGCTTTCTCTATATAATGTAAATCCTTCAAAAAGAAGATATCATTGTCTGACTGATCAAGAGGAAGTTTGTGACTTTCCAGATGTTTAGCATATAACTCTGACACCGTTACGGCCATTGGGCTATCCAGATAAATAGGAAGCGGAGGGATTTTGGATGCTTTTTCCAATTTTTGCAGGTAATGCAAAATAGTTTGTGATCTGCCTACTGCAAAAGAAGGAATGATGATACATCCTTTACGTGCCAGCGTTTCATTGATAACTCGGGCAAGGTTGTCTTCGGGATGATCTGTAGCACTTTCTTTATCCCCATAAGTAGACTCAACAAGCAGTACATCTGCCTCGTTAATTGTAGCTGGGTCAAAAAGAACAGGATTGTCGTAACGACCCAAATCTCCTGAGAAAACGATTTTCTTTGTTTGAGTGTCTCCCTGAATAAACATTTCAATACTGGCAGCCCCCAGAATATGTCCTGCATAGCGGAAATGGATCGAAACTTCAGGATGAAGCTCAATGGTTGTATTAAAGTCATAGCCACGAACCAGAGGCATTACTGCCTCTACATCTTCCACATAATATAACGGTTCTGGCTTTGGATGTTTGGAGTATCCTTTTCTGGTGGCATATTCAGCCTCTTCCTCCTGCAAACGGGCAGAGTCCAGAAGCATTATGCGCATGAGATCTTTAGTGGCTTTGGTACAGATAATTTGTCCTCTGAATCCTTCTCTGTACAGCCGAGGCAGATAGCCAATATGATCAATATGAGCATGAGTAATGACAACAGTGTCAATAGCTGGGACATTGACGGGAAGTGGTTGCCAGTTGCGAAGACGTAGTTCTTTCAAGCCCTGAAACATGCCACAGTCTACTAAAATGTTTCGTTTACCAGCTGTGAGCAAATATTTTGATCCTGTGACGGTGCCTACAGCCCCAAGAAATTGTATTGAGATATCCATGGTTGTTGAGTTACAAAGTGTTTGCAAAATACAACATTTTTGATTTGTGCTACGAAAGTGACCTTATTCATTGCAGTAGCAGGGTGACAGATGCAAAGTGAGCTCTTTATAGCTGTTTCAGAGTGATGAAAGTCACTTCTTTCTAAAAGAATTATCATTCTTCTATTGCAGAGAAATGGCGTATTTAGCTGTCCAATTAGAGAGATACTAATTATCTGAACCCCAGAATTCAACTACATTATATATGGAAACAATACTCATTCCTACAGATTTTTCAGAAGAGGCTACCTATGCCGTGAAGATTGCTACTGCGATTGCCCAGAAGACCAATGCTAGCATCCGATTGCTCCATGTAATTCAATCGGTTTATGCCTATGAGTACAATGAAGGTTCACTGTTGTTGCCTGACAATGCACAAGACAGACTATCCCGCCAGATTATCCAGGCAGAAGAAAAAGCGCTTGCTGTAGTGAAAGGCATTGAGAGACAGGGAGTAAAAGTTGAATATGATGTACAGGTAGGGAGTACTGCCAAACATATCTCTAATATCATTGCCGAAAATTCGGGTGTAGATCTCATTGTTATGGGAACTAAAGGTGATACAGGAGTCCATGAAATGTTTATCGGTTCCCGTACAGAGAAAGTGGTGAGATATGCCACATGCCCTGTCCTTTCTGTGCGAAGTCATTCGGGTGGTTTCCAGTTACGGAATGTAGTACTGGCTACCGATTTCAGTGATGAGATAGAGCCTTTGTTGCAGAAAATCAAAGATTTACAGGATGTATTTGAGTTCTATCTTCATATAGTGTATGTCAATACACCTATCAATTATGATACGACTTTTAATATAGAAGAACGTATGAAGAACTTTCTGGAAAAGTATGAATTGCAGAGTTACCAGACTGTTATTATTAATGAGTATAGTCAGGCTGATGGGATAAACCGATATGCGGAAAGGCTACAGGCAGATATGATTGTGATGGTTACACATGGACGTGTTGGAATGTCTTATATGCTGGATGGAAGCATTGCAGGAGAAGTGGTAAATCATGCTTCTATACCTGTACTAACTTATAATATTCACGAGTAATTTCATTTTAGTCGAAATAAAAAGGGACTGATCCCGTGAGGTTATTATCCCTCACAGGTTTGGTTAAGATAACTTCAATAAAAAAGGTGGGTTTTGCCCACCTTTTTTATTGTCCGTCATGCGACTTTATTACTTTGGATCAAGAGCTCTGTCAATACGTGTCAGAACATCCTGTAAGTGATAACGACTCATCTTGTCTGTTGTACCCGGTATAGCAGCTTTGATCTGTGTCCGAAGCTCTGTAAGGCTACCTCTGGCCATAGAAATGATATCTGATTTTCTTACATCTGGAGTAGGTGAAGCTACAGTATTGGGGAATGAAAAAGACATTCCTGCCATAGAAGGTCCTGAAGGAGGATTGATAATAGCATTCATCTTCTCAACATATATCTTCTGAAGGTTTCTGCGGAAGTTGTCAATTGGTTTCCGGCTTGCCAGTTCAGACCAGATTCCCTTTTGTACATCTGTAAATAGTTCGTCCAGTGCATAGGCATTTGTATTAGATACACTGGTTTCTATAAGACGTTGCAGACGATTATTATCAAAAAGGTTATTGATAGTTGTTTCATGAATCACTCTAAGGGCCTCTACTCCCTGATCCGGACGAATACGACTCAGAACCTGTGGATCAAGTAACCAGGTTGGGGTTTCGAACACTTGTTTGTTTAACCAGGTTACAGCTTGTTTTTGAATAGCTTTAGGCGTTGTTTCATACACTACTCCTTCCTGATCAAATGTTTTAGGTGTTTCATAGATACCACCAACATTCTTGGTAACATGTCCAATATAGCGACGATATTGACCTACAACTTCATTGTATATTTCTGTCAGAGACTCATAGGTTTCTGCTTCTTCTTTAGTCCAGTTAACAAGATTTGGAACAATACGCTTGAGGTTTTTGATTCCATAATCACTGGCAGTCATCGAGTTGTCACTTAAATCTTCGCTTTGTGCACGAGGATCGTAAGCATTGGTTTCTGTAAGGAAATACAGGCGGCGGTTTTTCTCTGCCTTGTCTTTATACAATTTGTTAAGAGCAACTTTATCTTCTTCTTCAGTTTTTGTTTCATAAATAGGTTTATAACCCCATTCTATAGCCCACATATCATAATCGCCAATGCGAGGGAATAGATCTGTAATTCCGTCTTCAGGTTGAGCTACATAATTGAAGCGGGCATAATCCATAATGGAAGAAGTGTGGCCATTTTTGGCAATAAAAGCTTTGTCTCTCAACTTCTCTACAGGAGTAGCACTGCTTGCACCGAAATTGTGACGCAATCCCAACGTATGACCTACTTCATGTGAAGATACAAAGCGGATAAGTTCTCCCATCAGTTCATCGTCAAACTTAGGTTTACGTGCACGGGCATCTACTGCCGCTCCCTGAATCATATACCATTTACGCAATAGGTTCATTACGTTATGATACCAGCCAATGTGGCTTTCAATGATTTCTCCACTACGTGGATCGTGTACGTTAGGACCATAGGCATTCTCAATTCCTGAAGCAAAGTAGCGGATTACAGAATAACGCGCATCCTCAAGACTTGCTGTATCGCCAGCTGGGAAATCTTTAGCCAGGATAGCATTCTTCCAGCCTGCTTTCTCAAAAGCCGCCTGCCAGTCTTCTACACCTTGTTTTAGGTATTTTCTCCATTTTGTAGGAGTTGCAGGGTCAATATAAAATATGATTGGCTTTTTAGGTTCAATCAGCTGTCCCTGTTTTTGTTTTTCGATGTCGGCTGCATTTTTTGCTTCAAGTCTCCATCTTACGGCAAATGTCTGTCTGTCTGTACGCTGGGAAGCATCGTCATACACGGTATATCCGTTAGCAAAGAAACCTACCCTTGGATCAAACAAGCGTTTTTTCATGGGCACTTTAGGCAGCAGAATCATAGATGTGTTCAGCTCAAGCGTAATTACTCCTGCTGCTGATCCGCCAGGCAGATTCACAGATGGGATTGGACTTGGGCTTGGACCCATGCTAGGGGTAGGAGGGGTAACTCCAAAGGTTTTGATAGTTCGGACCTCTGTATTAATAGGAAATGACCGGATAGACTCAATATAAGAGCGATCTGTCTGCAATGCAGTAATCTTATACATTTGTTTGGCCATTGGAGTAAGGGAAAATATCTGATTGTCCATTTTGAAGAAATCAGTTACATCAATAACCACAGAAGTGTCTTTACGAATAGCTCTGATATCAAAAGCAGCCGCCAAAGGATCCATATTGGAATTTTTTACTGCCTGCGAAATGGGCTGAATGGTATCTGTAGAGACATTGATAAAAAGAGGGACTCTCAGGAAGATCTTATTTTCAGGACCTTTTTCCCATCGCAATACCTGCCGATTGGCTTGCTCTCCACCATAGCCGAGATCTGTTGCTGTTTTTGAGATTCGGGTAATAGTCATAAAATCCCTGTTGAATAAAGAATCAGGGATCTCAAAATAATACTTGTCATCCACTTTATGAACAGTAAATAAGCCTTTAGATGTCTGTGCCTTGCCAGTAATTACATCTTTATACGCTTTCGGACCTGTTTTTCTCTCTGTTACGGATACTGAGGGTGGAGTTGTTGATGCTTCTTTCTGCTTCTTTTTCTTTTGACCTGCTGCAGGCTGTATCCATAAGATAGTGCAGAGAAGAAAGAAAGAGTACACTTTTACTTTTGTAAACGACATGTGGGTTTGTTGGATGAAAATGAATTGATTAAAGTGAAAGAGAACTGTTTTTATATAAAGTGCTTTAGAGATTCAATAACAGAACCAGAAAACTAACCTGTTTTTCGGAAAAATCTATGTTCTTTTACACTAACTTGTAAATTTATCTTATCAATGGTATAGCCAGAACTACTTTAATCTGATAGTATACTTGCTAAAATAATAGTCTTACCTGAGATGTGATACTAAAAAACGCGTATTTAAAATACTCGTTAGGCTCAATAAAATAATTAATTAAGACAAACGATGCTTCTAAAATTGCTTTAGGAAAGTAATCTTGCCAATCACATTCTGCTCATACTGGCGTTCAACCGGATTTTTTGTGCCCGTATATGCCCGATTATTATATACCAGAAACAGAAAAGATAAGGGTTTGAACTCCCATGACAACCGCACATTCCAGGTATCCCGATTGCCTAATGTATTTTTTTGATAAAAGCCAATTAGTTGTAGTCTAGGATTCAGTGCTACACGACCATCAATTGTATAGAGCTGTACATCATCACTAAAATTTTCAGAACCAACGTTTCGAAAGAAATTAGCCTGATAACGAAAAGTAAATGCCAGATGAGGTAGTGGGGAATATCGGCTAAAGAACTCCAGGAAATGGAGCTTGCCACCATAATATCCACCTGTTTCCCCATTCAATTGTACTGTGAATTTCCGGGATGGATCAGTGGAGCTGTAAAAAGAGCTTCTGACATATTTATACACGCCATTTGTAATAGTAATATCTAGTGGGCGTTCGTCCGTATCTCCCAGCCGCTGAAAAGTTGGATTAATCAGAATTCCAAAGAATCCTCCATTCTGTAGGTTTAGCCATATAGGGTTACTGTTAAACTGAAATTCGATCAGTTCACCTGTAGTGGCTCTATGATACATCTCTATCATTAGCCCGGGTTCAAAGCCCCGTAACCATTTAGGCATCCAGGCTCCCCGATCCTGAAAGAAGAAGCCAGGAGTAGTCGCAATAACATCGTTTCGGGATACAAACCCTACCTCTGGGTTAAAGTTTTGGGTTACAATAGACTGTGTCCACCAGCTAATCAATCTGTTTGTACGTCTGAAATACTGTGCATAGGCTGCAAATCCCTGATCATTGGAGCGTCCAGAAGCTGAACCCATGACCATAAAATTAAAGGATGCTGATTCATTGATCCGGAAGAAGCCATCTGCTGCTCCTACCCAGTTGGTATAGCCACTACTAGTGTCATGGAGCGATTCTGTTTGTTTCATTGTAAACAATCCTCCAAGACGGTTCTGTTTACCTATGTTTTCTACATAACGTCCAATAGCATAATGTGTCAATGGGCTACCATCTGTACCTCGCTGTCGCATGACAATCCCACCTGCATTGCGTTTCAGAGACCGATATACCATACGAGCACCAGCATCTATAGGAATGGGATTGCCACTATCATCCAAGCCAATACGACGACTGAAAAATGGCTGGATACGCATAGAGCCTCCTGAAAGATCATCATTGGGTGCCTGTCCAACCCCGAATAAGCTGGCATTCTCAAGGAAGAACTGACGTCTTTCAGGAAAGAATATCCCAAATCGGGTAATATTGTTTACCTGTCTGTCCACATCGGCCTGAGCAAAGTCAGTATTAAACGTCATGTCCAGTACTGTATTCGGATTAATGGCCCACTTAATTTCTCCCCCAGGTTTTACTTCTGTCGAGGTATGATCTCCAATCTCTGAACCATTGGAGTTTTTGGTAGAGACTAACAAATACGGTTGTATCCGTATGTTTGGAGAGGGTGGCGGCGGTTTAATACCAATCAGAGTTCCTGCATAGTCCATACGAGATGGACTAAAGGCTCTGGGAAAAGGGTTCCAGCTTGAATATTCATTGGAATAACGGCGGTTTCTAAAAAAGTTTATTCCCCAGGATTGGTTTGTGGAGTCTGTTCTGGGGTAACGTAATGTTTGCCAGGGGATCGCAAATTCTGCCACCCATCCCGAATCTGTACGATGTGTACGCACGCGCCAGAGGCCATCCCAGTCCAAATCAAATAACACATCGTCAAATGTTAGCAGATCCCGTTGTGTGCTGTATGGGTTGGTGACCATGACCATGGCATTTCGCTTATCATTAAATCCGTCAATCGAAAACCCAAAATGATCATGAGAACGAGACGAAAAATCTCTTCGAAAATCAGGGACCCGCAGACTTTTTTTACCTAAGCTGTCTTTGTTAAAAGCAGATATATAGAGAAACTGTTTATTATACAGCACTCGTATTTCTGTATCGAAATTTAGTGTTTTACCCTGATAAGGCTCTACCTGAAAAAACTGAGTAGCTGGTTTGGCCAGCTTCCATTCTTCTTCCAGCTTTCCATCTATTTTCAGATTGGAGGGTATTTCTGTTGCTTCAATGGTTCGTTTTATAGAATCCGGAGCAAAAATAGCTGCGCTATTCTGACTATAGGAAATGAAAGGAACAAATAGGAAAAGAATGTTTATGAAGTAGAGAAATCGCATAAATGAAATGAGGCTTAGACAAAAACAGAGCTCAGTGTCTATCTCATGCCATAGATATTTCTGTGCTCTGGGTATTTTTAACGTGTTTTTATTACAAATATCAGATCTTTACTGAGTATTTTTTCTGTCTGGTCAATATCATTCCACCAATGGTTTACCATTAGGATAAGTGGTTGGTATATACTACTCTTTTAAACTCAGGATGACTGAGTTACTACTTTATCTTGCGAAGAAGAACGTTGGAAGAGATGTATAGGAAGTATAGTTTTGATTTGTCTGTTTACTCAAAACCCGTTGTCAGAGAGCCAGGTACGTAAGGTATGCAGATCTTTTTTCATAGCTGCAATGACTTCCTTTTTATCTATCGTGAGAGTACGATTGCCATTTTCAGCACCTCCCAATGATTGTTCAAAATGCATGGAAACAGGACCTGTAAACTGATATTTTTTGGCTAGAGGGAGATAAGTCTTAAAATCTACAGTTCCTTCGCCTAAGGCACAATGGTGTTTAAATCGTTTGCCTTCTTTTCTGTCCCAATAGAAATCCTTGATATCAAACGTTCGAACGTAGGGCGCTATCAATTGCAGATTGATAGGCCAGTTATCACCTCCTTCTGCTGTAGCGTGATTGATATCATACTGGACTCCCATCCAGTCAGGATTTATTCCAGTCAGTAGTTCTTTTAGATCCCAGATGGCAGCACCTACATAAAAAGTTGGAGGTATACTGGCATGATTCTGATAACAGCCTGCTATTTTGTATTTTTGACTCAGAAGGGAGAGTTCCTTTAATGATATGTTGAATTGTTTGAGTTGTGAGAGTATGTCAGTCTGTGGTTTATAGTAATAATTGCCTGTACGATAGTAACGAACTCCCAGTGAGGCTGCTGTTTTGAGAATATTTTCTGCTTCACTATCTGCCTTGGTAAGATGGGTAACAATCATTGGCAGTGCTAAGCCTGCCTTTCGGATAGCTTCATGGGCTTTAGGTAAATCGTCTGTTACCCGTTCCGGCAAAACATGCCCACCCGGACGAACGGTCAGATCTATACCATCAAAGCCAATTTCGGCAGCTATCTCAGCCATATGCTGATAGCTATCTGCCCACTGTAATTGTTTGGAGAATACACAGATCTGTATCTTTGCCTTGGGTTCTGCCCATACAGAAGCAGTCGTTAACAAAGTACTGGTGGCCAGTGTGGCCTGGAGAAAATGGCGTCGATTCATATATTCAGGATACGATATACTGACAACATTCGTACTCAGGTAAATATGGAATCTTTATAAGTAACTACAAAGATTCCTGTATATATTGTTTATTGCAATGCCAGAGTTACCCGCTCAATAGACTCTTCAAAAACAGATACATCACTGCAAAGGGACGCACGAATATAATTATTGCCTTGTGATCCGAATATACCACCAGGAGTAATAAATACATGGGCTTTCTGCAATATTTCATCAGATAAGGTATACCCATCTTTGTAGATGGACGGAATTTTGGCCCACACAAACATACCTTGTTGATTTTCTGAGAAATCGCACCCCAGGCGCCATAGAAGTTCAAATACCTTTTGCTGCCTTTCTCGATAGATAGTGTTTACTTTCTCATACCATTCCGGAGGATTGTGCAGGGCTTTGGCAGCAGCCAACTGGGCTGGTAAAAACATACCAGAGTCCATATTGCTTTTGAAGCGGAGCACATCTGCGATAAAGTTTGGATTGCCTCCCAGCATGCCTATTCGCCAGCCAGCCATATTGTGGGATTTGCTTAGCGAGTTTAATTCCAGTGCTATATCTTTGGCTCCCTCTACTGACAGAATGCTCAGAGGCTTGTCATTTAGAATAAAACTATAAGGATTGTCATTAACAATCAGAATATTATGTTTCTTTCCAAAGGCTATTAGTTTCTCAAAGAACTCCACATTAGCCTGTGCACCTGTTGGCATATGGGGGTAGTTGACCCACATAAGCTTTACCCGGCTCAGATCCTGTTTTTCCATTTCTTCAAAATCAGGCAGCCAGTCATTTTCTTCGGATAGGGTATAGTCTACTATGGTTGCACCTGTCAGTAAGGAGGCTGAACGGTAGGTTGGATAACCTGGATTGGGGACTAACACCTGATCTCCTGCTTCCAGATAGGTCATAGCAATATGCATAATACCTTCTTTGGAACCTAGAAGAGGTAAAATTTCATTGGCGGGATTTAAGGTTACACCATACCAGGTATGATACCAGTTGGCGAAAGCTTCCCGTAATACAGGGGACCCAATATAACTCTGATACGCATGATTCTTTGGATTCTGAGCTGCTTCTCCTAAAGTAGTGATTGTTTCAGGAGAGGGCGGTAGATCCGGACTGCCAATACCCAGATTGATAACTTGTATGCCACGACTTTGCATGGCTGCAATTTCTTTTAACTTGGTAGAGAAGTAGTATTCCTGTACCAGATTCATCCGGCTGGCGGGCTGAATATGCATTAGTGTATAATTTACGAAGTGTGATATGAATTTTCGCGGTAAAAATAGTAGGATTTCGAAGGAAACCCTTGTTTTTTTACCTTGAATATTCGAACGATCTTTTAGATAACCTCTTAAAGTAGTTTACATACTTCCTACAGCTGTAGTGAAGGTTGTTACTTCCAGCGTCTGGGTATTGACAATGAGTTTTTCGACTTCCTGATAGCCCATTTGTCTTAATGCTTTAGCGTATCGGTTCAATAATTTTTCAGCGTCCTCCTGAGAATCACCCGATATATAACTCATAATGGTAACGGCACTCCCATTGACAATGACACGGTCCGGAGGAATCAGATTGAGTGTATGTCTGGAAAGAATATCTTTCACAGGCTTTACCTCAGCCTTGGGAGAGAAGTGAGGTCGCAAAGCCGATTGACTAATAATTTCCTCGAGATTTCTTCGAAAGGAATTTCGTTCACTTTCGCTGATACTGCCTTCACTTTCAAATTTATCCAGACAAAGCTCAATTTGTGCATCGCTCTCAAGATGACGCAAGGCTTCACATAACTTTTGAGCATGATCTCTTTCTTTTTCAAAAGTTTCTGTATCAAACATTCGGGAGGCCATACGGCGAAGCCTGGCTTTCTTGTGCCAATCTGCCACTGGGTCGTTGGATACCAGAAATACTTCATTCTCCTGTGCAACCTCCTTAGGAGTGGGTTTTAGGGTTCCTTCCCGTAAAATATAGTGCGGACGGTGAGGCTCCCATAACTCCTTCTGGTCCAGATAATCGTGTAACAACATACTTACATTGATGCGGTCTGTTCGTTTGGAGAAGTCAAACTCTTTGCCCAACAAATAAAGCCGGTCTGTAGGTCGTGTGAGAGCCACATACAACAGATTCATATTCTCAATGAATAGCTTCTCCGTATCTTCTTCGTATTGTTTCCGCAAGGGAGTCCGTGTTAGTTCCTTTTTAGGTGTGATAGGAGTAGACCGCAATGAAATGTCTTTGAGATAAGGGGATTCATAGGATAATCGGTTTGTATCCAGGCTCATCCACCATATCTCTCCGGGTCTGGGAAACATGTCCCAATCTGCAAAAGGAACAAGCACTATCGGATATTCCAGACCTTTGGATTTGTGGACAGAGGTAACCGTCACTGCATCTTTGTCTTTGGGCGTATTAATATACAATACCTCCTTTTTCCGTTCCCAAAAGTCCATAAACTCACCTAGGTGATTACTCTGCTTGACAGAAAAATCGAGCAATACATCCAGAAAACGATAAATGTAGGGTGTTTGTCCGTTCAGTTCGGCCAGCCGGAAGGTTTGTACCAGTGTCGCCCCGAGTTCATACAACCCCATTTGCTGAAGCCGGAAAGGATTCAGAAAATATTCTTTTCCTTCCAGATGGGAGAATAACGGCTTGAGAGAAGAGCCTTTGCGCATCGCTTCCCACTCGTTGGGAGTAAGCTGAGGCATCTGTTGAAGGATATGCTGATAAAAAAGGTGTAAAGCCTCATATCGAGCCAACGTGTCGTCTGGCAAATGTAATATTTTAAGAAAGGAAATCAGCAAAGAGATGGCAGGTGAGGACTGAAGCAATAAAGAGTCCTGTGAGATAATATCTACACCACGATCTTTGAGGAAATTGGCAATCAGACGGGCATATTTGTTCTGACGACATAAGACTGCAATGTCCCGGTGAGTATATCCTGCTTCCAGTACGTCTTGTACATTGCGTAAAACAGCTTCAAGGGTACGTCTCTCATAGGCAGAAAGGCCATCTTCTGCTGTGTCATCGTCTTCTTTCGCTGAATCAATAAACTGAATCTCGATATGACCACCTGTTTTGGCTGTTGCTGGAACTTCCTGAGACGCAAATTCGTCATACACCTCAGCCAGCAACTGGCGGTCTGCACCATACATATCCGCCAGTGTCCGGAATATATCGTTGTTAAACTCTATAATTTCACGGGTACTGCGAAAGTTTGTATTGAGTCGTTCTTTGGCTAGAGTATAATTAATAGTCTCATAGCGAACTCCCAGCAGGTCTGGCTCCTGATGGCGGCTTAACAAAACGTCAAAGCGCTTGTTAGACAGGTGTACAATCTGTTCCATATCACCACCCCGCCAGCGGTAGATGGCTTGTTTGGCATCTCCTACAATCAGACTGAAATGTCCTTTCGCCAAACCGTTTTCCAATAGGGGTAGCAAGTTATTCCATTGTAGTACAGATGTATCCTGAAATTCATCAATCAGAATGTGGTTGTATTTCTCGCCTAGCCGTTCATAAATAAATGGTACAGGCTCTTTCAGGATTATATTTACCAGTGCCTGGTTGAAATCAGAAATCAGTACCTGATTTTTATCTGATTTAATCAGACGTAGCTCGTGGCTGATCTCATGAATAACAGACAATTTATAATAGTGTTGCAGTATGTTTTCAAGGAGCAGCCAGTCTCCTTTCATTTTTTCAATATTTTCGAACACACTAAATAGTGTGGGTTGTAGTTCTGCTATGGCTCTACGTTTTTCTTCCTTCGTGGTTTTACTAGCCCATTCGTCTGCATAAAAAAGTTCCTGAAGAGTAGGAGATACTTCCTTATCCAGTTCCCGCTCTACATTATTCGCATTTTTATCGAAATAACCCCAGATACCTCGTTGACCCTGCTGAAAGTATTTACTATCCAAACCATACGTCTGCATGGTATCAAGAGACATTTGAGCCGATTCGGCTATTTTGGTTTTAAGCTCTTCTTTGCGTTGTTCAATAATTGCCCGTGTTGTTTTGAAATCATCCATCGTGAGATGTTTGATTCGATCCATGGCCTCTGTTACTTTTTCACTAAGCAACTGGGCTCCAAATTCTGCCAGATTATCAGGTAATCCATTCCAGCTTTTTCCTTCGTCGGTAATCTCCAGTGCATAGGCTTCCAGCATTTCAGACAATATCTTTTCCTCGTCGTGACCAATCCGATTAAGGAGGCGGTCGACGGCATTGGATACCAGTTCAACGCCTTCCATCGAAACTTCATAGTTAAAGGGAATATCCAGCTCTTCAGTAAACGCACCTACCAGACGGTTTACAAAACTGTCGATGGTACTGACTGCAAAGTCAGAATAATCGTGAAGAATGTGGGAAAATGCCCGTCCGGCACGTCGGCGAAGTATTTGTTCAGTGAGAGGCTCTACACGATCAATCTGATTCAGTTCCTGTACAATAATATCCAGCAACTGCTGATTACCAGGGCGTTTATTTTCGGGTAAGGAATCCGGATCTGCAAATCCACGCAAGGCACCCAGAATCCGTTCTTTCATTTCATTGGCCGCATCATTGGTAAAGGTAATCGCCAGAATATGCCTGAAATAAAACGGGTCATCACTTTTTAAGGCGAGCTTCAGGTATTCTTTGGTTAGCGTATACGTTTTTCCCGAACCTGCTGAAGATGTATATACTTTAAACGGCTTCTCCATATTTCTGTTACTAACTGACAATCAAGCACTGTTGCCTTAAAGAGGTTTTTATCCTACTCTGTGTGATGATGATAGACAGGAAAGAATTTAAATGTAAAGGTAAGAAAACCTTGCATTACCTTAAATAGACATTTTGCATCTATCTGCTGCAAGGTTTTCCTACCTGTGGTAAACACAGTTGTGTCTCAGGGAGTTTCTGAATTTATAAGTTCTCCTGTAAATTTGAGATACGCTTTACTTTTCTATATATGCTAAACAAGGTGCTGGCTATATTGTTGACTTCAGCAGCAATCTCAGGTATTGCTTTCCTGTTCTGGCAACAGGAATTACAGTATCAGCTGCCTACACCTGTTCCCAAAGGGTATAGAAGCATAGAAATAGGTACCTATATATCATTACCTGAAGAAATTCGGATAAAGAACAAAAAACCTGTACTGATTCATTTCTTTAACCCTGAATGTCCTTGTTCTCGATTTAATATACAGCATTTTATTACACTGACCAGAAATTATGGGGGTAAAATGGAGTTCTATGCTGTAGTATCTCAGGAAGGGGATTTAGAGTCTGCAAAAGAGTTGTTGAAAGATACAAATGTAGGAATAGTTACAGATGAGAATCAGTCACTGGCGAAGAAGTGCGGAGTATACTCCACGCCACAGGCTGTAGTAATTGACGAACAAAGCCAGCTTTATTATCGGGGAAATTACAATCGGGCTCGTTACTGTACACAGAGACAGACCAGTTATGCCCAGATGGCTATTGAACAAGTGATTTCGCATAATCCACCACCTTATTTTGATACACTGGCTACCCGTTCATATGGATGTCAGCTACCAGAACGAAATTAGTGTGAAACTACATATAATCAACACAAGCTATGGATGAGAAATACGAAGAGTATCTGTTGGAAGATGCCTACGTAAAGATTAACAAAACCGGAGACCGTGTTAACAACATTGCCTTTGCCTGTTATTTTTTGTTTGGCTGTATCATTGCCTTTCAGTATGGGACTTTCAAAATTGCATTTGGAGTGGGTGGTTTATGTCTTGCCATGTACTATGGAACCAAGTTCCTGTTACCTAAGTCTTCTTTTTATCAGTATATAGGAAGTGTGATTGTGGCCTTGTTTTCTGCCCAGTTTATTTACCAGATGCATGGTATGTTTGAGATGCACTTCTTTGTTTTTATAGGAGCTACTTTGCTCATTGCCTATCAGAACTGGCGGTTACAACTACCCAATATCATTGTGGTGGTTATCCATCATGGCATCTTTGCTTACCTGCAATATAAAGGAAATGCAGAGATCTATTTTACTCAGCAGACCTATATGGATCTGGAGACGTTTCTGTTCCATGGAGCTCTGGCAGCAGTAGTGGTATTGATTTGTGGGTACTGGGCGTATATCCTGGAGCGAAAGACCAAGAGAGAAATGTTTATCAAGGCAGGTGTATTGCAGCAGGTAAACAACATCCGACACAATATAGAGTTTGCAGATGCGATCAGTCAGGGAAATCTCGCTGCCATCTATACTATTATGGATGACAAAGACGAGCTGGGTAAGTCGTTGCTGAAAATGCAGGCAAGTCTAACTATAGCCCAGAAGAAAGATATGCAGGACAAGTTTATGACGTTGGGACTAGCTCAGATGGGAGAGATTCTGCGTAATAGTTCGGATATTCAGTCACTTTCGTATGAAATCATTTCGCATATGGTCAAATATCTGAAAGCTAATCAGGGCGGAATTTTTATTCTTCAGGACAAAGAGTCTGATCCTTATCTGGAACTGACTGCCTGTTATGCCTATGATCGCAAAAAATATTTGAAAAAACGAATAGAGATAGGAGAAGGATTGATAGGTCAGGTAGTTCTGGAAAAAGATACCATCTTTCTTACCGATATTCCCAATGATTATGTTCATATAACTTCTGGCTTGGGTAAAGCTAATCCTGGCTGTATATTGATAGTACCACTTAAACTCAATGATGAAGTAGAGGGTGCACTGGAATTGGCGTCTTTTAATGTATTTGAAAAGCATGAGATAGAACTGGTAGAAAAACTGGCAGAAAGTATTGCCTCTGCCGTTTCGGCCACCCGAACAAATGAGAATACAAAAAAGCTATTGGAAGAATTAAAGCAACAAACTGAAATGTTGCGCAGCCAGGAAGAGGAAATGCGCCAGAATATGGAAGAACTGGCTGCTACTCAGGAAGAGATGGAACGTCGTCAGGCTGAGATGGAAGAGATGCGTATAGAAGAGGTTACACGTCTGCAAAACAGGATTAAGGAACTGGAGGGGCAGTTGAAAGTGTAAAACTTCTCTTAGTTGATTTTATAGCAGTCAGGGTTTTATTGGATAGAGGGATATAATTACCTATCTGATTATATCCTGACTATTTTATTTCCAATATCCTGATATAAAGTTAGTGTGCATAGTTTTATGTAGATGAGATTGTTGATCGGTATTCAACGCAGACAATTTTTTGTGATGAATTTCAATCAAACAAAAAATTTGCGGTAAACTCTAGGCAAAAACTTTTTTGAGAATAGCAATAGAGACTGCCTCCTTATTTTATTGTATGCCTAGAACTAAACTCAAAATTTGTAATGAGCATAGTTCTAGGCACATTAGGCAAGAAGGGTTGTATTTAAGGTTGTTGGTCATTTGCAGTCCACCTGTTCTCCTTTAGGCTTTAGATTAAGTATAATAGAAAAAGAAAATCGAAGTAGGGATAGGGGAGCGTACTATAAGAAGTTTAAAAGCTTTCCAAGTCTTTTTCTTGGCTCTATCAAACTGTGTACTCTTTCAGTTTGGTCCAGTCAATGATATGGTAGTTTTTATAAACCTTCCGCAATTCATCTCTAACTTCCATCAGGGCAAATCCCAGGAGATTACTGCCCTGCCAGGTAGTCGGGTCCAGTGCCTTTGCATTGTCTTCAGCCAGGCCAATACCCCAGATTGTATCCAGTGGACTAGCCTCTACCAGAATCTGATTGCCTGTAGATAACAGAAAGTCACGCATATCTTTGTTTTGGGCAAACTTGTAATAGTTGCCATTGAGGACAATGGAATATTTGGCTTTGTCCCAGATGCTTTGATCAAAGTTTTTTACTTTCTGTCCAAAGGCTTTCATTTCCTTTGGGTCTGTTGATTGCATAATCCTGCTCTCTGTTTCCGTATCCTCAAAAAGTCTGGCTTTTTCGGCCATCATATATTGTTCCGCACAGGAGTACTCGTCTGTATCAACTTCAAAGTAAGATGGTTGCCACTGTCCCAGACAAAACTTACCCAGTGCATCAGGATTAGGCTTCCAGAAGAACAGGTAGGAAAGTGGAGATGATTTGGCCTGCTCGGTCAGTTTTTCTCTTGAATACTGCATCTCACCATTTTTGTGCCATAATTGTACAGTCCCACATTCAAAATCCTCAATGTCTTCAAAGTCATAGTCAGGGTTGTAATATTCCCTCCAGAATACCGGATGAGGAAATAACTCTTCATACTGTCGTTGTTGCTCTTCTGATAAGGTTTCCTTCCAATCCCCCAACTTAAATTTATATCCTTCTCCATAACCCATTCGCCAGCCAATGCTGTATTGTGAGATATGAGGATACATAATCCATACAGGAGGCATAGGACTATCTAGTGTAAAAGATGGATTCATAGGTGGTTTAGTTTATAGACAGTGAATTTTAGTATTGTATAGAGTTTTTCAAATGCACTTAATTTTTGAATGGGAAAACGTAGTTTGAGCAGGTTAGGTTTTGTTCAATAACAGATAAAAGACTGCAAATCTAATATGAGAAGCGACATTTGTTTCATAGTCAGTACTATAGCATAAAATTAAAAAGGCTTTTGTTGTGTTATTGTTCAGGAGAGAGTAGTCAGTACTATAGGTTATATTCTATTTTTTCATCTGAAAAATACTGGAATACTTGCTGTTTTTACCACTTGGTTTTGTATCTTTCCTATACATTCAGCGAGCCGCCTTTCCCTTACAGATTTACCAACCTAATTTTGTACCACTATGCGTGTACCTTTACTCCTTTTGGCAGGTATGGTAGTGGCGGTAGGCTCTGCACAATCGCCATTTAAGCTTATGGGCGATGCGGCTCCAATGGATGGAGGCTGCATACAACTTACTCCGGATGTTCCGTATTCAGAAGGACTCGCATACAGTACACAAAAGTTGAATCTGAATACCTACTTTGAGATTCAGTTCGATATTTATCTGGGTACAAAAGAAGAAGGAGCTGACGGAATTACCTTTGTGGTACACAATGACCCCAATCAATATCAGGCCTTTGGGACCTGGGGCGAGTGTATGGGATATGGTCGCTGGAGCAAAGACTATGTGGCTGGTAATTATATTTCTCCTTCTGTCGCTGTGGAGTTTGATACTTATTACAATGCCCGCCAGAACGACCCTTACTGTGATCATGCCGCCTATCTGGAAAATGGTACCAACTTTCATACCCAGTACTGGAACAACAATATGGATAATTATAACCTGGAAGATGGCAAACTCCATGACTTCAGGTTTCGGTGGAATCCAGAAAAACAGCTGATCACTGTTTTTCTGGATGGACATATAGTTTATTCCGGCAAGAAGGACCTGATTCACGAAGTGTTTAAAGGGGCTACTCAGGTGATATGGGGCTTTACAGCTTCTACAGGCCGGGCCAGTAACCTGCAATACTTCTGTCTGAAGCAAATTGCTGTCTATAAGATTCCTTCCAGGGCAGTAAAACCTGTGAAACCCGCCATTCCAAACCTGACACTCCAAACTGCCCCCAAAATGGATCATAACCAGGCCGCTATATCTGAGGTCACATCTGTACAAACACCCAGATTAGACCAGGTACCTTTATTGCGTTAGTGGAAACACAGTTTTCCAGACAGTTCGGACAGATCGGACAGATCTAAAAAACATTTTATAAAGGGGATAGAGTATTGCGGTTGCTTAAGTATCTGATAAACAGCGTGTTGTTTTATTTGGAAATTTCCAAACTAACTTTCATGTTCAGAGTGAATAGGCAATATCTGTAATGCCTATTTTGTAATTATTTATTAATCAGCTAGATACGTTATTTGACGTATTGCCCCTTTTATAAAATGTTTTTTAGATCTGTCCGATCTGTCCGAACTGTCTGGAAAATGGAGATTTGCTATTGGCATTTTTTAAGTGCAGGTAAGATAATGAAGCAGATACCTGAACCTTGATTGCCAATAATGCTGAATCAGATAAAAAAAGATACTATTTTTGAGACTCATTTTATCTGTTCAACTACAAACGCTGTTAGCAGCAAGGGATTTCTCAATTTACATGCAACTTTCCGGTCAACAGTATCAGATTCAAGGACTTAATGTACTTGATATCTGCCAGCAATTTGGAACACCTCTCTATGTCTATGATGCGGATGTGATTATTCGCCAGATCAATAACCTTAAAAGCGCTTTCAATACCGTTCCTCTGCGGATTAAGTTTGCATGTAAGGCACTGACCAATATTTCTGTGTTGAAGCTGATGCAGACACAAGGCATTGGCATTGATGCCGTATCTGTAGCAGAAGCCCGGCAGGCATTACTGGCCGGATTTAAGCCTAAGGATATTACCTTCACGTCCAACGGAGTAGATTTCTCAGAAATACAGGAAGCTGTAGAGTTGGGTGTAGCTATCAATGTAGATAACCTGCCTACATTGGAACTGTTTGGAAAGACCTTTGGAAATACTGTTCCCTGTTGTATCCGGCTGAAACCCAATATTCGTGCGGGTGGCAATGCCAAAATTCAGGTAGGACACGAACACTCAAAGTTTGGTATTCCATTGGCACAACTGCCTGATGTACATACCCTGGTTAAAAAATATAACATTGTTATCAATGGGCTGCACATTCATACCGGATCAGATATTCTGGACCCGGAAGCTTTTATCCAGGGAGCTAATGTACTTTTTACTGTAGCAAAAGAGTTTCCAGACCTTGCCTTTATTGATTTTGGTGGTGGATTTAAAGTCGGGTATAAAAAGGGTGACAAAACTACCAACATGCCAGACCTAGGTGAAAAACTCTCTGCTGCCTTCAAAGATTTCTGCAAAGATTATGGTCGCGAACTGGAGATGTGGTTTGAACCCGGTAAATATCTGGTAAGTGAGTGTGGTGTATTGTTTGTAAAGGCTAACCAGGTAAAACAGACACCAGCCATCACCTTTGTACAGGTTAATTCAGGCTTAAACCATCTGATTCGCCCCATGATGTATGATGCTTACCATGAAATCGTGAATGTATCCAATCCTGAAGGTGAGCTTAAAACCTATGACGTAGTAGGGTATATTTGTGAGACAGATACGTTAGGCTCTGACCGTCAGCTAAATGAAGTGCGTGCGGATGATGTGCTGGCATTATTGAATGCCGGAGCCTATGGCTTTACCATGAGTAGCCAGTACAATGCCCGTTTTCGTCCGGCAGAAGTATTAGTCTACAAAGGAGAAGCTCGCCTGATTCGTGAACGTGAGACAATGGAAGACATTCTTCGTAATCAGATTTTACTAGACTTTTAATCATTTTTCAACTACCTGTGATGTCAGAGATGTCATCTGTTACTATATTGTACCGTCCGGTTGCTCAAAAAGAGTTGGATCTTATTGAGCAATCCGGCTGGACAAAGTTCCCTCCCAGGCTCCCTGAGCAGCCCATTTTTTATCCGGTACTAAACCTGGAGTATGCCCGTCAGATTACAGTAGACTGGAATGTTCCTGCCTATGGCAATGGGTATGTCACTCAGTTTGCAGTAGATGCTGCGTATCTCAAAAAATTTCCTGTACAGAATGTAGGAGGCAAAGGCTATGATGAATTGTGGATTCCCGCTGAAGAACTGGAAGAATTTAACCAGCACATTGTAGGAAAAATTGAGGTAGTCGAGCAGTATTTTCAATCTTAAGGTTTTTCCTCAAAAAACATTTTCTGGGTTCATTCACATTAACCATGAAAATGTTGCTGGTAACATGTTCTATAGGGTCGATAGTATGAAAAAATAGGTAAAAACGTCCTATGTAAGGAAAGATGTGCTGCTGAAATAATAAGTTTCTCCTTTAGAAGTAAATTTACTACAAAATAAATGGGGAACACCGAAAACCCGGTTCTAATAGAGTAGGTAACACAAATCTTGCTTTACAGTATGTTTGCTCTGTTTTCAGTTTTATTCTTAATCTATGTAGGTATTATTATTCTAGCCATTGTATCCTGGTGGAGGTTATTTGAAAAAGCTGGAAAACCGGGCTGGGCTTCTATCGTACCTATTTATGGTTTTATTGTTCAGCTTGAAATAGTTGGGAAACCTGCCTGGTGGACGTTATTACTCTTTGTTCCTATTGTTAATATAGTAATTCTGATCTGGACGTTAAATCTATTATGCAAAAGCTTTGGGAAAGACGAAGGCTATACTGTTGGTATGCTCTTTTTAGGGTTTATATTCCTGCCAATGCTGGCTTTTGGTGATGCTGAATACCTTGGCCCTGCAGGAGACCCCGATTACCAATTTGCCAGAAGTACCTATGGCACAGTTCCTATTCCTGTAAATAAAGATCTTTACAATAGCAATAATTAAACGTGCATAAATCCTTTACAAAAATCCCTTTACTCTTCTCAGGTAAAGGGATTTTGTTTTTAGAACGATACCATCTTCCCTTGTTTGCATCCTTCTCTATCTGAACTTTTTCTTTTCTGCAAATATTATTTAAACTTGAACGTCAATAGTATCACAATGGAGTATAACGTACTCTGTTGCATTACTCAATTCTGATTAACTAATATATGATGGAAAAGATTCATGCAACTACCGTTGTTGCTGTATTACATAATGGTCAGGTTGCCATTGGAGCAGATGGCCAGGCTACTATGGGAAATACCGTTGCCAAAAGCAATGTCCGCAAGATTCGTAAACTCATGGATGGCAAAGTATTGGCAGGCTTTGCTGGTTCTACTGCCGATGCCTTTGCATTGCTGGAGCGATTTGAAGAAAAACTGAATGCCTACGGTGGGAATTTTAAGCGAGCTGCTATAGAACTGGCAAAAGACTGGCGTACAGACCGCTTTTTGCGTCGTCTGGAGGCAATGCTGATTGCGGCTACTAACGAAGAAATCTTAATTATCTCCGGAACAGGTGATGTACTGGAACCTGATAATGGCATTGCTGCCATTGGTTCAGGAAGTATGTATGCTCAATCAGCGGCTATTGCTCTGAAGAAACATGCACCACAACTGACAGCAGAACAGATGGTAACAGAGAGCCTGCATATTGCAGCGGATATCTGTATTTATACCAATCATAATCTGGTGGTAGAGAAGCTTTGAGCTACGTATATACAACACAAAATAGCCTGTTTTCAGAACAGGCTATTTTGTGTTATACATGAGTCATCCCAAATGTTGGATATGAGTTTGTTCTAAAAAAAACAGCACCTATGCTTTTAAAAAGAGTACATGTGTTGATTGGTTTTTTAGAAATTTCTTTTCCTACATTGGTTTATTATCCCTTACATCATTCTTCCACAGACCTCTTCATTTTTTGCTTGTCCAAAAAAGTAGGCCAAAAAGTACCCTTTTCTCCGATCCTTCCACCCGCAAGGCCAAAGGCCAACCTCGCGGCAGAAAAGAAGCCCTACGCACCTACACGACCATTCGCGATTTAAGTCGTCTTTGCTCTCTTTGTAACCTTTTTTCTTACTTTTTCAATGACACCTTTTACTCAAAATTCGAGATGACTCATTTCTTGTAAAACAAAAGAGCCTGTTCTGAAACAGACTCTTTTATTTTTTATAGAAAATGAGTTTCTGATTATACCAGCATACGCATAGGATCTTCCAGAAGTCCTTTCAATGTTTGCAGGAAGGCTGCTCCTGAAGCACCATCTACAACACGGTGGTCGCAAGACAACGTCAGTTTCATAATTCCGGAAACTTTGATTTCTCCATTCACTACAACAGGTGTTTGTTTGATTCCACCTACTGCCAGGATACAAGAGTTTGGAGGGTTGATAATGGCAGTGAACTCTTCAATACCAAACATACCCAGGTTAGAAATCGAGAAGGTACTTCCTTCCATCTCCTGAGGTTGCAGTTTTTTATCTTTCGCTTTTCCTCCCAGTTCTTTAGCATCAGCTGAGATTTGAGAAAGAGATTTGATATCTGCGTTTTTGATAACAGGCACCAGCAGTCCATCAGGTACAGCAACAGCCATACCAATGCTCACATGGTGGTTGTAACGGATTTTGTCGCCTAACCAGGATGCATTAATCGCTGCATGCTGACGCAATGCCATTGCAGTAGCTTTGATCACGATATCATTGAACGACAACTTAACCGGTGAATACTGGTTCATAGCTTCACGGGCAGTAGTTGCCTTATCCATATTCACTTCAATAGTCAGATAGAAGTGAGGCGCGCTGTACATACTTTCTGCCAGACGACGTGCAATAACTTTACGCATCTGAGATACAGGCACATCTTCGTAACTTTCCTGACCTGTTACTACCGGAGCTTTAGCAGGAGCTTTTTCTGCTGCTGGCTGAGAAGCAGGGGTAGTAGAAGGAGTAGATGTTGGTTGTGCAGAAGGAGTGAATGTTTCGACATCACGTTTTACGATACGTCCATTCTCACCACTTCCTTTCACTTGCTGTATGTTAACACCTTTTTCTTCCGCAATTTTCTTTGCCAGAGGAGATATCTTAACACGTTCGTCAGAATCAGAGACAGAAGTAGTTGGCTGCTTGGCAGGTTCTGTTGCAGAAGCAGTATTGTTGCTAGTTGTTGCTGCCTGAGGTGTAGAGGCAGTAGCCGTAGCTCCTCCACCTAACAATGCCTGATAGTCAGCACCTTTTTCACCAATGATTACCAGTGGAGCTTTGGCTGCTACAGCATCTCCTTCTTTGGCACCGATATACAACAATGTACCAGCTTCCGGAGATTCAAAATCCATCGTAGCTTTGTCTGTCTCGATTTCTGCCAGCAAATCGCCAGATTTTACTGTGTCACCTACTTGTTTATGCCATTTTACGATGGTTCCCTCAGTCATGGTATCTGTCATCTGAGGCATTGGAACCAATGTCGCTTTTACATTAGCAGCTGGAGTAGCAGCTACTGGTGCAGGAGCAGGCTTGCTTTCTTCTGCTTTTGGTTCAGCAGCCGGAGGAGGTGTTGCTACAGATCCACCTGTTTTTCCATCCAGTAATGCTTTAAAATCTTCGCCCGGTTTTCCTACAACGGCGATAATACCATCGATAGGAACGTTTTTTTGATCGGTAATATATAAGATTGTACCTTCATTGTAGGACTCCAGCTCCATAGTAGCTTTGTCGGTTTCTACTTCGGCCAGAACGTCGCCGGTTTTGACCGTATCACCTACTTTTTTCAGCCAACCAGCAATGACACCTTCGGTCATGGTGTCACTCATCTTGGGCATACGTATTGCTTCAGCCATTTTTTCTCAGTACGAAAGAATTAAAATTGAAAATCAGTAGAACTCATTAGGACACCAAATATACAGGTGTATTTATAAATAGGCAAAAGGCAGCACAGAAAAGGCATTTTTTTTTACACAGGTAATTGAAATGCTTCCTGTTTTAAGAAACCGTTTCTGAAGGATTTAGTTTCATTATTCGATGTATTTGAGTTAATAAGAGACTTGGCAAAGATAGAATTGTTGTTCTGATCTACGATTGGTAGTGAAAATGGACATTTATACAGGCTTGTTGCCTCATTCTGCAAAACCACTATCCCAAAGGTTACCACTAACCTTTGGGATACTACTATCTTTTGCATAGTAAAGGCAGATAGCTTTGTGGCAACAATTCTAACCATTTAAAATCGACTACAATGCAATTTAACGAAGCAATAAACTGGCGTTATGCTGCCAAAAAAATGAATGGGCAGCCTGTACCACAAGCAAAAATAGATGCCATACTAGAAGCTATTCGATTATCGGCATCTTCTGCAGGTCTTCAACCGTATGAGGTTATAGTAATTTCTGATCCGGTTTTGAAAGCTAAAGTTTACGAGAAGTCATGTCCACAACCTCAGATTCAAGAAGGGTCACACTTGCTGGTTTTTGCTTCACAATTATCTGTAAGCGAAGAAGATATTAGCACGTATATGGAGCGTATTGCCCGTACCCGCAACATCCCTGTCGACTCATTGAACGGATTTTCCGACTCTATCAAAAACGGATTGCTTTCTATGCCACCAGAAATAATCAAAAACTGGGCATCCCGTCAGGCATATATTGCCTTGGGATTTGGATTGGTAGCTGCTGCTGTTGAAGAAGTAGACTCCTGCGCCATGGAAGGTTTTAACCCCGCTGCCCTTGATGAATTATTAGGCCTTACAGAAAAGAACCTTGGGAGTGTGGTATTGCTGGCATTAGGTTATCGGGATGAAGAGAAAGATTTTCTGGCAGGTGCAGCAAAAGTACGGAAAGATCGTGCTGAGCTTTTTACAGAACTTGTAGCCTGAGATTAAATTATTGATGTAATAGAAGTCATCCTGCATTCTGGCTAGGCTAGATTTACAACAAGTCTTATTCCATAACTTTTCTGGAAAAGAGGTTTGTAAATAAAGAAAAAACACTCTTTCTGTCCTCCTGAAAGGATCTCCTGACAAATAGAGCCATGTTCTCTTTATGAGAGATAAATAGTCTCCAATTACACAGGCCGTCGGTCTTGTCACGGGTTCCTTTCAGGAGGACAGGAAGGGTGATAAGATAAAAAGAGTGTTTTTCTCTAAACTCTTCAAAATTGCAAAATTTATGGGACAAGATAAGGGTCTTATGCCTGCAATCAATTCACAATAAAATCTGTCTTGTGCCTGTTTCTATGCAATCTGTAATTTTGCGGTGAATTCTGATCAGATTTTGTTTTTGCAGTGAACTATGCGCAAGAGAAAAAAATGATCGGAATTCCGTTCAAAATAAAAAATGATCGAAGTTATATTCAAAAGCAAAAATGTGGTGAACAGTATGCAATCTCTTCATAAAATAAAGAACTAACTTTTCATCCTCTGAAAAACTTTTGCATAGAACAATGCATATACAAGAGATCTGCTTGAATAAAAACTCATCCTTACATTTGGGGTGACTTTTGTTACAAATGATACCGCACCTGTACTTTTATATCTGTACGTTGAGGTCCATTGATCTGATCAAGTCCTGACCCCATTGTATCCTGATTGACAAGTGAGGTTCGTGCTACCCGAAACCATACCGAACAACGTGGAGTCACATCATAATTAAGGAGTAGATAATACCTTGCTCCCCGAAGATAATACATAGGAACAGAGAAACTGTTCAACACATCTTTTTCAAAGGCATACTGCCGGTTGTCATAATCTTCTGTATCAAACAAGGCAAAGCGTGTACTAATCTGCCAGCGACGTAGTTTGAGAGTAAGGTCTTCCATGATAGCATATCCGGTTGTCAGTGTACTTTGTTTAAAAGAACTGAACTGGACACGAGTTCGCAGAAAAAGATAGTCATTAGCCTGAAAGTCTATGTTAAATAAGTATTGTTTACGAATAGTCTCTGTAATAAAATTGATGGGAGAATCCTGATCAGGTTCGTTTCGTTGTTTATGTTCTTCTCTATATTGTGTGTATAACAGGAGTTTTTTAGTTGGCTGCCAGGCTAGACGAAGCAAATAATCGAAGCCTTCGGATGGTGCATCAACCCTATATTTTAGCCAGGAAAAATGGTAGCTATCATAATATGCTGTAAGAGTAATACGTCGGGTGGGGTTGAATTTTACTCCCCAGTAAATACCACTTTCATTGATGTTGCGTGTATTTTCGCCAAAGGCCCCTCCATAAAACGTATGGAAGTTCCGATCATATTGTCTGATCAGTAGGGAGGTGGATAAACGAGGTGATAAACTACCTATAATACCTGATACAACTCCAAGGCCGCCACTCGATGAACGAGCTGCTTCTCCAAAAAGGTTAAAGTTTTGCCATACATAACTATAGTGTAGCCCTATGCCTGTATTGTTCTTTCCAGAAAACTCGAATTGATTATATCTTCGGGGGATTTTTTGTATAGGAGTCTCATACTGTGTACAGATAAATGTGCCTCCCATTTCAAACCTTCCTGTTGCACTTTTATACGTAATATCCCCTCCTGAAGTTTGTTCTAGTACAGTGGCTCTGGTTGCTAACTCATGAGGCGTGCGATGATAGCCGGCAAGTAAAAGAGAGGAAATATAGCTATCTGTCAATGAATCACTATCATTTACATTTGCATCTCTATGTATATGAGAATAGAAGCCTGTTACTTCAAATTTACCTAATACATAGGTAGCAGCACCTCCTCGCAGAAAGCCAGTTTCCATAACAGATGTGTAAGGACGAATACCGACCTGGCTCCGTCGTATGGTTTCAACTGTAGAAGCGCCTTTTCCAACTGAAAAACCTGCTGACAGGAGTAAACCCTGTCCAATCTGCAATTGATAGTCACCAATCGCAATTTTTTTCCAGCGCCGTTTATTTTCCAGCAGCAAGTGCCAGGAGAAAAAATCCGCTCCATACTGATAACGTGATGGTTGCCAGGCTATTTGTTCACCTGCGTCTTTCTCCAAAGTAAACCCCAAACTGAAATCGCCCGGATGGTTGATGCGATAGCGTGCATACCAATGACCAGCAGAGCCCGCATATCGCTGTGTTAGTGACCCATCACGGGTAGTGTCTGGAGGTAGAAATCCTTTTTTCTTTTCCAGTGTCTGGTCATAGCGTAGCAACAATGTATTACTACGTTCTGTCAGTATTCGTTTCCACAATGAACGGGTATCAGATGCATTGCCATTATCGTAAACAGTTACAAAGGGTAATAGCTTTTGTATAGTCGGTATATCAAAACCAGGTATAGCCTGCAGTTCATAGATAGAAAGTAATCTGCCATTGGTTTTACGATAGTCAACGAAAGAGTTTATCTGAGCTTCTGACAGTATATATAGCGAGCCTAATAGATTACGGGTTGCAAGATTCAGATCCAATGGATGTGTATATAGTTGCAAAAGAGATTCATAGAGATCATCAAAATTGGCGTCTTCTTTTTGGGTAGCAAATAATTGCTGAGCAAAATCATCCAGGTCTATTTCTTTTCTGGCGGGCTGTTGTGCTTCTACTATGTCTACCCAACTACAAAAAAGCACTACAGCTATCAGCACCTGAATAAGTCTTTTAGCTTTTAGTAGATTCATCAGTGGTTTTCTTTTTTAGAAGACGAATACTGAGAGACAGATTGTGAGATAATCCTAAGGTAGAATGTGTTTGGAAAGAATAGTCCAGTTGTAACTTCTTAGGGCTAAAGCCAATACCAAAGGAATAAAGTTGTGGACGGCTGGCAATACCTGTGCGTAAACGCAGATTTTTCACAATTTCATATTCCAGCCCGGTTCTAAAAGTACCCGCAAAATCTATATCCTTTTCCAACTCTACAGTCCATATGAGCTTAGTATGAGGCTTGTATGCCAAACCTGCCTTCATGATTGTAGGAATACGTTCATTAGTGGAGGCGTCCAATTTACTTTGGGATACATTATATATATGGACACCCGCTGAAAGCTGTGGTAATAACTGGACCACTGTGCCTATTTCAAACAACACAGTCTGTTTCTTGCCTACCTCCTGCATTCCAGTTTGGAGGTAGTTTACCCGTAAACCCATACTGATATTCTTCCAGAGATATCCATAAGAGATTCCTGCTGTTGTTTCATTATACAGCTCATCACCAAGGCGACTAAGAGTAGCACCCAATACACCTTTTGATAAAGGATGCACATAAGCGACAGCCATTGTTTGAAATCCAGACATACCATATCGAATGTTATAGTTTGCCAGTAGGTGAGAATACTCTGAATAAGCAAGCCCTCCGGGATTGTTCCATACAGACCAGGGATCTGTAAAAGTAACAGCACAATTGGCAAGTCCCCAAGCACGAGCTCCTGCCGGATTTGGCTCTCCACTTGCAAAAACGATACGAATACTAAGTATTACTAGAAGAGAAGAAAAAAATAATAACCTTTTCAAATGTAAAAAATGTGGTGTGTAACATATAAAAAAGTGTGTAAAATTATCAATGGCAACGATTCCATGAATGGTAAAATAGACTGAAAGACGTGCATTGTAATATTTTAAGCATAAATAATACAGCATATCATACTTTGTTTTTTCTGAAGTAAATCAGGGGCTAAGATTTGTTTTTTGATTTTGAGAGAGGGAGAATTCCTATACTTTGTTATATCTCGTTACGTATGTAAGAATGCCGCCAAACAAAGAAGATATATTGCCTGGAAAGTAACTTACTTAGTAGACTGATAAAAGAATAAATGGCATATTCTCTTAAATAATGATTTTCTTACAGTATTTCCATCCTAAGAAGCTTGCTCTATGCTATAGGCCACAATGGCTTATGGGCTTGGTTTTGGCTTTTTTATATGGAATGCAAACAGGATTTTCACAGATAAGTGAATTGAGTTTCAGGAACTTATCTACAAAACAGGGGCTGTCAAACAAAGATGTACATGCTATCCTGCAGGATAGTAAAGGCTTTATCTGGTTTGCCACTAAAGATGGCCTCAATATTTATAATGGATATACCATTCAGGTTATTCAGAATAATCCTAAAGATAATGAGAGTCTACCCAGCAATGATGTTCGTGCATTGGCTGAAGACAATGAAGGATACATCTGGGTTGGTACCTATGACAACGGGCTGATTCGTCTCAATCCACAGACCCGCAAAGGAGTCATTTACTCAACTGCAACTGATAAGGCGCTGACTTCCAATACGATATTTGATATACATAAAGACAGGAACGGCAATATCTGGATCGCAACATTTGGTGGAGGGTTGGTAAAGTTTGATGTAAAAACGCAAAAGTTAGCCTCTTATCAGAGTGATCCCGGCAATGTCAATGGGCTCAAAAGCAGCAATATCATTACTATACATGAAGATAAGCATGGAGACCTCTGGTTAGGTACTTTTGGAGGTGGTCTTTGTAAGTTTGAAGTACAAAAGCAGAAATTCTCTACCTATTTAAATCAGGAAAATACAGATATCTATGCAATCGAGGAAGATCGTGAAGGATATCTCTGGTTAGGGACATATGGTAAAGGCTTAGCACGTTTTGATAAACAAACAGGTAAGGTACAGTACTTCTCAACCCAGACAGTAAAAGGATTGGGCAGTGATTTCATCCGGGCAATCAAAGAAGACAATATGGGCATTCTTTGGATTGGCACAGAAAAAGGAGGAGGTTTAAGTTCTTTTGATCCGGTTAGAAACAAATTCAATACCTATAAACAAAATCCTATCCAGTCTGCCAGTCTGAGTGGAAATGACATTAATACACTGTTACTGGATAAATTAGGTATCTTATGGATAGGGACAGAAGGTACAGGCGTAGATCAGTTTGATACTCAGAACGCAGTATTTAAGTCCTATATAAGTGGTGCGGGTACTACACCTAAATTTACAGATGGCGCTATTACTGCAATTTATGAGGACAAAGCACAACTAGTATGGATTGGTGGCACCTTTGCAGACGGACTGGCAGTATATGCTTATGACAGGCTTCAGGATGTGTATACCTGCTATAAATTACCAGTTACCAACGAGTTGATGGGTTTTGATTACACTATTACTGCTATTGCTGAAGATGATATTGGAAATATATGGATAGGAACAGCAGAAAATGGGCTATATCGATATAATAAACATCTGAAAACATTTCGTTCTTTTACTTCAAGTAATAGCCAGTTAAGTAGTAATGGGATTGAAGTTTTATATAAGGACAGAAAAGGTATTGTATGGATTGGTACCTATGAAGGAGGACTTTGCAAGTTTGATCCATACCATGAGACTATTCATACCTATATACATGACCCTAAAAATCCTGCATCTATTGGTGGAAATACAATTAAAGTGATCTACGATGATGAGAAAGGAAACTTGTGGTTAGGTACCAAACAGAATGGATTGTCAGTCTTTACTATAGCGACTAACACCTTCAACAATTATCAGGCACAGAGAAACTCCTTGAGAAGTTTGCCTGGTAATTCGATTCGGGCTATTGCAGAAAGTAATGGTCAGATATGGATTGGGACAGATGCCGGAATTTGTCAGTTTAATTCCCAGAGTAATACCTTCAAGCGTGTAAATGCCCAAAATGGCTTACCGGAAAACAATGTCTGTGGGATGCTTTCGGATAAGAATGGAGATCTATGGATAAGTACTTTCTCTAAAGGGCTGGTGCGCTTTACTCCCAAAACAAATAAGTTCCGATACTTTACTACAGAAGAAGGTTTGTATAGTAATGAATTTCAGCAATGGGCTGCCCACAAAAATTATGATGGAGAGTTATTCTTCGGTGGTAGCAGACATTTTATTAGTTTCAATCCTGATAAGGTATTTGAGAATCCATATGTAGCACCAATCTATCTTACCTCCTTTACATTATTTGATAAGAAAAAAGAGTTTGCTAAGCCTTTGTATGATTTGTCTGTCATAAATCTTGACTACAAAGATAACTTCTTCGAATTTGAGTTTGCTTCTCTGAATTATCTGAATCCAGAGAAAAATAGCTATGCCTATATGATGGAAGGAGTAGATAAAGACTGGAAGAGTGTGGGCAGCAGACGCTTAGCCTCTTATACCAATCTGGACCCGGGTTCCTATACATTTAAAGTAAAAGCTGCCGATAAATACAACCAATGGAATAATACCTGGGCTTCTATTCATGTAGTCATTCATCCAGCCTGGTACCAAACCTGGTGGGCACGTATTTCAGGTATAGCTCTCGTACTGGGATCTATTCTGTTATATTATAGAAGCAGAATTCGTTTCTTTCAAAAACAAAAACAGATTCTGGAAGGCCTAGTGCAACAAAGAACTGCAGAACTTGTTCAAAAGAATGCAGAAATTGAAAACCAGAAGAATAATATTGAAGAGAAAAATATCAAACTCACAGAGGCGAAAGAGTTAATCGAACAGATTAATGAAGAGTTAAGAGCTATAAACAATGATCTGGAATATAGAGTAGAACAACGTACCCATCAGCTTAAGGTTGCCAATGAAAGCTTGTTAAAGAGTAATCAGGAACTGGATATGTTTATTTATCGGGCTTCACATGATATCAAAGGACCATTGGCGAGTCTTTCCGGATTATGTAAGGTGGCTGGAATGGATGTGGAAGATCCTAAGGCGAAAGATTACTTCTCCTTGCTTGATAAAACATGTGACAAAGCCAATCATACTCTGGTACGAATCCTGAAAATGTATGATATACGGAATGCTGAAATCTACAATGAACCTGTGAGTTTAGTAAATACGATAGAACGTTTAGCATCAGAGATCAAAGCTCGGCCAGCTTATTCCAATACACAATTTGAATTGATTACTACATCTGATTGGCAGGTCGTGTCTGACAAATCGCTATTGTCAATCGTTTTACACAATCTGATTGAAAATGCCTTTCAATATCAGCAAGATCCGAATAATCCGTATGTAAAAGTATATCTGGAAGAGGTGGATGATACTATTCAGATAGAAATACATGATAATGGAATGGGTATTCTGGAAAACCTGAGAAACAAGCTGTTTACTATGTTTTTCCGTGGAACTGTAAATTCCAGTGGTACAGGACTTGGCCTGTATATATCCAAATTGGCTCTCGAACGATTGGGTGGAAGCGTACAGTTTGTTACAGGTTTTGATAAAGAAACAGTATTCAGGATTGTTATTCCTAAGCTTCCTGTTGCATCCGAATTAGCTCTGATCCTTCCTTCAGAGGCAGAAGTTGCTCCTGCAGCTGAATAAAGTCGTCACTTATCCAAATGCCACAGGCAATCTGAGATGGGTATCTACTCCCTGCTTTAATTCATACGCCAGTGTTTGGGTGATGTGTTGGGGCTTTTCCTCCCGCTTTCCTACACGGGTGAGGGCATTCAGTACATTGGTAGATCTGAACAGAGGAGCCAACGCATTTACCCCATCTGCAGATGGGATCTCCAGCATGTCTGCCACACCATTACCTAATAAATAGCGCATGTAGGCGTGGATAAATTTCTGACTTACAGGGCTTTCTTTGTTTATGTCATACAAACAGGTTAGCAATGCCTGTGTGAGAGTAACTCCTGCTGCTGAATGACGAAAATGGCGTTTGGCAATTTTTTTATCAAGCCAGTAGGCTTCCTGTAGGTTGTTTGGTAATAGTTGCTGATCAACTCCCAACATGGCTCCAATTACATTCCACAGATATAAAAAATCTTCACCCTCGTCTTTTGTCCACTGAAAACCTAATTTTTGAAGTCCTTGCAGAACAATGTAGGAAAAGGCAAGGTTAGTCCCTGCCATATCTTCCTGGTTGACGGGAGTTCCCCATTGGGCATTCCATTGAGGACTATGGGATGAATAATAACGTGAAATAGCATGAATAAGCCTGACCTGTTGTATCCTTTGGATACCATTTCCTGTAGAGAATGCTTTGGGAGAAGATACATCCAGCAGAAATTGTGCGGTCTCTGCCAGGCGTTGGTAAGTATCCTGATGAATACGTTGTGAAAGCAACAAGACCTGAGCTCCATCTGCAGCAGCATAACAATAAGGCAAGGATAGGCACCCCAAAATAGAAAGAATAGATCGGGCGTTTCTGGCAAAAAAATGTTGCCCACTTTCCAAACGCCTGAGATTAACCCATGAAGGAACAGATTCTGTTTGGTAGAGATAACTTTGTAGTTGGAAAGGTATTTCTGATGAAGATCTTTCTTTGCGCTCAATTATCTTCCAATACAAAGAGAGCTTTTCCCGTTGCCCGGATTGCATCAGGTAGTGAACTACTGTATCTGCAATGGGATCAGCTTTTGTTCGCATTCCTTGTAATAAATGCTCAGAAAAGAAAGCTGTTTTTTCGTTTAGTTGATTCATTGATACAATATTATCTGTTCAATCTGATGTTTTGCCAGATGGACAATCAGCAAAACATCAGGTACCTACTGAATAACAAGAGGATGAATCAAATGGTTTTAATTTAATTCTGAGAGGATGTCTAAATTAGTATCAAAAAAGCTCAATGAACAGATTTGGTAGCCTTTATAAAATAATGTAGACAACCCCTGAGAGATTAGGATAGTTCTATGGGTGATTCCTGATTTGCCTGTTGTGAAAGAGAGGAAGCAACTGTAAACCGGAATACACTTCCTTGAGATACTTTGCTCTCTACCCATATCTCGCCACCATTGCGTTCTACAAAATCCTTGCAAAGAATCAAGCCAAGGCCACTTCCTTTTTCGTTGTGGGTGCCTCGTAATGTAAATAACTCGTTATTAAATAATTTCTGTTGGTTTTCTTCAGATATACCTTTGCCTGTATCCTGAACAGATATTTCAACAAATGGTCCTTTGCATAAGGCATCAATAGTCACAGTTCCTCCTTCTGGAGTAAACTTGATGGCATTAGAGATAAGATTGCGTACCACAAGCTTGATCATCTCTTCATCTGCATAGGCTGTCAATGGCTCTGTGAGTAAGCTTTTCAGTTGAAGCTGTTTTTTCTTTGCCTGAGAACTTAGTAATTCTATTGTTTCATTGACGATACTCTGTAACTCAATCTCTTTAGGTTGCAGAATAGTGCCTTCCATTTGACTTCGAGCCCACGCCAGCAGGTTATTAAACAGGTTTGCAATATAGTTTACATCCTTGCTTACCTCAGGAATCAGTTGCTTGAGATCTTCTTCCGAAACCAGATCGTTTTCAAAGATTTGTAGTAACCCTTTGAGAGCATTAAGCGGAGAGTTCAGATCATGGGCTATAATGGAAATAAGCCGTGCTTTTTCCCGGTTTAATGTTGACAGGTCATTATTGGCTACGAGCAATTCCTGGGTACGTTCTTTTACTCTTCTTTCGAGTGCAACTGCAATTTTGTCTTTCAGCTTTTGATTTTCCTGTAGCTGCCCAATCAGCTTCTCCTGTGCCCGACGTCGCTTACGTTCTTCTTCCTTCATTTTAAATCCGATACTTAATGAAAAAAGAATAAGCTGAATAATAGCTCCTACCTGGAAATAATTGATGTGTACTGTAGTGACATCACTGGCATTGCGGAAAAGAACATCCCATACGCCTCCTAAAAATACAGGTAGTGTACCCAATACCAGCAACCGTGCAAGACGAATTTTACTTGTCCAGAACAGTACCAGTAAGACTACAATATTGGCAAATTGAATAAGATTGAAATATCGGTGAATAAGAAAAATGGTTCCAAGATCTTTAGAGAAAAACAAATATATGGCACCACTAACACCCCAAATAAGATTGGCTGTGATTAACCATTGCATATTCCGATGCTTGCGGGGAAACTTCTTTTTAGTTTCCAGAAAATTACAAATAAAGAGTAAAAGGAAGATGACTACAATCTGTAAGGTGGCCCAGTTGTAATCAAAAATACGGGGAAACTCTCCAAGTAAAATTTCTTTGCCGAGATTGTATACGTTGATATAAAAAATAGAAAGCGAAAGGATATAGAGGCTATAGTAAAGGTATGTGGTACGCTTAAGAATAAAGTACAAGAGAAAATTATACAAAAATAGCACCAGTAATACCCCTTGTGCTATTCCTTCATATAAATTTCTTTCGATAATAAATTCGTTCCAGCTTGTAACAGGTTGTAACAATAAACGCGGTGCAACTCCAATCTTTAATTCGTTCTGATAACGGATATAAAGTGTTGTTTTGCCAGGCCTTAGCTGAATATTAGCTGAGTTTTCTTTGCCTCTGATTTCATCTCGTTCTGAGTTTTTTCGATAGTAACCAGACTTTTTATGTTGTAGCTTTCCATCTGGTTGTTGAATATAAATGTCGATAAAACTTGCCTTCCCTGTATGTAACAACCATTGGCTTGTAACCTCTTCAGTATTGGTGACAGTAACTTTAAGCCAAATGATATCATTCCATCTGGCTTTTCTTAGTATATCAGGAGAAATAGAACGGAAAGGCGTTTTTTGAACTTGTGCAAAAGATAGAGAGGCAGTAGCGTCAACGAATATCTCACTGGATTCTGTCAATGCATACAGGCTATCTGCGCGACCAACACCTACACTTGGGCTAATAACCTCAGAACGAACAGGAAAGCTAAATAACCAAGTGCCACAAGTAATTAAAAATAGTATGGCTGTATACTTCATCTAGAAGTGTTATTTTTCATGCACAATATATGAACTTTAGAGCAATAGTAATAATGCGAGGTAAATCCCTATTTGGCTTCTCCTTTCTGTATTACTTCATAGATCGTTTGTAATACTCCTGTCCGGATATTCAACGAACCAAGCTTATTGTTATTGCGTGTTGGGTAGACACGATTAGACATAAATACATACACAAGCTGGTATTTAGGATCAACCCATACAAATGTACCAGTAAAGCCTGAGTGTCCAAAACTTTCAGCACTAGAAGCAGCGGCGGCACTCAGTCCCGGGCTTTTAGGGTCTGGTTTGTCAAATGCAATGCCCCGACGACTGAAATTTACATCATTGTAACGAGTCCATTCTTTCAATGTTGCCTCATTGATAAAACGCTGACCACCATATTCTCCCATTTGAAGATACATCTGCATCATTTTGGCTACATCGTTGGCTGTACCAAATAATCCGGCATGGCCAGATAGACCATCAAGCATGGCAGCTCCTTCATCGTGAACTGTCCCATGAATTAATGTTTTCCGGAATAGAGAGTCATATTCTGTAGGTACAATCTGATCGATGGGATAATATCTTAGTGGTTTGTAGGTAAGATGTGTAGCACCTATGGGCAGATAGAACGTTTCTTTCAGATAGGTTTCAAAAGGCTTGCCTGTCTGTAACTGAACCAGACGAGGGTATAGGTAATAGGACAAGTCACTGTACACATACTTCTTTTCTTGTAACAAAGGTGAATCATTAATCTCCTTATAAATCTTCTTACAATACTTTCTATTCAGCCACAGATTATCAACAATCTTTACAGGAAATCTTTTTGAGGAGTCTGTACGAAAAAGCTTGTGGTTCCGTTCTCCATCTTCTTTTACTGTCTCTTTCCAGAATGCTATCCAGGCAGTAAGACGTGCCTGATGTGTCAGAATATCTCTGAACTGGATATCCTTTTTGTTGGAATTTCCATACTCTGGCAGATAAGTTGCCAGAGTTTTGTCAAGACCAAATTTACCTTCATCCGACAAACGCATTAATGCAGGAGCCGATGTTGTCACTTTAGTTACCGATGCCAGATCATATAAGTCATCTTCCTGTGTTGGTCGTTGATTGTCGTAAGTGAGGTATCCGTAGGTTTTATGGAATATTATTTTTCCGTTTTTTGCGACTAGTACCTGACATCCTGGAGTTGCTTTCTGTGTGAGAGCAATGTTGGCCATTGAGTCAATTCTTCTTTCCAGCAATTCAGAGTTCATACCCACTTCTTCAGGCATGGTATACTTCAGGCGATGAATTGAATTCATCCCAAGACCACCATTTAAAGGATAAACCGGAGATACTGAAACAGGCATCTTGCCAGACATACTGACTGCACCAAATAGTGCCTGAGCTGCCAGTTCCTGAGCAATTGTATTGTCCTGATAAGTTGTGACTATAGCAGTGGCTTTGCTAAAATCGAACTTAGGTAATGTATAGGCATTACCCAGATGACATATTATTACCTTCTGAGTGATAGATGATAGTTCTGTGAGGGCTTTTTGCATGTTTTCTGTGATACCATAATTTTTGGCTGGTCTTACACTGGGTATATGCACTCCAACAACCACCAGATCAAATTTTGCTAAGGCATCTTTTACTTTTTTTATATCTGCGGCAGTTGCTTGTTTGGAAATCGTAAAGTGTTGTACAGAGGTATACTTTGCCAGCATTCGCTGAAAAGCAGTTGTCTTCTCTGCACCTACTGAAACAGACGCAATCTGTAAAGTGTCCAGCTTTTGTAAAGGAAGGAACGTGTTTTCGTTTTTGAGTAGTGTTAGTGACGCTTCAGTGAGTTGACGGTTTAGTAATTTTGCTTTTGGTGTATTCAAGTCTTTTGACAGATTGGTAAGACTGATAGATTTCCATTTGTCAAGCCCAACCCATGCTTTAGCCGCCAGCACCTTACGGCAACGGGCATCTATTTCTGCCTGAGTTATTTTTTTCTCGCGAATGGCTTTTTTTATTTCTTCTATTGCTTTGGGAACATCCTCTGTAAATTCCAACACATCATTTCCAGCCAGAATGGCTTTTGCATCAGCCACTCCAGGAGTATAATTTTTAGTTACTCCTTTCATGTTCATCGCATCTGTGAATGCCAGACCGGAAAACTTCAGTTCGTTTTTGAGTAGGTTGGAAATAATAGGCTTTGAAAGCGTGGAAGGTTGGTTTTTAGTAGAATCCAGGCTCGGGATACTCAGATGGGCAACCATAATCCCGCCAATACCTGCTTCAATAATTTTACGAAACGGATATAATTCCAGCGAGTCCAGTTGGGTTCTTGATTTTTTGATAAGGGGTAGATCATAATGAGAATCCGCATCTGTATCACCATGTCCGGGAAAATGTTTGGCAGTAGTAAGAATATGATTGTCCTGCATCCCCTTCATATAGGCAATAGATTTGCGGGCTACATTTTCCTTGTTTTCCCCAAATGAACGATAGTTGATAACTGGATTATTAGGATTGTTATTCACATCTACTACCGGGGCAAAATTGACTTGGATACCCATTCGCTTACATTGCAGGGCTACTTCTACACCCATTTTATAAAGCAAACTATCATTCTGGATTGCTCCCAGTGTCATCTGATAAGGATAGCTTATTGTGCTATCAAGTCTCATACCAAGTCCCCACTCTCCATCAATTGCAACTAGTAGTGGTACCTTAGAAATAGACTGATAAAAGTTTGTTTGTTGCACCTGACGTGTAGGGCCACCTTGAAAAAATACCAATCCACCAATTTTTTGTTTTCGTATTAATTCACTAACCGCATCAATGTGTGCCTGATCCCGGTTGGAATAGGCAGCTACCATAATAAGTTGGGCTATACGTTCATCGGGAGTAAGCTTTTGAAAAACAGAATCTACCCAGCGTTGATTATAATCAGAGAATGGCAAGTTTTGCGCATTTGTGACAATGGATACTTGTAATGCTATCGCCACAAATAGAAGAATGGATTTTTTCAAGGTCTATACGAATTTTGTTTCTGGTAAAATTACATTTTTTCAGGATGTAAGGAAGGAAATTTTGGTAAAGAGTAGATTTAGGAGATATATGGTGTGATCTTCTTGGATAACTCAATTTGAAAATACTATATCAGTTCTTTCAAATGAGCGGTTGTTGAAGTGCCAAATTAACCCTGCTTAAGAAACTGTAAAGGTGTTTTCTGTGTGAACCGCTTGAACTCTTTAATAAAATGGTTCTGATCGTAAAACCCATGATTAATAGCTAAACCCATTAAGTCAATACCATTCGTTTCCTGTAGTTCAAAGAGGCAAGGAAGAAAACGTTGTAACCGTATAAATTCTTTTGGTGTGAGTCCTATATATACCAGAAACTTACGTTCGATCCATTTATAGTTCACCTTAAAACGCACTGCTAGTTCACGAAGATTTATTTCGCTCTGATTCGTACAGATATAAGAGATGATTTCTTCAAATAAGCTTGTTGAGACAATATGATCTTTGAGCTGTTCACGTATCCAGTTCTCAATTGCATTTATTTTTTCTGTAATAGTAAATGATTCATTGAGCACAGGTTTGTTCCCCCCAAATAAAGTATCCACATCATGAAATATCTGACCTGCTAATGTTGACAAGGGCTTTCTCAATAGATTATAGAGACCTGTGGCTTTAAAGCGAACTCCTAACATCTGCTGGTTGGGGTATAAAGGCTCAATATAAGTTTTCTCTAAAAAGAATCCACTTAGATAACCTTCTGTTATTGTTGCCAGTGTGTCTGTTGCTGTATGAAATTGAATTGCTGAGGGTTTCTTTACTAAGAATGCCAGAATGGGGATACCATCTGCAAAAGCAAGTTCTTCTTTTTGGGAAGATTTTATGGTATAGAGAAAAAAGTATTCAATAACTGATGTCAGATCAGAGGATGGTGTAAAGGTCTGAAAATAAGAGGAGGATTCTTTTTTTACTATATGTCTGAATAGTTCTACTGGCATAAGCAGCTAATTTTATCATGAACAAGAATAGACATGTAGCAGGTTCATACTGTGATAAATTAGTCAACTGTCTAAAAATTACTATGGGCAATAACTTATACGCTGCAATTTTGTGAAAAAGAATATATGATACTACCTGTTGTGGCATATGGAATGCCTGTTTTACGTAAGAGAGGTGAGTTGATATCTACGGATTATCCAGACCTTCCTCAACTGATTGCCAATATGTGGGAAACTATGGACCATGCTGGGGGAGTTGGATTGGCCGCTCCTCAGGTTAGTGCTTCCTTACGATTATTTGTAATTGATAGTACAAGCGGATTTGCAAAAATGCCTTCAGATAAAAAATTGCCGTTCAGAGATGCACCAGGTATCCGGAAAGTATTTTTAAATCCTGTTATTGAAAAATATAGTAATGAAAATTGGCTAAATGAAGAAGGTTGCCTCAGTATTCCGGATATACATGAAAAGGTATCTCGAAGTCGAAGTATTGTAATGTCCTATCAGGATGAACAGTTTGCATGGCATACTGACACATTTTATGATGAAACAGCCCGTATCATTCAACACGAATATGATCACATTGAAGGCAGGCTGTTTTTGGATACCTTGAGTCCTTTACGAAGAAGACTGCTGGAGGGAAAGTTGAAAAAGATTGGACATCAAAGAATAAGAACCCGATATCCAATGCTTTTTGCAGATTGATTAGATAGTTCTGATTTTGGATAGTTACATTTTTTTGACAACAATACTGATATTGGTGTTTCTTCCTTTATCATCGCTACAGGAGATTTTTACCTCTCCCAAATCTGGCTTAAAAAAGACCCTGTCTGTAGCTTTGGCAGCTTTGTAAAACTTATCATTGATATACCAATAAACCTGTTTTACATCATTATCTACATGACAGGTCAACAACATTTCAGGCGGTTCTGTGGCATCTACCATATACTCACGTCCATCGGCAGGAGTTACGATCTGTGGAGCGCCTGACTGAAATACACGTGTACACGATGGATTGTGTGGGGGAATACGACGATAGGCTACGCTCCATGTGTTGTAAAATGAAACCAGGGCAGGAGGGAGGTTTTCATATAGCTTTTTCTTATAACCGCTTTCAGGAAGACAGGCTGTACAATACGAGAAGCTCTCATCTGCTGATACGGGTACTTCTTTCATGTGTTTGCAGGTCTGTGTATTGGAGATCAGAGGGATATAGTAATCGACCACCTGATGAGTACAATAGTCTCCAGGTAACAACCCTGTTTCTGTACACACCAAACGCAATGGCATATTTTTGGGTGCCAGTAACCGACTTCCGGCAGCATTGTAGTCAATGGTATTAAATAATTGAAATAACAGAGGTGTGGCAATATCTGCTCCTGTGAGTTCTGGCACTCCTTCGGCATTGGCGTTTCCTACCCATACTCCAACTGTATATTTACGGTTATATCCAATACTCCATGCATCTTTACGTCCATACGATGTACCTGTTTTCCAGGCGATAGGTGGTGCATGATAGCTATTTTGATAGCCTGTAGGCAAATCAGGACGTACGGCCTGCATAAGTATTTCGTTGATCATATACGCTGCTTGTCTGGATATCAGCCGAACCGTAGTTTTTTTTTCTCCATCAGAAGACTGAAAACTGGAAATAGGTGTAAATAAGCCTTCATTGGCAAATGAGCTGTACAAGCCAACCAGCTCTTCGAGTGTAGTACCACAACCTCCCAGAATTACAGATAAACCTAACTTGCGTTCATCCCGTGAGATTTGCTCAAAACGGGCAGCCTTAAGTTTATTAACAAAAACAGGGACTGTAATATCTTCCAATACTTTAACCGCTGGAATATTGAGCGAGTTGACTAATGCATTCTCGACTGTAACAGCACCATTGAATTTCTGATCAAAGTTTTCCGGGGAATAGCCTCCAAATTGAGAAGGAACATCCAGTAGCATGGTTTTAGGGGTAATTTTACCTGCTTCAATACCTAAGGCATATACCAGTGGCTTTAATGTGCTACCTGGAGACCGGATTGCCCTGGCATTATCTACTTGTCCGGCATGGTCATTGTCTGTAAAGTCCGGTGAGCCAATGTAGGCTATTATTTCCCGTGTCTTATTATCTGCAACAATTACTGCCAGATTATGAATATTATACTTGCGAATACGTTTGTGATAGTTGTAAGCAAGTTGTTGTACCTTATCCTGAGTGATTCGGTTTAAGGTTGTTTTCAGAATGGCTTGTTCCGGATATTTAGTATGTAACCGATAAGATAGATGAGGTGCTATGTTGGGTAAAGGAGTACGTCGTAACTGTAGAGGCTCATTAATAGCATCATCAATGAGAGTATCACTAAAAATCTCATCCTCCTGAAATCGTTTGAGCCATTTGTCTCGTTCCTGTTTTAATAAAACCGGATTGCGGTTCAGGGAGAGAGAGGTAGGCCGATTAGGAACAATTGCCAGTGTGGTGATCTGAGCAACACTGAGACGATTGGGTAACTGCCCGAAATATAGTAAGGCAGCTGACTTTACCCCTTCTACATTGCCTCCATAGGGAACAAGATTCAGGTACAATTGTAATATCTCATCTTTGGAATAATACCATTCCAGTTGTAATGCCCTGAAAATCTCAATAATTTTATTGCCGTAAGTTCGTTGTTTTGGTTCCAACAGCCGGGCTACCTGCATGGTAATGGTAGAAGCTCCGGATGTCTTTCTTCCTGTAAATATATTGTTAACTACTGCCCGTCCAATTGCCATAACATTAACTCCCGGATGATAATAAAATAGTCGGTCTTCTTTATGAATGATAGCCTTACGCAGTTCTGGAGTAATTTCATTTAATTCTGTTTTCATCCGCCACTTGTCATCATGACTAAGGAAGGCATACAAAACAGATCCGTCTTTGGCAGTAATCAGTTGAGCATACTCCACTTTGGTATGAAGCGGAAAAATAGAATTGAGTATAAGAAAGAGCAGTATAGATGCTACTAATGTAAGACTTATTCGTTTTGTCCAGCGAAACCAGTGTTTGTCGTGGTTGTTTCTGATGAAAGTAATAATGGCATTACCTAACGGGGATTGAGGAATAGAAGGTAGTTGTTTCTTCAGAGAAAATTTCATGTAATAGACAATATGGCAGTGCTGGTATTCAAAATTATATAGAAAAAACGATTTTTCGTTGAGATTAAGATATCCTACTCAATATTCTTTTATACTTTTGCTGGCATAGGACGATTGTCTTCTCTGGATTGACATCTTTGATTTATTTGTAATGTCTGAATCTGTTATCCCTGTAACGCACTTTCTGCTTGTTGGGGCTATCTTGTTTTGTATTGGAATCGCTTTGATAATTACCAAGCGTAATGCCATTGTGGTATTAATGGGAATTGAATTGATTCTCAATTCTGCCAATCTGAATTTTGTAGCGTTTAACCGACAATATCCTGAGAATGTGCAGGGTCAGGTGTTTGCTTTATTTGTCATTGTAGTTGCTGCTGCCGAAGCTGCTGTAGCTCTTGCAATTGTATTGAAAGTATATCAGTATTTTGGCACTGTAAATCTGGATGAAGTAAAAGATTCCAAAAAAGACTGACAACTACTTTATGATATGAGGAAATAATAATTAAATCCGTAATTAAAATTTCATTTGCCTATTAATATCAGATGTTGATTTTTGCTGCTCTTTTTCTTCCCTTAATTGCCTTTTTATGCCTCCTTTTTTTGGGAAAAAAACTACCTCGTCAGGGAGATTGGGTCGCCATTTCAGCTGTTATCGCAAGCTTCGTCTGTTCTGTAATTGCAGTATCAGAAGTCTTTCCTGTTAAAACACTTCATTATGAGGTGAAATGGTTTTCTGTTTTTGTGCATGAATTTAACGTGGGATTATTGTTGGATAAGTATTCAGCAATAATGCTCATCCTGGTGACATTTATATCAGCCTTGGTGCAGATATACTCGACTGCCTATATGAAAGGCGATTCCCGATATAGCCGATATTTTGCTTATCTGAGTTTATTTACCTTTGCCATGTTGGGACTGGTGCTGGCAGATAATCTTTTTTTGTTCTACTTCTTTTGGGAACTGGTTAGTGTAGCTTCCTATCTGCTCATTGGATTCTGGTATGAAAAACCAGATGCGTATCGTGCTTCCCGCAATGCCTTTATTATTAATCGGATTGGAGATACAGGTTTACTCCTGGCCATGATGTTTATCTATCTGCAATTTGGTAGCTCGGATTTTATCCTGCTCACACAGAATGCTGTGTTTCCTGAAAATACCTGGTGGATGACGTTGGTTGGCTATGGGATTTTTTGTGCTGCAGGTACGAAATCCGCTCAGTATCCTATGGCCATCTGGTTACCACGTGCCATGGCTGGTCCCACACCTGTTTCTGCTCTTATCCATGCAGCAACTATGGTGGCTGCAGGAGTTTTTCTAATGATACGAACTTTTCCCTTTTTAGAAGATAATATCCTGAACTTAGCCGCTATCGTTGGAGGTATTACTGCGTTTACAGGTGCATTTGCTGCGTTGTTCCAACAGGACATCAAAAGAGTGCTTGCTTATTCTACTATTTCTCAGCTAGGATATATGATGGCAGCAATTGGTGTTGGTGCACCAGAAGCCGCGTTGTTTCATTTGGTTACTCATGCCTTTTTCAAAGCAGGTCTGTTTTTATGCGCAGGATCTGTTATAGATGCTCTACACAAAGCAGTTCATCATATGCATATCACAGATCCTGATTTTGATGTACAGGATATGCGTAATATGGGAGGTCTACGTAAGCAAATGCCAGTTACCTTTCTTTGTTTTGTAATCTGTTCACTGGCACTTGCCGGCTTGCCATTGACATCCGGGTTTTTATCCAAGGACTTTATTCTGAATCAGATGTTGCTTTGGTCATTTCAGGGAAGTGCACTGGATTGGACTTTAGTTGTTCCTGTTATGGGTTTTCTGGGTGTTTTATGTACAGCATTGTATACAGGTCGACAACTTAAACTGATTTTTGGTGGGCAGCCACGATACTTCGCTTTGTATGATGATCAATTGCGATACATCAATGAGTTTACTGAAGAGTCTCCTGCAGTAATGCGCCGAGTAATAGGAATACTGGCTATTCTTTCGTTTTTTTTCTGGTTTTCCTGGATTCCCTGGGATGCAATGAAAGGATGGTTTTTTGAAGCATATCCAATGGCAGCAGATGAACATACAGCTGGTTTGTGGGAAGAATTTACTCATGCTATAGCTCACAAGTATACATTGATTCTTTCACTGGGACTTGTGACAATCGGGTTGGGTATCGCTTTATGGAGGACAGGACGCCCCAATCGCTTAATTCCTGGATTTGTTCGTAAAGTTTCCTATCACTTTTTTTACACTGAGGCAATCGCACACTTGATATTAGTTCGTACTACATTCCTGGCTAAAAAGATTACATCCTGGATTGATCGTAGTGTTATAGATAGAGCAATTGATATGGGGGGCATATTCACAGTGACATTTGCACATATACTTGGTTGGATTGACCGTACTTTTATAGATGGAGGTGTAAATCTGATTGCTTATATGGCAGGTAAAATAGGAATACTGAGTAAATCAATTGCAGGAAGTCGGATACAAAGTATGTTTACTGCGGCTTTGTTAGGATTATTGCTGATACTCATCTGGGTTGTATTTATTTGATAGATTCAGCTACTTACGAAGCTATTTATTCTGATCTCTAGAGCTTACGTATTCTATCGGCTCTTTGTGTTTAAATACTTCTACATTAAAAAAGACCATAGTACATCAAATTATATTTCTAATTGGAACATATACTTACCATACTCATTTTCCTGCCAGTAGCAGGCTCTTTGGGAATACTTGCTTTGCCTGGTGGAAAAAACTATTTGTATCGATGGATTACACTCATCATCAGTACAATTAATCTTGGACTGTCAGTTTGGGTATATTTAAATTTTAATCCTGATCTATCTGGTATCTCTAATGAGAAAGCCATGCAGTTTGTGGAGAAAGCAGACTGGATTACGATAGCTGTTGGGGATATAAATAAAATCGCCATTCAGTATTTTGTAGGATTGGATGGCTTGAATATGCCAATGGTTCTACTTTCTGCACTGGTGTTATTTATTGGATCTATATCTGCCTGGAATATCGAATATAAGGCAAAGGGATTTCATTCACTTTTTTTATTGCTTTCTGGTAGTATAATCGGATGTTTTGCTGCTTTGGATTTCTTTTTATTCTTCCTGTTCTTTGAATTTATGTTGCTTCCTATGTATTTCCTGATCGGGATTTGGGGAGGCAAACGTAGAGAGTATGCATCTATTAAATTTTTTATTTACACATTGGTCGGGTCGGTATGTATTCTGTTAGTTATGATTATGCTGGCTTTCTCTGTGCAGTATCCAAAAGATACCTATACATTTAATTTGCTTGCACTTGCTGATCGGGCCAACTTTATTCCTGATTCTTTGCTAAACTGGCAAAATTCCCGCTGGCTGATTAATATGCCCGCACGTCGCTGGGCATTTTTGTTATTGCTAACAGGTTTTGCCATAAAATTACCAGCTGTACCTGTACATACATGGTTGCCTGATGCACACGTGGAAGCCCCAACACCTATCTCTGTAATTCTGGCTGGTATTTTGTTAAAGATTGGTGGATATGGATTACTACGCATCGGAATCTCAATTTTCCCGGATAGTGGATGGATCTATTCAGATTGGATGGCAATTTTGGGTGGGATCTCTATCGTGTACGGGGCTTTAAATGCTATGGCTTCACACGATTTGAAGCGTATGGTTGCCTATTCTTCTGTAAGTCATATGGGATTTGTGCTCATTGGAATTGCTTCGATGACAAGTGAAGGGATTAATGGAGCTATGTATCAATTGTTTAGCCATGGTATTCTGTCTGCTATGTTATTTTTACTGGTGGGTGTGTTACAGGATAGAACACATGACAAAACCATTGAAAACTATCGTGGGTTGGCAACCAAGATGCCTGTTTATACAGGAATGACCATTGTAGCATTTTTTGCTTCATTGGGATTACCAGGTTTTTCCGGATTTGTTGGAGAGTTTTTTACAATTATGAGCACATTTGGCACAGATATCATCCCGCGTTGGGTAATACTGGCGGCTGTAGCTGGACTTGTATTAGGTGCTGCATATTTCCTATGGACGTTGCAACGGATGTTTTTCGGAAAATACTGGTCCAAAGGAGGAGAAGAATGGGCTGTTTTGTTAACAGATCTGAATTTGCGGGAGAAAACAATGTTGATTATACTGGCTCTATTGGCGTTAGCATTCGGAATTTTCCCTAATCTCTTATTTACTCCTATGTCTAAAACGATTATGACATTAGTAGACATGATTCAAAAGTCTTGAGTTATCTCAAGACTTTTGTTCTATAGTTTACTTAAGAGAGGTTGAAAGTTTTATAAAATAGATAGTTCCCCGATCCGTTTTATTGGTAGCAGGCAGAACCTTTGCCATATAGTTATTAGGCGTATTGGTATCATTAAGAATTCCAAAATCGTCATCATTGGCAACTGCAATCATATTGTTGTCTATAATTGTTAATCCTTCTGGCTTATCGTGTGGATAGCCTGGAATTGCCTGAAGAAGATCTACTACCAGGGTTTTGGTCACAGGAGTGATGGAATTACTTTGTAGTTCGGCATCAGTTAACTGTTCAAGTGTCTTTCCTCCATATAGCTTACCATTAGCTCCATTTGTAGCATCTGATACATCTGTGGCACTACTAACATCTATCTTATACACTCGTTTATATACAGCAGGGCTTTTGCTATCCTGAGGAAAATCCCCATCGCGTTCCAATACCAGAAAGGTTGTATTGGTAATCGCTACAATATCACAATTGGACAATCCATTGGCATCCTGTAAGTATACATACTGTTTGGTTGCTGCTGTAGCTATATCAAAGAAAACAATACGAGTTAGCTTCTTATTAACAATTGCAGCACTGGATGGATTATACATAGTTGATTGCATAATACCTACAAGAGTCTTGTTGTCAGGAGTTATTGCTAAGCCTTCCATGCCGCGATTTGCTCGACGGGTTGCAAAAACTGCAGGAAGCTTACGTCCACCTGTACCTGTACCAAACGGATTAATACGTTCAATCGTTTGCCCATTTTGTGAGAAATGGGTAATGTGTGGGCCGTATTCGTCACTTATCCAGAAAGTTCCATCTGCTGCTGCAACCAACCCTTCAGAGTCAATTCCTTCGATGTCATTATCCAACAGGTTACCATTTGTATCATACGCACCTTCACCCGTAGCCCCATAGCCTGGAGGATTGGGTAAGCCGGTGAGTTTTACACCTGTACTGGTTTTAAGTTCAATAGTACTTTCCAAAACCAGTGAGTCATTCTTTAAAGTAAACTTACCGATCAGCGGTGTAAAATCAGGCTTGGCAAAGATTTTGGAATCTTTTAGTGTACCATCTACATTAGGTCCGCGGTCTGTAAGCAAATAAAAGCTTCCGGTTGAGTTAGGAACAACTGCTAATCCGGAGCCGAATCCCCCATTGTAGACTTTTACACCAGCTGTATTAGTTGCCAGAATTTTGGGTGATGCCTGAAGTGCAGAATCCGGATACGTAAATGGAGCAGGATTATCACTCTGACAAGAAAGGAGTAAAAGGAAAAGACTGGCAATCGATAGACCAGGTAGTTTGTGTTTCATAAAGAAAAATGGTTTGAATCATATGGTCCGGCAAAGAAACAAACCAAATATTATCTGGAGATTACGGGAAAATTATCGAATACTATAATTGTATTCTTTAGAAAAGTTTATTTTGAGGATGAGCTCTGTCTGAATCAGAGTATGGAAAGAGGAAATTTTTGAGAAAAACTATAATATATATTTGAAAAGTTGATTTGTATTTAAGTAATTGCAGGATTCTTGATAAGAAAGAATACATTCTAACGTTTAGAATTTTATCTTTGTAAGCCCATAATTGTTATTCTCATACATTAAATCTTTTTAGGGTTCAATCAGAAAACCGAAACGTAATTGAGTTATTGAAGGGTAAGCACTAAACCAGATACCTGCAAACAGTATATAATCCATGTTAAATCTTGTACTTTTCGGCCCGCCGGGAGCGGGTAAAGGCACTCAATCGGCCAAACTGATTGAAAAATACCAGCTGGTTCATATTTCTACCGGCGATCTGTTTCGTATGCATATCAAGGAAGAAACTGCATTGGGTAAACAGGTAAAACAGATTCTGGCAGATGGACTTCTGGTACCAGATCAGGTAACTATTGATATGCTGGAAGAGGAAGTACAAAAAAATCCTCAGGCAAAAGGGTTTATCTTTGATGGTTTCCCACGTACAGTAGCACAAGCACAGGCACTGGATGATTTCCTGGCTGGTAAAGGAGAAAGTATTAACCTGGTAATTAAACTGGATGTAACAGAAGACGAGATTAAGGAACGTATTGCTGAACGCCAGAAAATAAGTGGACGTGTGGATGATGAAGCAGAAAAGCTGTTGAAGCGCATAGATGAATATTTCACAAAGACAATTCATGTTTTGCCATACTATGAAGGACAGGGTAAAGTATCTGTGGTGAATGGTATTGGTAATATTGAGACTATATTCCAGAATTTGTGTCAGGAAATAGATGCAGTAATTGCTTCTTAAGGTATATAAAGACACTGCTTAAACGATTTATTTTAAAAGCCCATAAAAGAACACTACTTTTGTGGGCTTTTTTGTTTAGAAGCGGATTCTGGTTGAGGAAATTATAAAAACGAAAATTAAGTCATGTCATCTAACTTTATAGATTACGTAAAAATACACATGAAGTCTGGTTCCGGTGGAGCAGGCTCAATGCACTTCCGTCGTGAGAAACATGTTGAAATGGGTGGACCGGATGGTGGTGATGGAGGAAGAGGAGGACATATTATTTTGAGAGGAAACTCGCAGTTATGGACACTTCTCCATCTTAAGTACCGCAAACATGTTATGGCAGAAGGTGGGAAACCTGGCGAAGGAAATCGTCGTACAGGTGCTCAGGGAAAGGATGAAATATTGGAAGTACCGATTGGAACAGTTGCCAAGCTGGCTGAAACAGATGAAATAATAGGGGAGATTACACACGATAAACAAGAGCTGCTAATATTTCCAGGTGGTAAAGGAGGTTTAGGTAATGACCATTTTAAAACTCCAACTAATCAGGCTCCCCGAAAAGCCCAGCCAGGTGAACCAAGTAAAGCAGATTGGGTTATTCTGGAACTTAAACTTCTGGCAGATGTAGGATTGGTAGGTTTTCCTAATGCGGGCAAGTCAACTTTGCTGGCTTCTGTTTCTGCCGCCAAACCTGAAATTGCAGATTATCCTTTTACTACCCTGGTGCCTAATCTTGGGGTTGTGGCGTATCGAGGAGACCAGTCATTTGTAATGGCTGATATTCCGGGAATCATTGAAGGCGCTGCTGAGGGACGAGGGCTAGGATTGCGATTTCTGCGGCATATCGAACGGAACTCAAGCTTGTTGTTTCTGATTGCTGCTACTACAGAACATGCAGGAAAAGAGTATAAGATTCTGCTCAATGAATTGGAAGAATATAATCCTGAATTACTGGATAAGAAACGGATTATTGTTCTTTCCAAGTGTGATCTGATTGATGAGAAAGAAAAGAAAAAATTACTGAAACAGCTACCAGCTGATATTCCGCATGTGGCTATTTCATCAGCAACAGGGTTGGGTATTCAGGAGATGAAAGATATGATATGGACAGCGTTACATTAATTGATTAGTTTATTTGACAGGAGTATAATAAAACAAAACGCCTTTACTGATACAAGTTAGTAAAGGCGTTTTGTTTTACAATAACTATGTCATTTGTCTTCAACCATGCCTTCCAGTTCTGAAACAACTGATGTCGAAAACCATCCTACCGGTTTTTTACTGGCATCTGTTTTATTTGTAAAGTTAGTTCGAAGGTTTTCTGGTGGACGGGCAAATAACCCTCCATTATTGATCTGAGCCTCTGCCTGAGAGAAAAACTCAATAGTCTCTTGGGTAATAGACCATATCTCAACCCTGACTTTATCCCCAAGTTGGAAAGGATCATCCCCATCTGTAATTGCTTTGCTTATTGGTTCAATAAATGCAAGGCTATCTGTAGTGCCTTCTATATCGTCTGTACCTCCAATAGCATTAGTGGCGTAGGTGAGAAGTTTAGTCTGATACTGATTATTCTTAAAAGATTTAATCCAATAATAATCCTTCTGGCCTGCTAGGTCATAACCATAGAATCGTGCATAATACCCTGCTTTATCATCTCCAGATTCTTTCTCATATTTTACTGTGATTGAATCAATCTTTGTAGTGCGGTTAAGATGGCTGGATGCTTGATACTCATTATTATCATAGCGAACAGTAAGTAGAAATACATCACCTACTTTCCCTATACTATCATTTCTTGCGGGTGTCCAGGTATATTGACCATTAGTTTGCGTATCTGTAAAAATAAACTCTCTTCCAGTTGTCTCATTTTTCAACACAATTTCTGCTCCACTTATAGTAGGCGCATCACCTTCTTCAAAATAAGGGACGGTTTTAGTTAATCTAATAGTTTGTGCTTTGGAAGTATTACTAATGAATGCATCAATTACCAGTTGAGATTCGGCAGGTGCTACATCGATCTGTATTACATCCTCACAAGAGGATAAAAGACAAGTAGTTAGAAGCCCAATTATAAACAAAGATATATATTTCATAGAGTGTTAATTTGTTATTGAGTAAAATAACGGATAGTTCTAAAACTTGAAATTATAAGAAACCGCAGGTACAAAAGAACCTATGATAGAGTAGCGGATTGCCTGAGTTTTAGGCACTCCATTATTGGTTTCTGCATACTTGTAATCAGGATTATTCTGAAAATAAATAGAGAATGGATTACGTCGATTATATGCATTATACACAGAGAATACCCAATAACTTTCCCATTTACGTCCTTCTTTCTTCTTATTTTTCTTCGTAGCAGAAATATCTAACCGATGATAATCTGGGTTGCGGGAGTTGTTCCGATCTTCATTAGGTAACAAAGGAACTGATGGCAATTGCCCAAATTCTGCTCTATTGGTATAGAAGGTAATTGGTGTACCAGACTGATAGACAAAGTTAGCTGCAATACTCCACAATGGTGTCAGCATATAATCCGCAGTTACACTCAAATTGTGTAGGCGATCAAATCGATTAGGAAACCATTTTCCATGATTAATAATAGTATTAGCTAAACGACGTTCTGTTTTTGCCAGCGTATAACTAATAAAGCCTGTTAATCTACCTGTTGCTTTTCTTACTGAAAATTCCATCCCATAGGCTCTACCGATCCCCTGAAGAAGGTCACCTTCCAGATTGTAGTTCAACAGAAGATTTGCACTGTTTACATAGTCAAGTTGGTTTTTTAGCTCTTTATAATACACCTCTACAGAAGCTTCATAGGTATTCTCTTGAAAGTTTCGGAAATATCCTAAGGCTATCTGATCTGCTAACTGGGGTTTGACATTATTAGTGCTGGGCGTCCATACATCTAATGGTGTTGAGGCCGCAGTATTTGAAACCAGGTGAATATATTGAGCTGTGCGATTATAACTGGCTTTTACAGAGCTTCTATCATTTAATGTATAATTTGCAGAGAAACGAGGTTCCAGATTATTGTAGCTAGCTATTGTTTTCCATGAATTAAAATGTTTGATGTTGGAAGGCTGGCGTCTTTCACCATTAGCAGGAGTATTATAATAATAGGCATCTCCTGAACCCAGATATTGGAACAGAGAATAACGTAATCCATACTGAATAGTTAGCTTTGAACTTATTTTCTGTTCATTGTCTATATAAATCCCACTTTCCAGTGCATATTTATTAGGAAGACTATTTTCTCTTGGTATGCCTTCACTTGTTACAACAGTATTTCCTGGGTGGAAGTTGTAAAACAGTCCCTGAGCACCAAAACGGAGTGTGTTTTTGGTATTTATATAATAGGTAAAATCTGGTTTTATACTAAGATTTATAATTTTAGCATTCCAATTAAATTCTGATTTTTCAATATTGTCCTGAAATCCAAGTTCATAGTCGTAATTGCTATAGAAAGCAGTAAGATTCATGAACAACTTATCATTGTAAAGATGGTTCCAACGAGCGGAGGCTGTAGTACTTCCCCATGCAAAGCGAAAATCAGGAGAGCCAAATACATCCCGACCAAAATAGCCAGACAGATAGACTGTATTTTTGGGGTTAATGATGTAGTTGACCTTAGATGTCAAATCATAAAAATAAAACTTACTGCCTTTTAAATCTTCATTCAGAAACGGCTTTGCTAGCACATCTATATACGATCTACGCGCCCCGATTACAAAAGAAGCCTTGTCTTTAATCAGTGGAGCCTCTAGTGACAAGCGACTGAATATAACCCCTATGCCACCTTGTCCTGAAAATTTCTTATTGTTTCCTTCTTTAGTTCGTACATCCAAAATAGAAGACAAACGCCCTCCGTATTGGGCAGGAATACCTCCTTTGATTAACTTTACATCTTTCACAATATCTGGATTGAATACAGAGAAAAATCCGAATAAGTGGGCAGAGTTGTATACAGGTGCCTCATCAATCAAGACAAGGTTCTGATCAATACTTCCTCCCCGAACGTTAAACCCTGTGGCTCCTTCACCAATGGTACTTACACCAGGTAACAACTGAATACTACGAATTACGTCTACTTCACCCAAAAAGGCGGGTATTTTCTGGATGGTTTTGATATCCAGTTTGTTGACACTCATCGACACATCTCTGACGTTAGCATCCGGGCGATCGGCTGTAACAACAATTTCATTTAACTGCACTCCTTCTTCCGTTAGCTCTACATCCTGTTTTACATTTGCATTTAATGTGATGTCTTTATAAAAAGACTGATAGCCGACATAAGAGATACCTATGCTATATGTACCTGAAGGCAGGGTGAGAGAATAAAATCCATACTCATTGGTTACAGTACCATTGGATGTACCTTTGACAAAAACGGCTACTCCAATCATGTTTTCGCCATTCTTGCTATCCTTGACATACCCACTGATAGTAAATTTTTCCTGTGCCAGAGCAAGCTGAGTACATAAGAGATAGCTTACAAAGAGGCACATGCATCGATAAAGTTGATTCATAGCATTAGGTTTGATAATAACTTAAGAAAGTGTTCAGATTAAAAAAGTAGTCTCCGATTTTTATTGTAAGACGTAAAACTATATCAGTTTCCTTTATATAAAATAGATAATTTGGATGAAACGCTGAAATGATCCCGCCAACGGCAGATTTAAAGGAGTAGACGCTATGCAAATTAAGTTGTATATAAAGTATCTTTGAAGTCATTTTTATATAGAAAGTTACATGCCCTCTTTATTCAGTTATAAAAACTTTAGTATCCCCAATCCTATTGGTGGCAGGCGTTTCGTGGTGCCCGATATACATGGATTTGCTTATACTTTTCGAACATTGGTTGAAGATCAGCTTCAGCTAAGACATACAGATCAACTTTTTCTACTAGGCGATTACATAGACCGGGGACCTGATAGTGTGGGTGTTATTGATTTTATCTTACAATTACAGGAAGAAGGATATCAGATTTTTCCTCTAAAGGGAAACCATGAAGAGAACTTTCTGGATAATTATTCCCACTACCATCAGGGCATTTATCAGAAGTTCTTTCTGCAAAGCATGCAATCAGAGAAACTATATAAACTGCTCGACAAGGATATGCATCTATTGCCGGAATATAGCGCCTTCTTTGATTCTCTTGCATATTATTTTGAGCTTGATCGGTTTTATCTGGTGCATGCAGGCTTTCGTTTTTCCAGCCCACAACCTTTCGAGGACTTTGACGCAATGCTTAACATCCGACGATTGAAGCATAATCCTACTCAAAAAACTATTATACATGGCCATGATATCACAGACCTGGATATCATTCGTCATAGAATAGAGCAGCGAAACAATATTATTCCCTTGGATAATGGCTGTTATTATGGCCCTGTAGTCGAGCAGTTAAAAAGTATTTCTCCTTTACAAAACGTAGGTAAGCTACTGGCACTGAATCTGGATACATTTGAGTTATATGAACAGAAGAACGTAGGCTAAAGTATAATACAGTAGAATAATACCAGAAGTTCTTTCAGTATATATAGGTAGTCAATGCATTAGCAGATTTATGCGACTATTCCTGCCAAATAAGTTTGCACTTCAAAAAAGATATTATTTTTGCCGACATTATTCGATTTTTTACGTAAATATCAATCAACAAATAGCGAAAATCCTTTGGCTGCTTCACTTTCTCAATTATTGCAAGGTGTTCCTGTACTAGCTATTACAGGTGATACTACTCAACAAATCACAAAGTTGTGTCTGGACTCAAGGCAAGTGCAGCCAGGGAGTCTGTTTGCTGCTGTACGTGGTACACAAACCGATGGTCATCAGTTTATCGCAAAAGCTGTTGAACTGGGTGCCACAGCTATAGTATGTGAGCAGCTTCCTGAAACACAGGTTGCTTCAGTTGTGTATATTCAGGTTAGTGATAGTGCCAAAGCTTTAGGATTTATAGCTTCTAACTTTTATGGTAATCCTTCCGAAAAGCTTAAACTGGTAGCTGTAACAGGGACTAATGGTAAAACTACAACTGTAACCTTATTGTATCAACTCTTTCGCCGATTAGGATACCGGACAGGAATGTTGTCTACTGTACGTAATTATATTGACGACAAACCTGTAGAAGCCACACATACCACTCCGGATGCCATAAATCTTAATGCTCTACTGGCTGATATGGTTACCGCTGGGTGTACACATGCTTTTATGGAAGCCAGTTCACATGCTATTGTACAGGAAAGGACAGCTGGAGTAAAGTTTACAGGAGCTATATTTACAAACATTACACATGACCATCTGGATTTTCACCAGACATTTGATAATTATATTAAAGCCAAGAAGAAGCTATTTGACGAACTACCTTCCTCTGCCTTTGCACTGGCAAATCTGGATGACAAGCGGGGACTCATAATACTTCAGAATACAAGTGCCCGTAAAGCCACTTTTTCGCTGGTGAATCCTGCTCCTTTTAAAGGACGTTTGATTGCCAATACGCTGCATGGGCTGGAGATGGAAATAGAAGGGAAAGAAGTGTGGTTTAAGTTGATTGGAGAGTTTAATGCCTATAATATTCTGGGAGTGTATGCTACTGCTATATTATTAGGAGAGCCTATCGAAGAAGTATTGATGCAATTATCAGATGTTTTACCTGCACCGGGTCGTTTTGATCAGGTGAGATCTGCCGAGGGAGTAATTGGAATTGTAGACTATGCACATACTCCTGATGCATTGGAAAATGTGTTGGAAACTATACAGGAGTTGAAAGACGGAGGTAAAGTAATTACAATTGTAGGGTGTGGTGGCAATCGTGATGCAGCAAAACGCCCATTAATGGCGGAGATTGCCTGTAAATTAAGCGATAAGATACTCTTAACATCTGACAACCCTCGCTTTGAAGAGCCAGAGGCCATATTAGCAGATATGGAGAAAGGAGTAAAAATTACGGATCGTAACCGTGTACAGACAATTATAGATAGAAAAGAAGCTATTGCTAAAGCAGTGGCACTGGCACAGCCAGGAGATATTATTCTGATTGCCGGAAAAGGACATGAGACATATCAGGAAATTAAAGGAGTAAAATATCCTTTTGATGACAAGAAAATTATAACAGAACTATTTGAAGCTTAAGGTATACATACCATACTTATACAATCCCCTTAATTTGCTGTATTTTTAACCCGTATTATATAGATGCTTTACTATCTTTTTGACTATTTAGACAAACAGTTTGATTTCTTTGGTGCTGGCGTGTTCCGCTTTCTTTCATTTCGTGCCAGTATGGCGTTGATCATCGCTATGTCTATTGGAGCTATATACGGAAAGCAACTTATTAATCTTCTGCGACGATTACAGGTAGGAGAGTCCATTAGAGATCTGGGCCTTCAGGGACAAGCGGAAAAGAAGGGCACACCAACCATGGGTGGATTTATCATCATCGGGTCTATATTATTGCCAGTACTTTTGTTTGCCCGGTTAGATAATGTCTATATTATTTTATTATTGGTTAGTACAGTTTGGTTAGGGTTGATAGGATTCTTAGATGATTATGTGAAGGTTTTCAAAAAAGAAAGTAGCCTACCATGGCTTGCTGGGGATCGAGGGATAAAAGGTAAAATTAAGATAGTAGGTCAGATAGGGCTAGGATTAATCATAGGCCTTACACTTTACTATAACAATAATGTAGTGATTCGTAAATACGAAGGCCGTATCAATTATGATAACATTGCTGCCTCTAAATACCATGATATCAAGTCATTAACGACAACAGTTCCTTTCTTTAAAAATAACGAGCTGGATTATGGCCAGATCCTGCCTTTCCTCCCAGATGATTATCAATGGATAGTATATGTACTAGTGGCTATTTTTATTATTACAGCTGTTTCCAATGGAGCTAACATTACAGATGGTATAGACGGATTAGCGGCAGGCATCTCCGCAATTATAGGACTTACCCTTGGACTATTTGCGTATTTGTCAGGTAATGCCATTTTTGCGAACTATTTGAAGATTATGTACATACCTCACCTTGGTGAGTTAGTAATATTCTGTGCCGCCTTTGTGGGTGCGTGTGTAGGGTTCCTGTGGTATAACTCCTATCCCGCCTCTGTATTTATGGGTGATACAGGTAGTTTAACATTAGGTGGAATTATTGCGGTAATTGCACTGATTGTTCGTAAAGAATTAATGATTCCAATCATCTGTGGCGTATTCCTGGCAGAAAGCATCTCTGTGATTTTACAGGTATATTACTTTAAATACCAGAAACGACGCAGGGGGATAGAATATGCGCGAGAGCACCGACTGTTTAAAATGGCTCCGTTACATCACCACTACCAGCGTTTGGGGTATCATGAATCGAAAATCGTAATCCGATTCTTTATCATTGCCATTATTCTGGCTGTATTTAGTATTGCAACACTAAAATTACGGTAGTCAATATCCACTTAGAGATTTTACTCAGCAGTTAATTTACGAATCATATGAAAATTGTTGTTTTGGGTGGCGGTGAAAGCGGAGTAGGAGCAGCTTTACTGGCTAAAGCAAAAGGATTTGAGGTGTTTTTATCCGATAAAGGAAAATTACAGGAAAGTTATCGGCAAACGTTGAGGGACAATGCTATTCCGTTTGAAGAGGAAACACATACTGAAGACTTGATTCTGGATGCCACTGAAGTAATCAAAAGTCCGGGTATTCCTGATAAGGTTGATATCATCAAGAAACTAAAAGCGCTGAATATTCCTATCATTTCTGAAATAGAGTTTGCGTCACGCTATACAAAAGCAAAGCTTGTTGCCATAACTGGTTCTAATGGAAAAACTACCACAACACTATTAACCTACCACTTATTTAAAGAAGCTGGCCTCAATGTAGGACTAGCAGGAAATGTAGGGCATAGTTTTGCAGAACTGGTAATTGAGGATAAATTTGACTGGTATGTATTGGAAATGAGTAGTTTTCAGTTAGATAATAGCTATACTTTTCGTCCATACATTTCCATACTGACCAATATCACACCAGATCACCTGGATCGGTATGATTATAAGTTTGAGAATTATATTGACTCAAAGTTTCGGGTCATTCAGTCTCAAACACCTGAGGACTATTTTATCTATTATAGAGATAGCCCTCCCATTAAAGACAAGCTGGAAACTATAGAGTTGAAGCCTCTTGCTTTGCCAATTACAACCAGTCCTGAAGGATCAGAGTTAAATACTACAAACCTTTCGTATATAACAGATTCGTTACTCAGAACAAGTTTTAATACATCAGAAATACAGATAGCTATAAAAGACCTCCCATTAAAAGGTGTACACAATGCATTGAATATTTCCTGTGCACTGGTAGCCTGTCAGATTGTGGGTATTCATGACACAGCTATTCTGGCAGGATTGCAGACTTTTAGAAACGCTCCTCACAGATTAGAGAAAGTAGGCGAAATAAATGGGGTTACATTTATCAACGATTCTAAAGCAACAAATGTAGATTCGGTATTTTATGCTTTAGGTAGTTTTGATCAGGAACCATTGATCTGGATTGCGGGTGGTGTAGATAAGGGAAATGATTATACTCAAATAGAAGAACTGGTAAAACAGAAAGTAAAAGCCCTTATTTGTTTAGGAAAAGATAATAGCAAACTGAAGGCATTTTTTAAGGGAAAAATACCTGCTATTTATGAGAGCCAGAGTATTGAAGATGTTATCACATTAGGTACGGAAATTGGCAGGCCTGGAGATGTGGTATTGCTTTCCCCAGCTTGTGCCAGTTTTGACCTGTTCCGTAATTATGAAGATCGGGGAGATCAGTTCCGAAAAGCTGTAGTAAGCCGAGAATGAAAAAAAATTTTTTTAAATAGAAAGAGCCTGAGCATTTTACATGTTCAGGCTCTTTCTATTTAGGGCAATTATATATAGCACATATCACAGATAGTCTGGTTTAATTATTTTCATTTTTTGCGCTTTTGCTGGCAGGCTTGTTTTATAAGGTATACTAGTTTTCCATTTGTGTAAATCGTTGGATTGGTGTTGAGATTTATACGTGTTTTAAAGGGATCTACTTATGATTTAGGGAAAGTGAGTTTTGAAAAAATGAGTATGAGTATAAGTACTTATTTTTTTCTTTTCTTAATTAATTGTATTATTTGTATATTTTCCATTGAAATGTTTATTGTCTGATTTTTTGTTTTTATTTCAATGTTTAATAAAAACAGGTAATATGTAAGGTAAATGACTACTTTTTGATCTAAAAAATTGAGAATATCTTTTATTTGTGAAGCTTTTTTGTTTGTTTTGGTACGAGAATTGCATTTGTTAATTTATTTAGTAATTGTATTTAAACTTTAATTTTACATTTATGAAAACGCTTCTTTCTATATTTATATTCGTCCTTGTTTCAGTTGTAGCTGTGCAAGCACAAAGCTCTGGTGACTATAAACATCCATATGGTCTTACACAAACCAGTAAATCACAGAAAGTCACTAAGGCTGTTTCTACAGATCGCAAGGAGACTGTGAAGGTAAAACGTAACTATAAGAACCCACAGACTGAAAAAGAAGAAGTTGCAACTGTGGCTCCTGGAAGAACGGTAGAAACGGTTGTAAACCCATTGACTGCAACGGATAACTACAAACGTCAGAATCGTAATACAGAAGCGGATAATGCACCAAACGTGAAGGAAAATGATATTATGGTGCAGGACTCTCTGAATAAGAATAATAAGAAAGACTAATACACTTGGTCTATAGTAAAAAGAAGGGCTTCTTTGTATAGAGAAGCCCTTCTTTTTATGAAACAGCAGCAGTAATACTATCTGCTATTACTTTACCTCCCTTAATACGGATAACTCGCTGTGTTTTTGCTGCAAGTTCCAGATCGTGAGTCACCAGAACTAGTGTGGTGCCATTCTCTCTATTTAGCTCAAATAACAGGTTTTCGACTTTGATACTGGTTTCATCATCCAGATTACCTGTAGGTTCATCGGCAAACAGGATTTTGGGGCGGTTGGAAAATGCTCTTGCCAGAGAAACCCGTTGTTGTTCTCCTCCCGATAACTGAGTAGGATAGTGATGGCCTCTCTGCCCAAGTCCTACACGTTCGAGCAATTCCTGTGCGTAAGTTCGTGCATTTTTTGTTCCTCTTAACTCCATTGGTACCATCACGTTTTCCAGTGCTGTAAGAGTAGGCAGCAACTGGAAGTTCTGAAAAATAAATCCTACATGTTCATTTCGTACGGCAGCACGTTGGTCTTCTGTAAGATTATCCAGGCATATATCATTCAGGTATACACTTCCGGAAGAGGCTCTGTCTAAACCTGCACATAGCCCTAGCAAAGTAGTTTTACCACTGCCTGAAGGACCTACAATGGAAAATGTGTCACCAGGTTGTAATTCGAAACTTACTGCTTCCAGCACTGTAAGAGTGCGACCACCACTTTGATAAGACTTGGTTAAGTCCTGCACACGTAGAATAGACATGAATATATGTTTTGTCGGGTTGATGATTACAATGGTACCCTTTGTGCATTAGAAATTATCTGCATAAAAAGGTGCCATCCAATAAAATCCGTTTTGATTCGTATAGGGAAATAGTATCTTTCAAGTCTGAAATTTTACCCTATATTTTAAAAGACGGATAGATACAGAAAAAATTTTCAGAGATTGAATCTTTTATAGTTATCTGATTTAACAACAATACATAATAACAGTTCAAATGTCAACCTTGAAAACAACCATTTATCATTTTGTTGTCCTTTGGGTTATGGGATTAACATTGTTTGCCTGTTCTTCCAAGTCAACTGAGGATCAAACCAGCTCCGAAAAGGCCGATGTAAACGATTCAAGCCAGACAAATAAGATGCCTCTTGCCAAAAAGCAGACTATTTTATTTTTCGGAAATAGCCTTACTGCCGGATACGGATTAGACCCTACTGAAGCATTTTCTTCGCTAATACAGAAAAAGATAGACTCGCTGAAGTTGCCATATACTGTTATCAATGCTGGCTTGAGTGGTGAGACCTCTGCTGGAGGGAAAGCCCGTATCAGCTGGGTGTTGCGACAACCTGTAGATATATTTGTTCTTGAACTAGGAGCAAATGACGGTCTGCGTGGGATTGAACTCTCTGATACCCGTAAAAATTTGCAGGCAATTATTGATACCGTAAAGGCCAGAAATCCAGATACAAAGCTTGTATTAGCAGGTATGCAGATGCCTCCTAATCTGGGTAAAAAGTATATTACTGAGTTTAAGGAGCTTTATCCTAAGCTGGCAGAAGCCAATCAGGCTGTCCTGATTCCGTTCCTGCTGGATAAAGTAGCAGGAATACCTTCTTTAAATCAGGCAGATGGCATACATCCCACAGCAGAAGGGAACAAGATAGTAGCCGAAAATGTGTGGGCTGTTTTACAGCCTCTGCTTACACAACCGTCTTTGTAAGTCTAAATGTATAATATAAGACATACATTCAAAAAAGAGTCATGAAAGCATATCAGGAAATATATAGTATTATTACTGCCTATATTCACAAGTTAACTTCCGATAAGCATATCATTGATGAAGTGACTCAGGAAGTACTTATTAAAGTACATCAGTCTATTCAAACACTTCAGCATGAAGATAAACTTACTTCCTGGCTCAAGCGGATTGTATATACTACTTTAATGGATTATTATCGGCGTGAACAGAGTTTGCTAACGCAGGAAATAGGAGAGTTGGTCTCTATGGAAGAATATAGTAATGAAGGCAATGAAGAAGTGTTACAGTGTATCCAACTGTTGATTGACATATTACCAGAGGAAGAACGACAACTTATGATTGCGGTTGAAATTGAAGGTGTGAAGCAAACAGATTATGCAAAGAAACATCAACTGCCTTTAAGTACAGTAAAATCACGAATCCAACGTGCCCGTCAAAAATTGAAGGATACCATAAAAAGCAATTGTTTTCTTACAAATGATGTATATGGGAATGTCGTAGACTATAAAAAGCCCTCTTTTGTTGACTCAGAAAAAATTAGCTGATTTTTTCTGAGTCTTTTTTTTGTGCCTTTCGTCTGTTCTGAAAAATAGAAAATTCGAATGTTTACAAAGAAAAAGATGTATCAGTTAGTAGTAGTAGTTATCGCTTTTATAGGCCTGATTGCCGTAATCATAGGTCTTTATGCTTATCGATGGAATTTAGTTAATCCTCTTAAAAAGGCAACCCTGACTATTGGCAATTTTGAGCGAACATTTGTGTATCATGTACCTAGACAAGTTTCGTCCCATCCCAAACTGATTATTGCCTATCATGGTACTGGAATGTGGGCGAGTCTGATGCAGGTGTTTACAGGGCATGAATTTGATGAGCAGGCAGACATGACAAAAGATGCCATTATAGTTTATCCGCAAGGTTACGAGAGCAATTGGAACGATTGCCGAAAAACTGCTCCTTATCCTGCTAAACAGTTGCAGATAGACGATGTTGGTTTTACAGAGCAGATCATTGCTTTTTTTAGTAATGGGTATCAGATTGATAAAAAGGAAGTCTATGCAGTTGGCTTTTCAAATGGAGGTACCATGGTAATGAAACTTGCCAGACAACACCCGGAATGGTTTAAAGGGTTCGCCGTTATTGGTAGCAATATGCCAGCTGCTAGCAATGATGATTGTGAGGATATTGGCCAACCTGTATCAATGTTGTTTGTAAGTGGAGAAAATGATCCCATTGTTCCTTATCAGGGAGGTGAAATTATACTGGATGGCAAAAATTTTGGATTGGTAAAAAGCGTAGAAGAAACAGTAGCGCACTGGCTTACAATTAGCCAATGTCTCTCTGATAAGTATAAAAGTTCTTCTTTTCCCAATACAAATCCTACTGTGTTTCGGAAAGACTACATGGCTCCAGTTACAGAAAAACGTATTTGTTTTATACGTATTGCTAATGGAGGGCATACTATCTCCAATCGGAATTTCCGAATACCTATTAAAAAGATGGGATACATGAACACTGATGTAGATGTCCCGGTTTTAATCTGGGAATTTTTTATGAGTCTGAAATAGCTGTTCTACAATGGTTGTGAAAACAAACCAGGTTATAGACAGCTTATGGCTTTTGCTACCAGTTTTAAAAAGATGCGGGTGGTCAATGATTGGTATGTAATTTAGATTATGACCGGAATTCTGTTCACAAGAAAATAATTGGGAACGCCTCAGATTCTTTGATTAAAGTATAAAATGACCATTATTCGAATCGTTTTGAGTTTTGACCGGAATACCGATCATATTGAAAAAATATTCGAATAATGGTCATTTTCTCATTTGACCTAAACTCTGTTCACTTTTGAGTTTGACTGGAATTCCGGTCGCTTTTATCAGTAATCGGAACTCCAGTTATTTCTACGAATTATCAGAGTTCTGATAAGTATAAAACACGATCAGTATTCTGATATTCGCTGTATATAACTAGAATCTTGGTTAAGGTTCTATAAGAGGAATTTGTCTGAAGAATAGTAAGAGAAAATAAATGATCACTCAAACACAATTTGGAATTCTGTGTAGCCAGTAGCCAGGGTTTGAAGAGAGAAATCACAGTTATGATTAAGAAGGATTTCGCGGATTAAAGTCAGGCCTATTCCCTGACCTTCACGTTTAGTACTAAAGAAGGGAGAGAATAACTGTGCAGCAGCTTCTTTTGAAATGCCTTTGCCCGAATCCTGAATTATCAGGGTGCGAAGGTCTGGTTTGCTGATAAATTCTATTTTGCCATTCTGCTCAATAGACTCAATGGCATTTTTTATAATGTTTACCAGCACCTGTTCTATTTGCTGAACATCAATAAATACAAGAAAAGGCAAATCAGGTATGTCAATGTCAAACTCAATGCCACTTGCTATAGCTTGTTGCTCCATAAGTGTCGCTACATCTCTGATAATATGATGTATATCTGCTTGTTCCCTTTGTGGTTGAGGAAGACGCACTACATCTGCAAAATTACGCATAAAAATATTGAGACGTTGATTGCGCTCCATTGCTACCTGTAAAGCGTGTATATACTCAGGTTTCTCGATTGCCTTATAGGTAAGCGCTGAATCCAGAATGGAATTGATGGGACCAATGGAATTATTTACCTCATGGGCCATCATCCGGATTACTTTTCCATAGGCATTCTTTTCTGCTTTGAGCAATTCTGCGGACAATTCTTCAATGGTGATAAAATAGCGTTGAAAGCCACGATCAACAAAATGCGATTTCTGGCATTTATACATTTCAATGCCATTAATACTTACTGTTTTGGATTCGCCGGAAGGGAGGTCTGTTAATGCCTCCAGTAATGGATGTGAGACTTCATTAAGCGCCTTTCCAAAGATAGTTTGATCTGTTAGATCAATAAATTGTGCAGCTTTGGGATTGATTGAAGCTATTTTTTGATCAAAGTCCAATATAATAATGCCAGTAGGAGAGGCCTGGATCAGATTCTCAAGAAAAAAATGTTGTTGCTGTTGTAACGTTCGTTCTTCCCGAAGTTTATCAATCATCATATTGTATACACCAATCAACTGATCCATTTCATATTTTCCTGTTTTGACAAACTTAACATTGAAGTCTTTGTCTTTGATTGAATCAATCCCCGTCATAATCAACTTCAGAGGCTGAATGAAGTCCTGATAGAGCATGACAGAGGCACCTATGGATAGAAGGATTAGTGCCTCTGTGACAATGAATAGTATTTTGTTATCCTTGAGCCAGTAAAAGCTGAATACCAGTAAAATAGAGTGAACAAGAGCAATAAAGAGGATATACTTAACTTTCAGCGTCATAAGGAATATTGTATTTTTCTAACCGGCGATAGAGTGCACTGCGGCTAAGGCCCAGCGACCGGGCTACTCTGGCTATACGATGTTTATGAAAATCAAGTGCCTTTCTGATCAACTGTATTTCCATTTCTTCCAGGGTCATTATACCAGTTTCAGGTTGTTTTACCACTGGTTGTACAGTTGTTGATACCCCAGGTTGCAAACTAAAATCCTCTACTTCCAGTATATCCTTTTGTGTCACAAGTACAGTTCGTTCTACCAGGTTTTTTAACTGCCGGATATTGCCAGGCAGAGGCTGGGTTTGTAACCATTGTTTGGCTCGTTTACTAATAGTGAGTTCCGGTCGATTGTAAATGACTTTCAGGTTATTTACAAAGAAGTCTGCCAGCAAGGGAATATCTCCAGGGCGTTCACGCAGGGCTGGAACCTTTACCGTGATAAGATTAATCCGATAAAAAAGGTCTTCCCGAAATGTTCCTTCTGCTACCATCTTTTCAAGATCACGGTTTGTGGCACTTACTACACGTACATCAACAGTTCGGGTTTGGCTGCTACCAAGTACTTCGAATGTCTTATCCTGTAGTACCCGCAATAATTTCACCTGATTACTTAGTTCCAGTTCTCCAATTTCATCCAGAAATATAGTTCCTTTGTGTGCCAGTTCAAATCGGCCAGCTCTGTCTGCTTTGGCATCTGTAAATGCCCCTCTCTTATGACCAAACATCTCGCTTTCAAATAAGCTTGTCGAAATGCCGCCCAGATTTACCTTGACAAAGGACTTCTTTTGTCGGTGGCTACTGTAATGTATCGCTTCTGCAATGAGTTCTTTGCCCGTACCACTTTCACCCATAATTAATACAGAGGCATCGGTAGTGCTGACACGGCCAACCGTTTCCAAGACCTGTAATAGTTTTGGGTCTTCTCCAATGATATTGTCAAAATAGTATTTCTCGTTTAGCTTTTTACGACTGATTGATTGGGTCTTTGTTTGTGAAAGACTCAGAATGGTGCGAATAGATTGGAGCAATTGTGTATTGCTCCAGGGTTTACTTACAAAATCCTTTGCACCTGCTTTCATGCCCTTTACTGCCAGATCAATAGTTGCCCATCCGGTAATTAATATAACCGGGACTGTGGCATGTATTTTCAGGATTTGTTCCAACAACTTCAATCCTTGTTCTCCTGATGTCTCAATAGAAAAATTCATATCAAGGATAATCAGTTCAGGTTTGCTGTTCTGGACAAACTGTATGGCTTCAGATGGGGAGCTGGCTGTCTGAGCTTCAAATCCTTCCTGTCTCAGTAACAAAAGAAGTGAAATGGCAACAGCATTATCATCATCAATAATAAGGATCATGATTCGAATCTAAGATAAACAAAGATGTAAAGGTTTTTTTGATTTTACTTTACTATCCTGAACATAAAACAAGTTGTGAAAGTACGCCACGTCTATTCTTCATGCAATGCCATAGCGGGTTGGATGCTGGCAGCCTGCCGACTTGGGTTAAATGCACAGACCATTACTAACAGATAGATGACAATAACAGATATCAGCATGGCAATCAGATAAATATCAGCCGCTAAATCAAAGACATGTAATAATGGGAATTGAACTGCAAAGAATAAACCGATTATGAGAGCGAACGTTGCAATTACCATTACTTCGCCAATAAATTGTTTGGAAATATCTTTTTCTGTAGCGCCAATGGCTCTACGTAGCCCAATTTCTCCTTTTCGTTGGTTAATATTCTGCCAGAGTATGCCAAACAAGCCAAGAGAAACATTAAAGATCAGAAATGTGCAGACAATAAGTAGAACGGTCATAGGAATAAATACCAATTTGTTCTGATTGGCTTTTTTGTCTGTGAGGTGTTCAATTTCTACATTCCATCCTCTTAGAAGTCCACCCAGCCCTTTGAATAATTTTGCTTCAAAGATAGCCCCAGTTCCTGGTTTTACTTTAACCAGTATATTTGATTTATAGTCTTTGCCAGCAGAAATAGGAAAAAATATCCCAGCAACAGGGTCTGTAAAATCGCCTTTGTCTTTGTAACTAGCCACCACACCTACAACCTTATGGGTAGTATCAGCTTTAATAATTTTTCCAATTGGATTTTCATTGCCAAATAAGTTTTGACTTAGTTGTTCTGTAATAACAATGGGCTGATATTTAGTACCCTGATCTGTTTTATTAAACCATCTTCCTTTACTCATTTGTAAATTCATGGTTTTAGGATAGGTATCTTCTACCGTGTAGATATGTGCCATAGAGCTTATATTACCATATTTAACCGATGAGTTGTGAGTGGATGCCGCAAAAGGAAGATTCTGAGAAGCAAAACTGACTGCTTCCACTTCTGGAAAGGAGGCAATAAACTCTCTGGCTTGATGAAAAGGAGTACCTAATGAATCAGTTTCTGTTTCTGTAAGATTATCCAGGTTTACAACCCACACATTCTCATATTCAAAGCCCATAGGTTTTGAATAGTTTTGAATGTATTTAACCATAAGGCTTAATACTGCGAAAAGAACCATAAAAGAGAAAAAGATCTCTGTTATCAGTAAAAAGCTTTTTCGCTTTTGATTCCAGATTAATTTGAATAAGTGCTTTATCATATCAGTAATGTCTTAAAACAAAAAGAAATAAAATTATTCACCTGCTTTCAGTGCCTTAACAATATGAAGACGAGACATCCGAAAGGCGGGATATACACCCGAAAGTACTCCAAATAAGAGGCAGAGAGTCAAACCTGTTGCCAGCACAGTGAAATTGATTGTCAGATCTCCATAGGGAATAAGGCCACTGTTATTGATAATGTATACTACCAGGCCTGCACCTACAAAACCAATCAGTCCACCGATAAAGGTGATGGCAATGTTTTCGACAATAAACTGCAATACCAGATGAGGAGAAGACGCTCCAAATGCTTTGCGGACACCTATTTCAGAAGAACGTTCCAGAATACGACTGATATTGACATTAATCAGATTCACAGCAGGAAGCAGCATAAACAGAAAGGCGAAGATAGCACCAATTCGCATGAAGTAATCTCTGGGACTTTCTTCATCGATGCCTGTGAAGTTGCGAAGCATACCGTCAATAAAGTCGTCAGCATGGATAATTAACTTATCAAATGATTTAGGATCAGGTAAGGGTAGCTTTGCTGCCATATTATCAAACTCTGCCCGCATTTTTGGAACGTCAGCGGATGTGGAAGCCAGTAAAATGGCACAATACCGACCATTGTACTCAAGATTCTTCAGATTTATTTTGTCATGTGTATAAGGCATATATACATCTGACGAAACGTGGATACGCGTAATAGGAACTTCTTTTACAACTCCGGATATACGATACGATTCATTGTTGATATTGATATATTTTCCTACAGCAGACACACCCTCACCAAAATATTGTCGTCTGGTATCTTCTGTAATAACTACCACTTTCTCACTATTGGTGACTTGGTTTGTCTGATACGGTTTGCCTTCGATGAACCTAAAGTTTAATACATTCCAGAATTCAGCATCTGTATACTTGGCAAAAAGAGAGAGCTTTTTATTGCCTACAAACGTATTAACATTGTTAGGTACAAAGCTCATGAATGCTACTTTTTCAGGAGTTTGCATCTTTTTCAGGTAGTTTATGACAAAATAAGCAGAAATCGGGCCTGTCATCTGTCCATTCTGTTTGGTGTTTCGCATTACAGAACGCATCACATAAAGTGACCGGTCTCGTTTATCTTCCGGATAGTTTTCGCCCAGAAGATGACTCAGGAAGGACGTGATTACCAGTAGGATCATGAGAGTAAAGCTGATCCCAAACAGACTAATGAATGTAAAGAACCGATTCCGTCCCAGCACCTTCCAGGCAATTTTTAGATAATTTATAAGCATATTATTCTTTGATTAATCTTCCTGTGGAATTAAGTTGTTAAAATGAGAGAACTCTAAAAAACCTGGCTGCCATCAAATAACCGGACAAGTCGGTGGGTACGTTTGGCCATTTGTTCATCGTGAGTCACCATCACTACTGTTGCTCCATCTTTTTCGTTGAGTTGCGTGAGAATATTCATGATCTCGTTACCCATTACACTATCCAGGTTACCTGTAGGCTCGTCAGCCAGAATAATTCGTGGACGACCTACGATAGCTCTGGCAATGGCAACCCGCTGCTTCTGTCCGCCGGATAACTGTGTAGGAAAATGCTTCATTCGGTTGCTGAGCCCCACTTTTTCAAGTGCTTCTTCTGCCAGTTTTCGGCGTTCTTTGGCACTGCTGGTCCGATATAAAAGAGGGAGTTCAACATTGTCTACAACAGATAGATCATTGATCAAATGAAAGCTTTGAAAAATAAAACCAAGGGTTTTGTTCCGAAATGCTGCCAGTTTTTTGTCTGAGTAGTTTGTAATCGGTTCATCATCAATGGTTATATTACCTTTGGATGGCTCATCCAGAAGTCCCATGATATTCAGCAAGGTTGATTTGCCACATCCGGATGGACCCATAATAGATAAAAACTCGCCTTTCTTTATTTCCACATTGATTTGATTAAGAGCAAGTGTTTCAATTGTTTTTGTCTGATAGACTTTTTCGATATTTTCTAACTTAATCATAGTAATCTGATACTTCCTGAATCCCGAAGGAAGTTTGTTTAGGTGACTCTACCGGGTTGTAGGATATAGCGTTTGGATAGTATTTTTTATAGAGAGCTGTTTCTGAAGGTTCTTTCACTGGATGCAGGTACTGTGATTTTTTCATTCTTCAGAAAGTCGTACAACGTTAGATTTCTGATAGTATAATGGGCTGTCCAGAAATTACGCAAAGAAGTAATGTAATCCTGCTTAGATAAATCCTTTTCCTGCAAAGCCAGACTAAGATCTGTAATGCTGAGATTTCCAAGAATGTATCGGTCTTTGGCAATCTGATAACGCTGTTGGGCAATATCCTCTGCTTCTTTGGTAAGCTTAAGTTGTTCTTTCAACATATTTAACAGATTCACCTGTGTATAAATGCCTCTCTCAAAATCATTTCGGTCCTGTTCTACTGTATATTCAATAAGTTTCTTGTTGGCCCTGCTGGTTTCCAGTCGTGATCTGGCACGTCCCCAGTTCATAATAGGCAGATTAAACTCAACCAGCACAGTCGTCAGATTTTGAGGTGACTTGTAAGCATCTGAAATTGTAGACGCTGCCTTGGAGTAACCCAGCGTGGCATTGATATTGGTTTTGAATCCTACCTCACCACGAGCTTTGGCAATTTCACTCTCTGCTTCCAGTATTTTTCTGCGAAAAGCCAGAGCATCTTTTCTGTTTTCCAGTGCTTCTCTTAAGGCTACAGTCGCATCTATGTACATATCAGGGATACTATCCGGAATCACCAGCACAATATGTTCATTACTTCTATAGCCGATATATGATTTCAGATTACGTGAATAGGTTTCCTCATTCTGGCGGGCGGCTATCAGTGCTTTCTGTGCTTTAAGTAACTCCATTTTTAACTGTAGCAAGTCATTGGTAGAAGATTTTCCTACATTATACCTTTCCTGAGCTATTTTATAGATATTTTCATTGTTTTCCCGGTTTAATTCTGCCAGTTGCAGGTTAGTTTGTGCCAGGAGAAGATCAAAAAACAGACCTGTCGTATTAATGGCAATAGTTTCAATGGATTCAATATATGCTTGTTTGGATTCCAGATACTTGATAGGTTCAATCTTTTTATCCCACCGCAGCGTATTATAAGCAAATAGTGGCTGAGAGAAACCAATCAACACCGGACTACTATTGTAACGGGTTACATTGTTGTTAAAATCATCAAAACGTTGTAGCTGACTATTGACAAAGATGGAGGCTCCTGTAGCTGCAATACCCTGGCTAAGTGAAAGGCTAGCTAGTGCATTATTATTAATAACAGGTTGAAACTGAATACTTCCATCTGGTTGATATACCTGTGTAAACGAACGGTTATAATCGGGCAGATTCCCATATAGTGAGAGTTGGGGTTTATAGTTCGACTGGTAGGTCCGCCATTTCCAGTAGTTGGTTTCTCGCTCGGTTTCAGCCTGTTTAGATGCAATAGATTGACTCTTGGCCATACCAATCACATCGTCAAGTGTCCAGAGCGTTTGTGCTACTGCCTTCGTCGCAAAAGGTGATAGCACAAGAAGAATGAGTAATGTGAATTTATGTGAGTATGAATACATAGTTGTAGTAGTCAGAGAATGAGTGATAAGTTACTTGGTGATAGAGATATCATTCAAATGTTCATATTCACTCATATCAGAGATAATAATTGTCTCACCTGGCTTGATGTTATTTTTGAGCTCTACAAAGTCGAAGTTTGAAGCACCGATCTGTACCTGTCTGCGATGAGCTACACCATTCTCAAGTACAAAAACAGATTGCTCTGCTTTGCCTGAAAAGGCAGGGCCATTAGCTACCCTAACCACTCGTGAAGATGCATTGGTAACAATGAAAACTTCTACTTTCATGTTGGGTCTTAATGCTGGATGATTGTTCTTTTCCAGTGCGACAATAAAAGTCAGGATGTTGTTTTTGATGGTAGGACGTATGTTGGTGATACTTCCACGAAGTATAATTTCGTTTATTTTAACAATGACACTCATGCCGGTACGCAACATCTCTGAATAGGTATCTGAACAGCTACCCTCTATGCTATACCCATTCAGATCAGCTATTTTAGCAAGTTGTTCCCCTTCAGATACACTAGAGCCAATGTTTTCATTTACCCAGGTAACTACTCCATTACGTTTAGCTGTGATTTCGGCTTGTTTCAGTTTCGTTTCAAGTTCCCGAAGATCTTTTTCCTGAATACTTGCCTGTAGTTCCATTTCTCTTAGATCTGTTGTAACAGACTGTTTCATTGTTTTCAATTCATTGGCAAGCTTTTTCTTTTCAAGTTCGGCTGTCTTCAGATTAAAGTCCGCTTCGTTTACCTCTTCCTGTGTTGCACCTCCAACTGTTTTAAGATGTTGCGTATTGTTTAGTTTGGCTTGCAGACTTCCAATATTTAAGTCTTTTATGGCATTATCTACTTCGAGTTCGTAAAGACTTTTCTGGAGTTTGATACGGAGTTGCGTAATCGCATTTCGTTTTAAATCAAGCTGGTCCTTCTGCTTCTCATAGTCATTGATGGTCTGTGACTTATCCAGCTCCAGAATAGGTTGGTCAATTTTTACAGTTGTGCCGGGTGTGACAATGACCCGCTTTATTTCTGCTTTGATAGGACTGGAGATTACTTGTTCAAATTCTGGTATAAGCACCCCGGATGCCGTCAGCGTATTTTCGATAGGTCCCAGTTCGGCTGTGGCTGTTCGGATTTTATTGACAGAAATACTTGTCTTGAGAGAAGAACGGAAAAACAGAAATCCGGATGTGATAATAGCAACTCCTACTAATCCGCTAAGATAGGTTCTTATTTTTCGTTGGCGAAGGGTTTGGTTTGAAAGTTCTCTGTCCATTTTCGTAAAATTCTTTTGAAAGGTGACAGGTATATTTCAACTCTTGTGCCAAACGAGGTATTGTGTTGATATCTAGTGAGTTATATGTTTTTTGAGATTTTTGTGCTCAAGTACTGAAAAAAGAAAAAGTGTTCATTTCTGAACACTTTGTTCGTTTACGGGAAAGCTCTATAGTATCTAATGCAACAGATACTTATTTCTTACCAATTGAATCCAGTACACGCAGATATTCTTTTGCCAGATTTTCACGGTCAAAATGTGTTTGGGCATAGGTATATCCATTCATGCCATCTGTAGCGAGGCGTTCTTTGTCTGAGAGATAGAGTCGGATTTTGGCTACTATATCTGCAATATTTTCGGGTTCTGCATATACTCCACACCGGGCTTCTTCTACCAGTTGCCGGGACACTCCATCAATAACCATCAGGATAGGTTTGCGACAAGACATATAATCAAATGTTTTGTTTGAATATACAGTCTTGAATGTATCATTCTTTTTTAGGACAGAAGTGCCCAGATCAGAGGCAAGGATATATTTAAATACCTCTTTCTTTGGAACCGAATCTACAAACTGAACATTGGTAAGTTTGCGTTTTTGTGTTTCTTCTCGTAACATAGGTTTTTGCATACCATCACCAATGAGTACTATATGGGTATTGGTATCTTTCAGCGATTCCGCTACATCAATAAGCTGAATCAGGTGATTGGCAACACCATGTGCCCCTACATAGGTAATGACAAACTTATCCTGCCAGTTAAGTTTTTTACGAAATTCATTGGCATCAAAGGAATGAAGAAGCTCTTCAGAAAGGGAAAAGTCTGCAGCATTGGGTATCATTACTGTTTTTTGAGCAGGAACCTTTTTATCTTCAATCAGTTTGATCCGAAAGGCAGGAGTAAGACAGTTGATTAGTTTGGATTTTTTGTAAATGAACTTCTCAAACCAATAGGCAAACCGGATAATTGTTTTGTTCGTTAGTATTCCTGTATCAATAGCTGATTCCGGCCATAAATCGCGTATCTCAAAGACCAGCGGAATACGTTTCCAGCGAGATAAAATGTAACCAGTAATACCAACAAACAGAGGTGGAGAAGTAACAAGCACCACATTATACTTTTTTCGGGCATAAAATATTCCTGCTATAATGCTGGAAAAAACAAAAGAAAAATAAGCCCATAGCCGACCAATAAAATTTGTGTTGTATGCTTCTGAAACATGGCATCTGTAAACGGTAATATTTTGATCGTACTCCTCTCTAACGATAAATTTACCTTTGTGTTTATCCCGTTTCTTGCCACTGGCATAATGGACCATACCTCCGATAACAGTTACCTGATGTCCGTTTTCTGCCCAGACACGCGTCATCTCGTTAAAGCGAGACCCTCCTGGATCGTCTTTTTCTAAAAAATATTGATGAACTAAAAGAATGTGCATCTCTTGTTTTTGGCTTATTATTTAGGGTGTTCAGTCTGTTTGTATGAATAAAATAAGTTTATTAGTCATAAATTGTACTATCTCTGTTGAATATGTCTTGGTTTTCAGAAAAGCTAATGCATTTATGACTTTATTTGAGAAGACGCGAAAATAGTATCTTTTTTCAATTCAGCGCTTGTATTCCTATTTTTGTGCAAAATATACCTGTTCAGCAACCTGTTTATATAAAATACATTCCTGATCTAAGTATGGGATTTATTGTTGTATCTGCTTAAGTGACAAATCAGGAAAACCTTTATCTATTCTTCTTACCGAAAAAAACGCCTTTGGCTATACTCATGACTACGGATTTACAACCTATAACATTTGAAAGTTTCAAACTGAATAAACAACTTCTGACTGCTGTCGCAGAAGCGGGCTATGAAACTCCTACCGAAATTCAGCAGAAAGCCATTCCTATAGTACAGGGAGGACATGATGTGTTGGGAATTGCTCAGACAGGAACCGGAAAGACAGCAGCATATCTTTTACCTATTCTTATGAAAGTAAAATATGCCCAGGGAATGGCTCCACGTGCACTAATATTAGCCCCAACGAGGGAGCTGGTTATGCAGATCGACAAGGCTATTACCGAACTGGGTAAATATACAGACATTAGACACCTTGGGATTTATGGTGGTATTGGACCTAAAACCCAAATCGAAACCATTCAGAAAGGACTTGATATAATTGTAGCCACTCCCGGGCGATTTATGGACCTCTATCTGAAAGGGGAATTGATTACGAAAGAGATTCGAACACTTGTTTTAGACGAAGCGGATCGGATGATGGATATGGGTTTTATGCCCCAGATCAGACGCATTCTGGAGGTAATCCCTGTAAAACGTCAGAATCTGTTATTCTCAGCTACGTTTCTGCCTCGTGTAGAAACACTTTCAGAAGAATTTCTGGAACACCCAGTCCGAATTGAAGTGGCTCCTCAGGCTTCCACACCAGAAGTAGTAAAACAAAGCTTGTATGAAATACCGAATGTTAAGACTAAGGCACATTTCCTGGAGTATCTCTTACAAAATGCCGGATTAAGCAGAGTCATTGTATTTACAAGAACCAGGCAGACTGCCGAAAATATATATCGGTTTCTGACCCGGAAAATGCAGGAAGATGAGGTTCGGGTAATTCATGCCAACAAGGGACAAAATACCCGTATTAACTCTATGGAGTCTTTTAAGGAAGGAAATGTACGTGTACTAGTGGCCACTGATGTAGCTGCCAGAGGAATAGATGTACAGGAGGTAAGCCATGTCATCAATTTTGATGTGCCGATTGTGTATGAAGATTATGTACATCGCATTGGCCGTACAGGACGTGCTTTTCGTACAGGAGAAGCTATTACTTTCATGAATAAGGCAGAAAAGTACCACATAGAGAAGATTGAGAAATTGATCAGGATGACAATTCCCAGAGAGACTCTTCCTGCTGAAATTGAAATTTTTAAGACTCCTTTTGAGGAAGATCAGGAAATGAATCGGGAAATTGATAATCAAAAACGACGTGAGAACCCTGATTTTCAAGGGGCTTTCCATGAAAAGAAACGGCAGAAAGGTACAAATACAAAGCCAGGAAAGAAGAATGTAAAATCACCTGGAAAACCTCGTAGAAAATAAATTAGATTATTTCGTGCAATTTTATTACATAAATAATATGGAGTGAAGCTTTTGTTTTTCTAATGGTTGGTTATCATTTACCTTTAATAGGTATTATTATGTATTAATGAATCATTAGAGAGCAATCGTATGAGCCGTATACAACAGTTTATTGAAAGAAATCTTATTCTGTTAGGCATATCACTTACAGTTTTACTGATGATTGTATCATCTGCTTTAAGCTGGTATAATAAACAGGAAATGCTTAGGACAACTGCTATAAAACTGCAGGCTGAAGAGTTGAGAAAACGGATTGATGACATCTTCACTCAGCACATTACCAAAATGGACCTTGGTCTGAGAGGATATGGACTAACTCAGAATGAACAGATGTTAATACCCTACACGTCTTCTATCCAGATGAATAAAGGTACCATGGCCAAAGTAGACAGTCTGCTACATGTACAAAATCTGGATACCTCTCGAGTTCAGTTTGGTAAAATAAGAGAAGCTGTTAATGCTTATATCTCACATTGTGATCATATGAGGGATTTGGCAAAAGAAGGAAATACAGAAGAGTTTCTTGCTTTATTAAAGCTGGATAAAGGATATGATTTGTGGAAAGTGTATTCTCCATTTGCATCCCGGCACCGGAAATATGTTGATACTATAATTCAGAAAGCTCAGGCAGATTATGAAGCTGCGATGAGCCGTAATCTGATTGTACAGGCAATTCTCCTGTTAATTGGGCTGCCCATACTGGGTTTAGTAGTCAGAAAGTTAACTATAGATGCTGCAAGCCGGAAAAAGTTATTGTCTGATCTGGAAGAGAATAATGAAAAATACCTTTTTAACCCAGGTAATTCTGATCGGGATGAAAGTTATGAGCAGGTAGTTGCCACATCTATTCAGAACTTTAAAGAAGCATCTACGTTGGTAAAAGCTATGTCTGCCGGAAACTTTGAAGTGAACTGGAAAGGATTAACGGATGCAAATAAGGCATTAAATAAAGAGACGCTGGCAGGTGAGTTACTTCAGATGAGAGAGCAAATGAAACTTGTAAAGGCAGAAGATGAAAGACGAAACTGGACCAATGAAGGGCTAGCCCGTTTTTCAGAAATTGTAAGAAATAACCAGAATAATCTGGAGAAATTATCAAATGAAGCAATTTCTTTTCTGACCAAATATCTGAAAGCACAACAAGGTAGCCTTTTTGTAGTACAAGGTGATAGAAAAGATGTAGTTCTGGAAATGTTGGCCTGTTATGCATTTGATCGTAAAAAGTTTATACAGAAGCAAATCTCTGCTGGATCAGGTTTAGTAGGGCAGGCTTATCTGGAAGCAGATACTATTTTACTCACAGATGTGCCCAAAGGGTATATGGAGATTACATCGGGATTGGGTGATGCTACACCTGGTTGTCTGGCAATAGTTCCGATGAAATACAATGATATGGTAGAGGCGATTATTGAGTTAGCTAGCTTTGAACGATTTGAAGACTATCAGATTCGCTTTCTTGAAAAGGCAGGTGAATTTGTCGCTTCAGCTATTCTGACTGTAAAAACAGCAGAACACACGGCCCGACTCCTACAGGACTCTCAGGAACAGGCAGAAATGCTGAAATCTCAGGAAGAAGAGTTGCGTCAGAATATGGAAGAACTGGCTGCTACTCAGGAAGAAATGTATCGTAAGGAACGGGATCTGGAAGAGCGGTTAAGAATGCTGGAAAGACAATAGATTTGTATCACATAATGAATAAGGAAAAAATAAGAATACGTATTCTTTCAGAAAATAGTGTAGTTTGGCCGAGGAATATAGTATAGGGTATCTTTTTTGAAAGAATATGCATGTATAAATCAACCTTTGTTCATCTATGTGGAAAGAAGAAGACAATAAACTGAAGAAAACATTTCAGTTTAAAAATTTCGTAGAGGCCTTTGGCTTCATGACTAAAGTAGCTATTGAAGCAGAACGTATGAACCACCATCCCTGGTGGGCTAATGTATATAATCGCGTTGACATAGAATTAAATACGCATGATGCAGGAAATATCGTAACAGACAAAGACCGCAAACTGGCTGATATTATCGATAAACTGGCTACCAGTTAAGAATATACATGAGCAAATGAGTAATGATCCCTGCCAAAGAATACTATCTTTGCAGGAAATAGAAGCTATACTCATTTGCTCACGTATTTATTTTCATGACTGCCCTCACTCTTGTTCCTACTCCCATTGGTAATCTCGAAGATATAACCCTTCGTTCTATACGAATCCTGAAAGAAGTAGATGTAATTCTGGCGGAAGATACCCGTGTAACAGGCCATTTACTAAAACATCTGCAAATACAGAAACCTTTACAAAGCCATCATGCATTTAATGAGCATCAGACTGTAACAAAGCTTATTGAACGCATGCAAAAAGGGGAACGGATGGCACTTGTTACTGATGCAGGTACACCTGGTATTAGTGATCCAGGGTTTTTGCTGGTACGAGCATGCTTGCAAAATGATCTGACTGTGGAATGTTTGCCTGGTCCAACGGCCTTTGTCCCAGCTTTGGTAAAATCTGGCTTGCCAACAGAGCGGTTTGTTTTTGAGGGTTTTCTACCGCAGAAGAAAGGTCGTCAAACACGCTTGAAAGAGCTTGCTGAAGAAGAACGAACTATGATTTTTTATGAATCTCCCCATCGGTTGCTAAAAACATTAGAGCAGTTTATAGAATATTTTGGAGCAGAGCGTCAGGTTTCAGTGTCTCGTGAGCTAACAAAGCTTTTTGAAGAGACAACCAATGGTTTGTTACCAGAAGTATTAGCTTATTATCAGCAAAAGCCTGCGAAAGGGGAGATTGTCATTGTGATTGCAGGGAAGAAAGAATAGTTTATTCCTTTGAAAGGAAGATATAAACGGTAGAAAGTTTGCTGACAAAAGTCATCCGAAGGATAATGACAAAAGAGTATCCTATAACGTGTAAATTTCTATATTTGCGCAAACCTTTGCTTAAATTACATGCAAAAAATGATCCTGCGAAGCTTTCTGCTGGGAATGCTTCTATGTATAAAAGCCTCATACGTTCATGCTGTCACTTTATCGCCTAAAGCTACAGTATATCTTTTGACAATAGCTCCGGGAAGTGATCTGTACTCTACCTTTGGCCATACCGCTCTATGGATTCAAGATCCCGAACTAAGAATAGATAATGTATATAACTATGGTACATTTAGTTTTGGAGAGCCTACATTGGTAGGACAACTCTCTTTTGGTGTGAAGTTTGCACGTGGCAAACTCCCTTATATGTTGTCTATTCATGGTATGGAACCCCTGGTTTATTCCTCCCAACGCGATAACCGTTCCGTAATAGCTCAACGTCTGAATCTTTCAGACGATCAAAAAAACAAGCTTTTTGATTTACTACAGGAAAATTACAAACCTGAAAACCGTTTTTACCGATACGACTTCTTTTATGACAACTGTACCACACGTGTACGGGATATGTTGCAAAAGGTATGTGGTGATGATTTAAGATATGGTACAAATATCGAAACGCTGACATACCGTCAGTGGTTTGATCGGTATGCAGGACAACTACCTTATGCCGATATGGGGATGGATCTTGGTGTAGCATTACCGGGAGACCATGTGGCAACCCCTTATGAAAGTATGTTTCTGCCTGATAATCTAATGAAGCTGGTTGCTCAGGCAACCATTGTACGTAATGGAAAGATAGAAAAGTTTGAGACAGCAAACATGGTATTATTTCAGGCTACTGAGGTACCTGTAGAACAAACCTTTCTTACTCCTGCTGTTTTGTTCTGGATATTATTCGGCTTAGGTATCTTACTTACCTTGTGGCAATGGCGTGGCACCGGACGCCAGTTTTGGGTAGATGCTATTTTCTTCTCTATCATTGGACTATTAGGGTGGATTTTATTGCTATTATGGGTGGGTACGGATCATCAGGCGACCATTAAAAACTGGCATTTGGTCTGGGCATGGCCTTTACATTTGCCCATCGCTATGTGGTTGTTAAAGAAAAATAAGCCACATTGGTTACGTCTTTATTTCTTAACATATCTGGGAGTCTTGATTCTGCTTTTGTTAGGCTGGAAATTAGTTCCTCAAGAATTGGATTATGAATTAATACCTTTAGTTTTATTATTGGCTTTGCGTTCAGGATTTCTGGTGTATCGGTTACGCCTTTCCTTGAAACAAGCTTCTTAAGTTTATTTGTTGTTCAGATTGTTTTACCTTAATTCTATATACTATGAACCTATCTCAGATTTGCCAGGATGCTATTGCCATTGTAAAAGAAACCGGCGCATTTTTGAAACGAGAAGTAGAAGCATTTGACAAGTCAAATATAGAGTATAAAGGTGCTGCTAACAATCTGGTATCCTATGTAGACAAAGAAGCTGAAAAACAACTGGTTGCTAAGTTAAGCTTGTTGGTACCAGAAGCAGGTTTTATTACGGAAGAGGGAACAATTGACAAACATTCTGATACACTAAATTGGATTATAGATCCTCTGGATGGTACAACCAATTTTATTCATGGATTGCGCATATTCTGTGTAAGTGTGGCTTTAGTAAAAGGCAAGGAACCATTGGTAGGCATTGTATATGAACCTAATTTAGATGAGTGTTTTTCTGCCTGGCAGGGTGGTGGGGCTTTTTGTAATGGCCAACCGATCAAAACATCTAATGCAGAGTCCTTGCAAGATAGCCTTATCTCTACAGGATTTCCTTATTCGCTAGCTGGTAAAATTACAGACCATCTTACCATATTACAGGAGTTTGTATTACAATCACATGGCATTCGCCGGTTAGGTGCAGCAGCTGTAGATCTGGCCTATGTAGCTTGTGGCCGTGTTGAAGGGTTTTATGAATACAATCTGAAAGCATGGGATATGGCAGCAGGAGTACTATTAGTGACAGAAGCAGGTGGAAAGGTTTCTGATTTTAATGGTGGAGATACTTATTTGTTCGGAGGTCAACTGGTAGCTGGAGCTGCAAACGTTCATGAACCTATGCGTAATTTGATTGCGTCTTACTGGAAGAATGTGGAACTGTAAAAACATTCAAGCATTCTGTTGAGATAGAAACCAACTTATACATTTTAGTGTTCAGGGAGTATGGCAGAGAATATTATCATCGGAATCATCTTTTTCAGTGCATTAGCGTATCTGTTTACTGTTGTTCGTAAACAGTTTTCAACGAAAAGCACTGGGTGCGCCAAAGGTTGTGGAGGTGCTTGCTCTACTATCGACTTTAAAAAGATAGAGGCTGAAATGCAGAAGAATAAACAGACTGTTTAAGTCTGACTAAAAATGTATTTGTGGACATAAAGGCATTGTAATAACGCATATTCTTTCATTTGCGATCTGTTTTACTTGTCTTTTCGCTTTCCTATCTTTTCCTTTGTCTCACAAATCCAATTCTTCGCCTTTTAATTTTCATACGCTTGATCTTATTCTTCAAAATACTTTTCAAAGATATTTATCATTTATGGCGTACACGATATAGTCGTACGTTTCTGCGACTGGCTTTTCAATACGGAGATGTAGGACGGTATAAGCCAAGAGAGATAAATTTCCTGAATTTTGAAATAGTGGTTCCCGATTGTCAATCTTTTTTGTGGCAGTTTAAAGAGATCTTCGCAGATGAGAACTATCGGTTTCTTTCAAACACTTCTTCTCCTTTGATTTATAATTGTGGTGCTAATATAGGTATAGATACTTTGTATTTTAAACATCTGTATCCAGACGCACATATCAAAGCGTTTGAAGCTGATCCGACAATTGCCGGATATTTATCCCGTAATATTCAGAAGAATAATCTGCAAAATATAGAAATCATTAATCAGGCAGTATGGAATGAGAATACTACTATTTCATTTTCTGCTGAAGGTGCAGATGGTGGCTCTGTGATTGTAGGAGCCAAGACTACACAGGTACCTGCCACACGTTTGAAAGACTGGCTGGAAAAAGAAACGATGATAGACCTGCTTAAAATGGACATTGAAGGGGCAGAGGTTGCAGTAATACGGGATTGCAAAAATAGTCTGGGAAGGATTCGGCATCTTTTTATTGAGTATCATGCTTATCTGGGCGAGCCACAGGCATTGGGTGAAATTCTTCAAATTCTGACAGATAGTGGTTTCCGGTATTTTATCCGTTCAGAAGCAGATCGTAAACAGCCATTTGTTAATCGTACTAATCACAAGACACCTGTGATGGATTTGCAATTGAATATATTTGCCTATAAGGACTAAGTACTTGCATATAAAAGCATATTTCCCCTTTCAACAAAATCCTGAATCGGTTGAACGTCACGTTAATCAATACCTACCAGTCCAGCGGAGGTGCTGCTGTAGCCTGTCGTAGATTGGCACTGGCTTTACGAAAGAGTTATACAAATGCAACTTTACTGGTACAGGAACAAGCCTTTCCAGAAGACTTTGTAACTCCTGTAGCAACCTCTTATCTACAGAAGAAAGCTGTTTTCGGGCGTTTTGTAGCAGAACGATTGTATTTCTATTTTTTTGAAAAGTCAAAACAGGTACGATTTGCTTTCTCTCCCGGAGTTGCTGGTATTGATATCAGTACTCATCCCGCTATTTTACAAGCAGATGTTTTGCATCTGCACTGGATTCATTTTGGATTTTTGTCATTAGGATCTTTAAAAAGGCTCTTATCACTGAATAAACCAATAGTGTGGACATTGCATGATATGTGGGCTATGACAGGTGGCTGTCATTATAGCGGAACCTGTGCTCATTATTTATCCCATTGCCATGAATGCCCGTTTTTGAAGCATCCGTCTGAGAAGGATTTGTCCTATCGGATTTTTGAGAAAAAGAAGGCTCTGTTACAGAATGCTCCTATTCATTTTGTAACCTGTAGTCAATGGCTGGCGGATAAGGCAAGGCAGAGCGCTTTACTACGACAATTTCCTGTAACAGCTATTCCTAATCCTATAGATACAGAATTGTATCAACCTATGGATGTATTGGCTTTACGGGAAAAGTTAGGCTTGCCAGTAGATAAGAAGTTGCTTTTGTTTGGAGCTATGAATACACAAGATCCTCGTAAAGGTTTTGCTTATCTGGAAAAAGCGCTTAATCAACTCTATGAAGCTGATAAAAATCTAAAAGAGCAAATTGAACTTGTAATTTTTGGAAAGGCAGAAGAAGAGGTTTTGCGACGCTTACCATTTCATGTACATGACTATGGATCAGTAAAAGGAGATACTGCATTGGTAGAATTATACAATGTCTGCGATGCTATGGTATTACCCTCATTAGAAGATAATTTGCCCAACACTGTAATGGAAGCACTAGCATGTGGTACACCAGTCGTAGCTTTTGATACAGGTGGTTTACCAGAGATGATTGATCACAGACAAAACGGCTATCTTGCTGTATACAAATCTGCTGAAGATTTATCAAAAGGGATCTTATTTGTACTGGAAGAAAAAAGACAGGAGTCTCTTTTGCAGAATGCCAGACAATCAGTGTTGCAACGTTTTACAGAAGAACATGTTGCTGGACGATACCAAAGTTTATACCACTCGATTAGCCATAAAAAGAAATAAAAAAACTCCACCAGAGATGAAGTTTTTTTAGATGTACCTTAAGTTTATGAAGAAAACTTAGTCATAAAAATATACTTGTTAGAGTTATCTGGAATCCTGCATATTGGGTGATTTATTCATAAAGGCACATATCATGTTCTTGATTTTTAAGTACTTATTAAAGCATACTAATCAGGCGTTGTTCTTCCATTTTAGGTTCAGGAAGTGGCACTTTAAGTGTCTTTAGATTAATCTCTTTTACTACTTTATCTTTGCCATTGAAAATAACAAGCTGATAAACTGCGTCTTTAAGATCTCCCATATTGAGTTTTAACCAGCTTCTGCGTTGTCGTTTACCAAGAGATGTGCTAAAGTACAATTCCCCTTTTTCATCTTTGAGTTGAACGATGATGCTTTTGCTGGAATAGTTATCTACCATAACGTTCATCACAAGAGCATCTTTTTTGGGATACATACCTACTCCAAAGCTTCGGGTTTTGGTTTGATAGTGATTATTTTCATTAAATTTTTCTGGTTCAGGATCATCATTTTGTGGAATTGCGATAGCAACAACGCTTACTAAGATAGCGATGCATACATTCAGAAGAGTTTTCATAGTTCAGGAAAAGTTAAAGTGGATAATAGGGGAAAGTTAAGGACTGAGTAAAAGGCACATCTAACCCAAAATGCGTGATTTGGAGGAATGGATACAGGACTGGATAAATGGATATTTGCTTATTGGGCTGTAAGAGTATGATTTTGAAAAGAGAATTCTAATGAAATACGCCAAATTCAGATCGATAAAGGTGTTTTAGCTAATAAAAAATGAAAAAGGTTAGGAATGATCTCCTAACCTTTTTTTAGAACTATACGCTAAGATGCTGGCTTATTTTACGACAGCACCAAAGATTACTGTAAAACTTGCATTATTTCCACCACCAATGCTGGGAGCAGAATTATCTATATTGAAAACCCGGCCATCTGTAAGAGTGACAGTAGGGTATAAGATCAGTTCGTCATCTTCACCCATATCGGCAATGCCATTTGGTAAACCAAATGCTGTAGCAACCTGAGTAGCTGTGATTACACCTCTGGCTTTCCCATTCGTAAAGTCAGTCTGAGATAAAGAAAGCACTAGTTTGCCTGTAATGGTATCTTCTGTGCTGGCATCAATGTAATCTCCGATAAATTGTACAGTACTTAGATTCTGATTGATAGAATAAGCGTCAAACTCAATGGCTGAATTACTGAGATCATCACTACTGAAGTCACTTTTATCTTCATCAACAATAATCCGCATGTTGACACCTTCTTCAACTTGAGGTATGCGAATACGGTCATCATCCCGACAAGAGAAAGTGAATACTAAGGTTACGAATAGAATTATATAGAAAGCAAATGTTGATTTCATAGTATCAAAGTTAGATTGTGAGAAAGGTTAATCTACATCCCAGAAAACTTTATCTGTTGCAATATTTCTTGGTGCAGGGGCATTTGGGTTGATTTGTAAGTCTGTAACTGAATACGGAAGCGAGAGTATAAAGCTTCGGTTAAGAACTGTAAAAGGGTTGTTATCCGTATTGGGATCAAAAGGTTTGGGATAACCTGTTCTGCGAATATCATTATAGGCTTCTAATCCAAATCCAAAGTTGGCAATCCATTTTTCTGTCAAAATTAACTCAAGTTTCTTTTCTGTATTTGCAGCAGTATACAATGCCAATACTTTTGATGCATAGCTACTGATCTCTGTAGTCGACAATGTAGGCGCACCTGCCAGGTCTGCAATCTGATTTACCTCTTTGAATGATTCTGTTATGGCCTGTTCAAACAGCTCCTCTGCATCCTCTCCGGTATTCTTGGTGAGAGCCAGCTCAGCTCTTACATAGAGGCTATTGGCATACGTAAACAGGCGTTGGTAACCAGCCCCCTGTAATCCGCTACTTTGATTCACCACACCTCCTTCTCCATCATCATATTTTCCTCCTACGGGATATAAACCCAGCATGGTTTGTGATTGATCCTGATCAAAACCTTCATTGGGGTCAATATTTAAAGAGGCAAACCATATAGATAAAAAGGCTCCATCCCGATAGGACACAGGATTTTGTGCATCTTGATCAGGAGTGAGCTGATTAAAGAAATAATAGGGGATACGAGGATCTTCAATACCAAATAAGATTGGGTTGAGTGTGCTTTTCCCCTGCATAATCTGATAAAAGTAAGGACTTATATTATACTGAGGACCCTGTACATATTCCTGAATAAATGAAGGATGCCTGTTTTCAGGAGCTGTAGTGCTACCATACCGCAATTCAAAATCATTGGAGGCTGCACTCATCAAATCTCCTTCTGCAATCAATGCTTTGACTGCGGCATCATCATAGAGACTGGTTAGTTGTATCTGATTGTATAACTTGAGTTTTAGTGTTTTGGCTAGTTTTCGCCAGCGATCTACATTTCCACTGAAAAATAAGTCACTGGTACCTGTCGATAGAGAGGATGTTTTTGCCAAATTGGCAATACCTTCATCAAGTAAAGCAAATAACTTGGGATAGATTTCCTGACCTTTGTCAAATTCCGGATAAGGGTTTTCTGCTCCAAGCGTTGCATTGGTATACGGAATATCTCCCCAGACATCCACCATAGCACTTGCTGCATAGGCCTTTAGTATTTGTGCAATGCCCACAAACTGCCAGGCTTCCTGTTCTGTGCCGAGGTTTATAATCTGACGAAGGTCGGTAAATGCACCTGCATATAAATTGTCCCAGGCTTGTTGAATAGGAAAATCATCTCCTACAATGAAGTAACTATTCCAGTTGTCTCTAACCACAATTTGATGAGAGAAGCTGGAAAGGGGCTCTGAAAGTCCCGATGGGCCCATGCCTAATGAGTTGGTTATATTAAGCTGAGCATAAGGCAATAGCTGACGTAATGGAACTATGGTTGGATTATTAGGATCCTTATTAATATCCAAAAAGTTGCTTTCACAACCAGTTCCCAAAAATATTACTGTCGAAAACAATAGGATTTGTATATATCGAATGATCTTTTTCATATAGAGAAAATAATTGTGTCTAGAAAGTTAATCTTAGATTGACTCCAAAGCGACGCACAGACGGTGCTGTATTGTATTCAAATCCTTGTATGTTTAAGCTTCCAAAGGTGCTGGTCTCAGGATCAAATCGAGTGTATTTCGGAAAGTTGGGAGCTTTATACCAGATATTACGTCCAGTGAAAGAAATTTTTGCTGAACCAAATGGCGTTTTCTGCATAAGTTGTTTGGGAAGTTCGTAACCTAAGCTAACCTCTCTCAAACGGATGGTAGTAGCATCAAAGACACTCCATTCATCTGCTCCATTTACAGCAAACGTATCACCAAAGTATAGATCATTCATTTCCACCTGGATGTTGTTAGGAATAGTCTTACCGTCACTATCAAGCAGAGGTTTTTGGGTGTTCGGATCTCCCAAGACGCCTGGAATTACATAATTCATTTCTCTTTTCTCTGTATCTTTGGTTACACCGCGACCTAACATTGCCTGTACAGTAGTAGAATACAAGTCACCTCCGTGGCGATAGTCAAATACAGCTCCCAAAGTGATTCCTTTCCATGTAAATGAGTTCGTAAGTCCGATGATAAAATCAGGATTGGGATCTCCTATAATCTCTGGAGTGGATGATCTGATTAGTTGTCCATTGGATGGATCAATCAGTAAGTTTCCATTCTCATCTCGTGCAGAGACACTACCTCGAATTACACCATAAGGTAGGCCTGGTCGTAATACTGGAACTACGCTACCACCAAATAGTCCCTGGATTTCTATTTCCTGCAGACCACTTACTAACTCATCTACCCGATTTACGTTTTTGGTAAAGGTGCCATAAATATTCCATCGGAATCCATTGTTTAAAGAGATTGGAGTCACATCAAGCCCAATTTCAACCCCTTTGTTAGTCATCGTTCCAAAGTTGGTAAGCAGGAAATTAAACCCGGAGGCACGAGGGAGTGAAAGAAAGCCAATCTGTTCAGTAGTTTTAGTATGATAGAACGTGAAATCTATACCCACCCGATTGTCTAATAATCGTAACTCTGTACCTAACTCAACAGATCGGGTGAATTCCGGTTTTAGGTTAGGGTTATAATCTGTATTGGAAAGAGTAGCTGCCGGAATCCCTTTGAATGGAAAATCATTGTCAGGAAGTGCACCTATGAGGTTTGAGCTGGCTCCCAGATTTAACTGATAGGTTGGGAAAAGTGAATAAGGTGGTGCGTCATTTCCTACTTTTGCCCAACTGGCTCGTATTTTACCTGAATTCAGAATCTTGGATTGTATACCGAAGGCTTCTGTAAATACAAAAGATCCATTTACTGCTGGGTAAAAGAAGCTTCGGTTAGACTTCGGTAAGGTTGACGACCAATCATTACGTCCTGTTACTGTCAAGAAAGCATAATCACGATAACTCAGCGTTGCATCCGCAAAAATACCATATAACCGACGTCTCTGATAGGTACCACCAAACGGAATCACACTATTGGTATTATCAAGGTCAAGAATGTCAAAATCAATCATGCCTGACCCCTGAAAACTTTGATTTTGTGTAGTACGTTGATTCACATTATGCCCTACTACTACTTTCAGGCCAAGGTCATCAGATAGTTTGCGACTGGCAGATAGCAAGAAATTAGATTCTATTTCTGTGAAAGTTGTATTTGTCTCTGTAATTTCTCCGATTCCGCCACCACCTCTTGAGCCAGGGCGATACCATTCCAAATCCCGTTGGCTATATGTATTGATACCAATTTTGTAGGATGCAGTAAGCCAGTTAAAAATGTCATAACTTGCATTGATACTGGCTAATACACGGTTGATGTTTGCATTAAATCCATCGTATTTGGTACTCCAGTATGGATTAGTAGATTGTCCGGTGGATACAAAAAATATATTCGCATGTGTAATCGGATTTTCAAAAGGTTGGCCCTGAAGATCCCAATTTCGTCCAAGAAACATAGTACGACCAAATGCCGACGCATTTCCAATCGCATTGTTTGCTCCACCTGCAGGCCCGGATTGCAGGCTATTGGTATAGGCAAAGTTACCTCCTATAGTCAGACCGTTTTCAAGAGTGGTACCACCTCCCAGGCTTAAATTGGTACGTTCAAATTTTGAATTAGGTATATAGCCATCCTGATTCATTTTTGATAGGGTTGCCGTTAGGTTTCCTTTACCTGTACTACCTGCCACCGTAATAGAATTCTCAAATACCCTTCCGGTTTTGAAAAAGTCCTTTACATTATTAGGATAAGCCTGATATGGGACTTTCGTTCCCGCAAGTTCAGGAAAGGCAGCAGAGACAGATGGCCAGATAGGTATAGAGTCAATAGTAGGATAAGGAACTGCACCTTTGAAAGGAGCACCCCAGGAACCATTGGAGGCAGCATAGACAAAGCCAGTTCCTGTACCATAACTATTTTGGTATTTAGGTAGGTTGGCTATGTTTTCAATAGAATAAGAGGAAGAGAATGTGACTTCTAGTCCTTTCTTTGAGCTTTTTCCTGCGCCAGTCTTGGTTGTAATGACCACAACCCCATTGGCAGCGCGTATGCCATACAATGCAGCAGCTGCTCCTCCTTTCAATACAGTCATGGATTGAATGTTGTTAGGGTCCAGATCTGCTATACGGCTTGAATATGCACCACCTCCTGATAGTTGCGAATTGCCACCTGAATTTGCTCCATTGGTTGAATTATCATACGGAATGCCATCAACTATAAACAGAGGCTGGTTATTTCCAAAAAAGGATCGGGTACCTCTGATTGTGAGGCGGGTTGCACTACCTGGCACACCACTGGAACCTATAATGTTAACACCTGGGACTTTTCCTTGTAAACCTCTAAGTACATCAGGTTCAGATACTTGTTGCACTTTAGATGCATCTACTTTCTCAACAGAATATCCCAATGATTTCTGATTACGCTCAATACCAACTGCTGTTACAACTACTTCGCTTAATGCCTGAACATCTGGTATCAGCGATACATCAATAGTAGATCGGTTACCTACCTGTATTTCTTGATTCAGATAACCAACAAAGCTGAATAACAATGTGGCATCACGGGGAACACTGATACTGAACCTGCCTTCTACATCAGTGATTGTTCCTGTAGTAGTTCCCTTTACGGATACACTTACACCTGGTAGAGCAGATTTGTCTTCGCTGACTACTTTTCCTGTTACCGTAGTGTTTTGTGCCCATATTGAACTATTGATTAGAATCCCGAAGCAAAACATGAGTAAGATCTTTTTCATAGGCAAAAAATTGGGTTTGTGTACATGAAGTATGCACGCTTACAGAGCGTGATTATCAAATATAGACACTATGAAAAGGGAAAAAATCACACAGATTGGGTGATTTTTGAGAGAGGAGAATGCGTGGTTAACAGCTTGTTATATCACAGGAAATCAAATGGGGAAATCCATACTATATAGAAATAATAAACCCGGATAATTCCGGGTTTGTGAACAGGATATATAGCTGTGGTAATTTAGATAAGACGTTCCTGTACAGCTTTCTCGATAGCCTCTGCTTTGGTGTGCACCTCAAGTTTCCAGTAGATATTTTTGATATGAGTACGGATGGTTTCTTTGTTTACAAATAATTCTTCTGCAATGTGTGTATAGCTTTTGCCTTTAGCCAGCAGTTCCAGTACCTCCGTTTCACGTTGTGTAAGTGGGGTGTTTTGATTTTTGTGAAACGACGCTACCACTCTTCGGGCAATACTGGTGCTCATAGGTGCGCCACCTTCCTGAATGTCTTTAATGGCTTCAAGAAGCTTGGCAGGTTGTACACTCTTGGTTAAATAGCCTCCTGCGCCTGCACATAAAGCCTTAAAAATCAGTTCGTCATTTTCGTATACTGTAATTACAATGACATTGGTTTTGGGGCGGCTTTTTTTAATTTTTTCGATTCCTTCAATCCCATTCATTCCACTTGGTAGTTCGATATCAATCAGGACAACATCTGGAGAATCCTCGCACAAGTTTTTGATAGCCTCCTCACAGCGATTGTAGGTATTAACAATCCGAAAGCCTGGTGTGCCATCAATAAGCATCGAGAAACCATTACGGATAATAGTATCATCTTCTACAATACATACCTTAATTGGGGTAGTACTTTTTATATTTTGCATAGAGATTATAGGTGTAGGTAGCGTAAACATAGTTGATCGAATAAAAGATACATATTGATTAAAAAAGTCTCATGGCTTGTACGAGCGGTTTGATGTTTGTATAAAAGGTAATAAAAGTATGCGAATGGATGATGAACTTATATTTTAATCTATTAAAAGACTGGATTGCCAAAGTCACCCATTTTGGGGGATTTTACGGAGAAACGGATTTCCGTACCCATATATATTTCTGAAATAATTTCTATACTTCCACCAATCTTATGAGCTCTGGTTTGCATATTGATTAAACCATTGGAGTGATTAGACATTTGGAGATCAAAGCCTTTTCCATTGTCCTTCCAGCAAACTGAAATCCAGTCTGGAGTAGAATTAAAGGAAAGAAGAGTTTTTGTTGCCCCTGCATATTTGAGTGTATTGCTCATTGCCTCTTTAAAAATCAGAATCAGATGCCGACTCATTCCCATAGGAAAGCTAATCTGTTGAAAATGATCTGAAAGTCCTGTTATATCAAATTCTGTAGGCGTTTTTTCGAAAATATCATCACCAAAATCTTTGAGTCGAAGAGCTATTTCATAGAAATTATCATTTTCAGGATTAATAGTCCATATAAAATCTTTAGTTCCCTGGTAGAGACGTTGGGCATTATCATTAATCTTTTCCAGAAGGTAATGAGCTTCGGAAATGTCTCTATTCAGGTTGTTTCTGGTCAGTTCAGTTAATACTGCAATACGGGTAAGGCCATTTCCAAATTCGTCGTGTAAGTCCTGGGCAGCCAGCTTTCGTACACGTTCATTCTCTTCGATTTTAATTTGTTGTACAGCCAGCGCCCGTTCCACTTTTAAGCGGACTCTATACCGATAGATGATGAAAATAAGTGCGATAGTAGTGAGGGCCACGAGTACATAGAAGCCACTACTTAGCCAGAAAGGTGGGACAACATAAATAGGAATACTTAATATATCTTTCTCATTCCAGTATCCTTGACTGTTTGAGCTTTTAACTTTTAGTGTATAATGTCCTGGTTTGATGTCTGCTATACCTAAAAATCTATTCTCTGAATACATCCACTCATCCTGTAATCCTTCCAGCTTATAGGCAAATAAGTTTTTTGAAGGGTTATTGTAATCTGTGGCAGAAAAGAAAAAAGAAACGAAGTCTTTATAATGAACTGTTAACAGTCCTTTGGTATGTAAAATACTATCCAGGTTTATTTCCTGCTGAAACAATTGAAAAGAAGATATATTTACTTTGGGCAGATGCTTGTTTTCCACCAACTGATCTGGATAAAAGCTTACCATAACACCATGTCCACCAAAAAACAACTCGCCATCCTGACTTCGATGAAATGCACCCGAATTAAATTCCCGGCTTGTTAATCCGTCGTTGGTATCATAATTTTTAAAACTATCTGTGACAGGATCAAAACAGGATAAACCTGCATTGGTGCTAACCCAAATTCTACCTTGTTTATCACCTAACGCTCCATACACAAATGAATTAGGCAAGCCGTGTTTCCGGGTATAGTGTATAAAGTGTGTGGTTGAGTCAGTTTCTACAAGTCGGCTTAATCCTTTTGATGAACATATCCAGAGATTATGACCTGTATCTTGATAAATATCAAGGACCATATTTCCTATAAGGCTGCCAGGATTTTCCGGATGGTTTGTTAGATGAAGAAAGGTTCCAGAAGAAGGATTCCACTTGATGAGCCCATGATTTGTTCCAAACCAGAAGTTTCCAGAAGCATCTTCAGTTATCACACTAATACCAGATAATGACAGTGTATCTGTATTGTGTCTCAAATCTCTTTTTAGGTCTTTACAGCCCAGTTCTTTGTCTAGTTTTACCAGATATTCATATGTTGCAATCCATATATCTCCATGCTTATCTTCAAAGATATCTTTTACCAAAGGCTGGGTGTTATTCTTTGTGGACGGCAGCCTGACTTTTTCAAAGTGATCATGAGATCTGTCATATAAATATAGTCCGTTATTACTTCCAACCCATAGGTTCTTTCTGCTGTCTTCCTTGATTGTTGAATAGTAATTATTATCACTAGATGTTCTATCCAGTAGTAATTTTTTATGCTTCTGTGTTTTTCGTTCTATCTGAAAAAGTCCTTGTAGAGTTCCGACCCATACATAGCCGAAGCTATCTGTACAAATAGAAAAGATAGAAGATTCCATTGCCCTCTTATCATCAGATAATACATTACTCCATTGATAAAAACTGTTTTTTGAGCGACTATAGGAGTGTACTCCCGCTTCCCGGGTACCAATCCATACAATATCTTCATTTGTGTCGTGACCTTCATACAAAGCATAAATAGTCCCACTTTTCAATCCATTTGGTTGAAAACGTTCTTCCTGAATATGTTCCAGTAGCATTAGTTGGTCGTCTACTAATTTCTGATAACGAAATAATCCAGCCCCGAAGGTCCCAATCCATATAATTCCAAAGCGATCTATACGCAACGCTGTAATGGTTAGTTCTGAATCACATGGTTGCCAGCATAGGGTCTTTACAGAAAAATCTTTCAGAGAAATAGTAAGCAGATGGTTATCAGAGGAAAGTAAAATATAGTCACTGGTGCCTGTGATCCGTTGTATGGGAAATTGTAGTTTTTTGTAGAGAGTGCTATTAAAAGTAGATGCATTTTCAAAAGAAATGTGTTGTTGTGAAGAGGTATGAGGACTTATAAGTATTCTGTTTAATCCTGTAGGAGTAGCTACCCATATATTTTCAAGGTTGTCCTTGTAAATAGAATTGACTAAATCATAGTTTAATCCCTGACCTATAGTATACAGCGTTGCTACATAAGGAGTATCTTGTTTTTCTTGTGGTATGAGTCTCCATAGTCCGTTTTTTGTTCCAACCCATATAGCTCTCCATCGATCTTCGACAATACTTGTCACCGTATACGACCATGAAGGCTTTCCCTGGCCAAATAGGTAGGTATATTGTGTGAAAGAATTATGCAAACGGTCATATACACAGATGCCATGAGTAGTGCCTATCCATAATTGTTGTCGTGAGTCTTCATACAAATACGTAATCTCATCACTAGGTAGTGTGTTTTTATCAAATGGATCATTGTGAAACTGCTTTATATGAAAACCATCATATCGATTAAGTCCATCCTGAGTGCCAAACCACATGTATCCCTGACTATCTTGTAGAATAGCTCTAACCTCACTTTGACTGAGTCCATCATTCAATGAGATTTGATCCAGATGGTTATTGGGAACAGCAAGTGCCTTTGAGATAAAGAACACTCCTATGAGATAGTACAGTATTTTCATACCAGAGACTTGGGAAAGCGTTTTTTGTTTGCATAAACAAAGGCACAGGTTCTAAGTTAATGAATTAGAAGGGTGATACTGTAATAATTACATGAGTGGTAATACTCACTAATAGAGTATATCTTACTTGTAATACTCTGAGTGTAGGATAAACTGTAGCATTTTCTTTGTTTGAGAGGACTCATTATTAAATGAGGAGATAGTGTCAGCAGATTATTTCCTCAATCAGAAAAATGAATTTAACTTGGGTGCAGAAAAAATATTTTTTAACAAACCCCCTGAACATAGTTATGCAATACAGAAGATTTGGAAAAACAAACTGGAATGTAAGTGAAATTGGCTACGGCATGTGGGGACTAGCTGGCTGGACAGGTACAGATCAGAAAGAAATGGAGACTGCTTTGGATCGTTCTGTTGAGCTAGGTTGTACTTTTTTTGACACAGCCTGGGGATATGGAGCAGGAAAAAGTGAAGAAATTCTGGGAGACTTAATGAAACGTCATGCATCAAAGAGATTGTATTTTGCTACTAAAATTCCTCCTATGAATTTTAAATGGCCATCCAAGCCTGAATATACATTGGAAGAATGTTTTCCTGCCAGTCATATCATTGAATACACTGAAAAAAGCCTGAAGAACCTAAACGTAGAGTGTATTGATTTACAGCAGTTTCATGTATGGGAAGATGCATGGTATGATAAAGATGAATGGAAAAATGCGGTAGAGAAGCTAAAAAGAGAAGGCAAAGTAAAGCACTTTGGTGTGAGTGTAAATCGCTGGGAGCCAGATAATGTATTGAAAACGTTAGAAACTGGGTTGATTGATGCTGTACAGGTTATATATAATATTTTTGACCAGGCTCCTGAAGATAATCTGTTTCCTCTGTGTCGTAAACTGGATATTGGAGTAATTGCCAGAGTTCCATTTGATGAAGGAACACTTACAGGTACATTGACGAAAGACACTGTATTTCCAAAAGATGACTGGCGTTCAACTTATTTTGTTCCTGAAAATCTGAATGCAAGTGTAGATCATGCAGAGGCTTTAAAGCCTTTAATTCCAGAAGGAATGACCATGCCCGAATTGGCACTGCGTTTTATTTTGGGTAATGATGATGTGCATACTATTATTCCTGGCATGAGAAAAATTCGCAATGTGGAAGCAAACATAGGAACAAGTGATGGGAAGAAACTAGAAAAGGCTCTACAGGTAAAATTGAAAGATCATCGTTGGGATCGTACTCCGACAGAGTGGTCGCAATAGGTCTTGTTGATCTATTAAAACAGGATTCGTCTCAACTGTAAGTAAATGACTATGTTTTTTGAATACAGTTTCTGATTGCGCATAGTTCACTGCGAAAACTTTTTTTGAAAAGGCAAGGCAAGCTATTCAATTACTGAAGAGATTGTATATAACTCCAATCACTTTTGAGTTTGGTCAGAGTTCCGATCATTTTCTTTGCTGCGCATAACTCACCGCAAAAACTTTTTTGAACGGAACTCCGATCACTTTTTCGTCTTGCGCATCATTCACTGCAAAAACAAAATCTGATCAGAATTCACCGCAAAGTTTTTCTTGTTGTGAATTCTGATCATACTATTTAAGTGAGACAAGGTCGGTCTGGTAAAATCTAATAGTTGAGATGCCTCTGTTTTATAGGTTTTTGTGTTGCACTAATGTGGAGGATTCTGTTCTCATCCAGTTATCAATCATTGTAAACGTGTGTATAGCACTATCAATGATCTCTTGTTCCCAACCAGGTGTTTGGGCTGCAATGGAAAGTTGTTGTAGAAAATCTTTCCATTGTGACCCTATTTGTAAACCATACGCAGAAAAATAGCTTGAGCCTTCAAAATCAGGCAGAGATTTTACCAGGTGCTTTTGAATTACCTGTCCACCTAGGGTAGAGCCTTCTAATACATACATACCTCCCCAGGCGGCGGCTTCTGTAGTATAAAATGTTGTAAAGTCTTTATCTGGTAATACAGCAATAGTGTCTGTTGTATTTTCTGCTGAAATGTCTTGGAGAAGCAAATGAGCCTTACGTCTCTCTGAAATAGTAGGTAAACTACGTTCTAACAGTGGAAAAACATTTTTTTCAAACCCGGATACAACCCCATATAGCTTTTGCAGATATATTTTATAATCTTCCATTGATACATTATTACTCAGCAAGGCTACTGAATAGGAGTTCTCTTCCAATGCTTTGTGGCAATCGGCAGTTTGAGTGCGTAAGTTCTGTAAAAACACGGCTGATGGCTTAAAGAGGTAAATAATCGGATAATGATACCAGGAATGTTATGCTATGATCTATGCTATCGTATTAATGATCCGTGCATAGATACTATAAACTTTTTTAAGTGTGAATATTCAGTTTATAAAATTCTGTGCCTTACAGAAAGATAATTTGTTTTTCTTAGAAAAAAGTTGTATATTATAGTAAGGTGTACTTTGTAAGTATGCCGGATTAATTTATAAAACTTACTCTATTATTCTATGAACAAGTACGAAAGGCTCAAGGTAGAACTTGAGACTAATGGTGAAGGTAAAATGAAAGCATTTGGTGATTCGATGCTTCCAATTTTAAAATCAGGCTCATTGTTAACCTTTAAGCGACAGAGCGACTATCAAATTGGTGATATCGTTTTTTGTAAAGTAAAAGGTCGATACATTGATGCTCACAAAATCACCAAGAAAGACCCCAACAAAGGATTTATGATTGCTAACAATCATGGATTTGAAAATGGCTGGACGAAGCGGATATTTGGGAAGGCTGTTCTGGTAGAACACACAGGCGAAACTAGAGAACTCTAAGTTTCGCCTGTTTTGTTTTATAGGAGTACTATCACTGACCTTTGGTTCCTTTAAGTACAATATCCCGATCTCCCGCCCATTGATTTAAGTCTTGCTTGGAAATGGCTGCAGCCATCAGATCCGGAAACATATCCGGAGTACAGGCAAATACAGGAACCTCATGAGTTGCCAGAAACTTAGCATTGCCATGATCATACGAAGGAGCTCCCTGGTCATCCAGTGCCAGCAAACATACTACCTGTACACCTGAACTGACAATCTCTTCTATCTTTCTTCGCATTTGTTGCTCATTACCTCCTTCATACAAGTCGGTTATCAATACCAGAATTGTATCATTGGGTTTGGTAATAATCTCCTGACAATAACCTAATGCTTTATTAATATCTGTTCCGCCTCCCAGCTGCACACCAAATAATAAATCTACCGGGTCTTTTAAATCTTCTGTCAAATCGGCTACAGCAGTATCAAAAACAACCATTTTGGTAGAAACACTGGGTAATGATGCCATAACAGCACCAAAAATGCCTGAGTATACTACAGAGGTACCCATAGAACCAGACTGGTCAATACATAATACAATGTCTCTCAGTGATTTTTTGGTTTTGCGTCCATATCCAATACGAACTTCCGGAATAATGGTCTTGTAATCTTCCTGATAGTGTTTCAGATTTTTACGAATAGTCGTATTCCAGTCAATCTCATTGTAGCGGGGTCTGCGGTTCTTTACAGAACGATTGATAGCTCCCTGAATGGCCTGAATTGTATTTTGAGCTAGCTTCTCAAGCAATTCATCTACTACTTTCTGTACTACGCGGCGGGCTGTATCTTTGGTTTTACTAGGTATGAGTTTACCAAGCTCCATCAGGGTTGCAACCAGATGCACATCAGGATTAGCCTGTTCCAGAATTTCAGGCTCAAGCATCATTTTTTGTTTAAGGCTCTCATTTTTTAAGGCATCATTCTGCATTACCTGAACTACCGATTGAGGAAAATATTTGCGAATGTCTCCAAGCCAGCGGGCTACACTTGGATTAGAGCCTTCAGAGCCACCCTGCTTACTTTTTTCACCATATTGGAATTTCCCTTTCCGCTCAAACTCATATAAGGCACCTAGTGCAGCATCCATCTGTGCTAATTCTCCTTCCAACTGGGCTCCTGTACCATCTGCATCTTCTCCACCCAACATCAGTCTCCAGCGTTTTAGTGTTTCTTCGTGTTGTTGCATGTATAGTAAACTATTTTTCGTTTCGGAATTGATTCTCAATGTACTATCGCATTATTCATCTTCAGACATAATAACATCTTTGAAGCGTACATATAAAAATGAAATAATCATAAGCAATATACCCAATCCCAATAAAGCAATAATCTGGCTCAATCTTGAGATTAAAGAAATATCCATTGCAAAAAGTTTAATCAAGGTAACTGCCAATAGCAAAATACCAATAAATCGGGTAGTTCTATCTTTCATACGGATACCTGCAGCTACTAGTCCCAGAGCATAACATCCCCACAAAATGCTTGTTCCTGCTTTCAGAATGCGTTCCCCTGCTTTTACAGGATTATCACTAAGAAGCATTACTATGTTACGTAGTTCAAAGCTTAATACGCTGATAAAAAAGAAATGGATCAGGACCGATAGTGCTTTTCGCCCAAAATCTTTTCGGGTATAGATCTCCTGTCCCTGAAGATACATCAGGTAAAGACAAAGTCCTGTAGCCAGGTAGGACACATACCGCAAACTTAATGCTGAACCTGTAGCATTGTTCTTTAAAAACAATGACCGGATCTCTTCTGCAGATGACAAATGTACAATAAACCAAGCGAACACAATTACATAGCCCAACAGCAGAGATACTATCTTCCATCCTTTTTCTTTCAAATATCGTTTACTTATCCATAGAAGAGCGCTGACATATACAGCAGAGAAAATAAGTTGCCAGATGGACTTTTCATCTGATAAGAGAGTAATACCTGCAAAGATATCTTGTGTTTTAGATACCAGGAATATCTTATAATTAAACCAGTGGTTTATCTCCAGCGACATAACTCCATAAAGCAGAAGTATTGCCCAACCTGCCAGTCCATTAGAAAAAATAGAATAAATAGGGAGTGGAAGTAAGGGATTATTGTCTGATGTATCTTTTTTAGTCAACCAGAGCATTCCAGCCTGAGAAAAAACGACACCCATTCCAGACCAGAAATACCGATTGGTAAAGAAACCTAATTCATTCGATTCTACGTAGGCTGTTTCCCATAACTGAAAGAGACTCAAAGTACTGATAACAACAAGAATAACGGATGAATAAATATAGAAAGCTGCTCTGCTTTTGATGGCTACCCAACACAGAACCAGTGCTTCTAAAGCCCATAGTAGAGAGACTGATAAACCATTAAAGTAAAGGTCTATAGACATTGTAAAAAACAACAACGATAAACCTACTGCCAGATAAAATAAGATAGCAGAAAGCTTTTTCTGGTGCATAAGCCAGGCTACGATAGCATGCACCAAAGAGATACCCAGGCTAAAATATGCAGTTTGATGAGTATAATGTGCTTGTTCCAGAGCAGAATATCCAATGAGAAAGAAGATTATCGTATTTGTGACGATGAAGAAAGAATTAGACTGTGGTATATTCTGATAAGGTAGTTGATAAAATACAAAGATTGCATAGAATATAAGAAAGAACATGCCTGGAAATCCAAGCGCTATAGCCAGATGTCTGTCAGGTGTAAAGGAAACGGCAAACCAGGTAATCACTATAATCCATGTGATGGCAAAGGCGGTTGTATTCATCCAGGACCACTTCTTGAAATAGGCCACAAATGCTACACCAATATTAACCATACCCATATACGTAAACAAAATCGCCACCTTGCCTGAGTTCTGACTGAGGAGCATAGGTACGGCATAGGCACCTACCAGACCAATAACACCTATTACCTGCTGATTATATAGAGTGGCAGCATATACAGTGAAAAATGTAATGGCTACCATCAGGGCAAATGCTAGCGCATGTGGAAGCAGTGCATAAAAATCGTAGGCAAAATAGGTAGTGAAATACAGCGTAGCTACGCCTCCACTTAATAAAACTGCACTATAAGCTGAGTATTTGTTTTTTAGGCGATATGACAATCCTAAAAGGGCTAATCCGGCGAGATAGCCACCTGTAATGCGTCCAATAGGACCAACCATGTTATTGTCAATGGCATATTTTACAAAAATACCCAATCCGATAACCAGGATCAGTATCCCAATTTTATTGATGAGGTTCCCACCAATAAATGCTTCCAGACTTTCTTTTGATTGTTTGGGTGAGCTCTGAGATTGTTCCGGTGTGATACGGGGTCTGTTGTGTGGTGCCGTGATCTGCATTAATGGAATCGGTTCAGGCTCGGTTTCTTTTTGAGTAAAGCGTGGTTCTTCTTCCAGGTTCTCCTGAGAGATCTCTAAAACAGGCGTTTTGTCCTCTACATGAGAAATTGGCTTTGTTCCATCTTGTAGACTTTGACTGATAAGGCTGGAAATATCTTTCTTTAAAAGTGCAATTTCTATCTGTTGTTGTGTAGCTACCTGGGTTAGTTTTTCCAGTCGTGATAGTAGTTGTGCTATCTTTTCTTCCTGATTCATAAGATGTATTGTATAATCAAAGTCAGATTATTCAAGTGGATATATTCAAAAAGACTTGGTTCTCAGAAGTAGTTTGCGGAAATTTTATTATTTTCATGTAATTTACCTAAAAAAACAGGAAGTCTTTTGTCCTGACATACAAGAACAAATCTTTAGTACGCTAATATGGTATTCCTGTGTACATTTGCAGAAGTTACTTTCTACTCACATGACATTTATTTTGCTGGCATTAGCCATAGCGCCCGGATTGGCAATTGCGATCTTTATTTATGAGAAGGATAAGCTGGATAAGGAACCGCTACATTTATTGGTAAAAACATTTATTCTGGGTGTTGTTAGCGCACTGGCAGCTACTTTCATTCAAGCTTTTCTGGGGCAACTGCTGGGTTGGAATATAGATGATATAAAAGATATTCCGGATACCTTCTCTAAAGCGCTTTTAGTAGGTTTTACAGAAGAGTGGTGTAAATATATGTGCCTGGTGTTTTTTGCCTATCGCAAAAAAGAGTTCAATGAACCTTTTGATGGAATTACTTATGGAGTAATGATTGCAATGGGTTTTGCTACATTTGAGAATATATTTTACGTAATAGAAGGTGGTTTTGAAGTTGCCATTCTCAGAATGTTTACCGCTGTACCTGCTCACGCTACTTTTGCTGTTGCTATGGGCTATTTTGTAGGCGCTGCAAAATTCAAGCATAATTATAACATCGGGTTATATAAAATGATAGGTTTAGCTAGTGCAACGTTATTACATGCTTCGTATGACTTTTTCTTCTTTGTCGAAAGCTATCCGATCATGGCTTTTGGAGGAATAATTTCTCTGCTTATTGGAATCTGGTTATCCATTCGTGCCATTCGTTTGCATAATTATAACTCACCATTTAATCACCAGCGGCATCCTGTAGAATCAGAAAAGCAGGAAGTCAATAGTTAACTAAACAACTTTAGCTTTTTGATAGATAGTATAAACCGTTTGTTAAATTTATCAGATGTGTCACCGATCGTCTCTTTAATGGGGTACAGGCTCTGTAACCATTTTTCCTCTAATAGCATACTATGGATTTTCTCAAAAGAGCAGTATTGAAAATATATCTTTTCTGGGCAGTTGCCACATTCTGTATTATTATGACACTCTCACTACCACTGGTTGTATTGCCATTTGTTTTGGGAGAGAAGCTGGGAGGACGTATATCTTATATTTTTCTAAAACTCTGGGGATATGGGTTCGGTCTTACCAGCTTTATCCGTTTTAAGACCATTAATCGCCATAAAATAGATCAGTCACAGCCATATATATATGTAGCCAATCATAATTCTTATTTGGATTCACCTGCATTTGTAACTGCCATACCAGGACAATGCCGTCCTTTAGGGAAGGTAGAAATGAAGAAGATTCCTGTTTTTGGATGGCTTTATCCGTATGTGGTAGTTGTAGTAGATCGAAGTAGTGTTGCCAGTCGCATTAAAAGTATGAATGCTCTGAAGGATAAGCTGAGACAGGGAATTTCTGTCTTTATATTTCCGGAAGGAAGTATGAACACTACAGACCAGCCTATGCTTCCTTTTTATGATGGTGCTTTCCGGCTGGCAATAGAAACACAGACGCCAGTACTTCCAATGGTAATTCTGAATAGCCGGAACTTATTACCACGAATAAAATTTGAACTTCGTCCAGGTACTATTACAACTGTTTTTCTGGAACCTGTGCCTGTTGAGGGACTAACAATGAAGGACGTGGCTGTCTTAAAAGAAAGAGTTTATAGCCAGATGAAAGAAGCACTGGATTATTACAATGCTTACGGAGCAGAGGAGGATAATATTTTTCTGGAGCCTAAGACCTCTTTTGGATAACCTATGTATTTATTGTAGATGAACCGTAATATCACCTATCCACTCTTTACCCGGTTCTAGCACCAGTAAGCCAATTTCGTTATTGAATACATTTGCCATACAGGTTTGTGGCTCTATAGCAATGCTGTTGCGATGTGAAGGAGTGAATACTTGTGTATAATTAAATCCGTGATGACGGGATTGAGTAAGGCAGATTGTCAGATTTTGTAATTCATCATGGAGCAACGTCTTTGCCGATCCTTTGTATTGACCTCCTGTGAACCCATGATCAAACTGTTTGCCCGCTATCTGGTTTCCTCCTTTCTGAAATGCTGCTGCGGTAAATCCCTGCATTTGTTTGATTTTGCCTGTAGGAACAACAAACGCATCTAATTCATAGTATTTTTTAGAAGGTAAAATAATTCGTAACTGATCTACTCGTGATCCGGTTTTGAAATAAGGATGCCATCCAAATCCCATAGGCATATTGGTTGCTCCTGTATTCTGGACACGAATGTCCATCCGGAATACATGATTAGAAAGAAGTGTATACTTTACAGTTAATGTATAAGGGAATGGATAGCCTGTAAGTTGTCCTGTATAAGTGTATGCAAGTTCCAGAATGGCTCTGTCATTTTTTATATCCGTACGTATAATCTGAAAGGACTTATCTGCTATCAGACCATGTAAGGCACTCTTGCGCATCAGTTCATTAATGGGTAGCTGATAGTCTTTTCCTTCAAATGTATAGATACCATCTTTGATTCTGCCTGGAAAAGGAAACAGAAGAGAACTCTTATACCACATATTTCCGGGAAGGTCTTCTTCTGTAACACCATCAATAATAGAATAAGCATGGTTATTTAATGACAGTACGAGTTCCTGAATAAGTCCTCCATATTCAGGAAGTACAGCAATGGTTTCGTTTGTTTGCTCATTCTTTAACAAATAGCGCGTATATCCGGCAAAAGTATCCGTATGAATCGAAAACACTGATCTAGAATTTAATGTCAAAAAATTAGTGCACTCACAGATTTATTTTCTGGTGCAAAAGACAATAGAGCTTAGAGCCAAATTATTTATTTTTTAGCCATAATTTGTTTACTCAGAAGCCATATATAGGTACTGTTTGTGACAAAGTAGCGTTTAAACATTCGTTTCGGTTCCTGGGCCAGTCTGTATAACCATTCAAGTGCTAGTTTTTGCATCCAGGAAGGAGCCCGTTTCCGTACCCCTGCATATACATCAAAAGCGCCTCCCACACCCAGCAATACGGCATTGATCTTCTTGTAGTTTTGAGACATCCAGGTTTCCTGTTTGGGACAACCTAGTGCTACCATAACCAGATTAGCGCCAGAGTCGTTGATCATCTGAGCATATTTCTCATTATTAGCTGCATTAAGAGAACCGAAAGGAGGAGAGAACATACCTGCAATACGTAAATTGGGGTGATCTTTCTCGATTCGTTTTCTCATCGCGTCCAATGTTTCATTGGTTGTTCCAAAAAAATAAATAGACAATCCTTCTTTTTCACAATCAGCAATCAAAGAGGGTAACATGTCCATACCTGCTACTCTTTCCTGAGACACACCATATAATGATTTGAATGCTTTAGCCAGAGGTACTCCATCAGGAGCTACGATGTTTGCATTATTTACTATCTCTGCAAACGCAGGTGACCAATGCCCTTCAATGGTCATATGCACATTGGCATAGCATACATAGGAAGGTGTATGACTGCTTCCCAGGTCCAGAATTTCCCGGGTTGTTTCATCATAAGATAATTGGCTTACATCCAAACTTATGATTCTTTTGCGATTGGCAGAAACGGTAACAGATGTGGTCATAGCTACTGAAGTATGTATGGAATAGTATACGGTAAATTAAAGCAGATGTTTGATTATTAAGATACAGGCTGAGAAATAGATAGATACACGTTTTTACAATTAAAAATATAGTATTTTGCCAGAAAATCTATATTTCCATCTGAAAGGTTATACATGTTCTTCGTTCTATCCAAAAGTTTATTCTATATTTTAATGCCCATCACCTGGATTGTAGGTTTGTTCCTCTACAGTTTTTGGACAAAGGTACCCCGGCTAAAAAATCGAGCCATAAAAATAGCGTTTATTTTATTAATCCTATTTACCAACAACCTGATCGTTAATGAAGCTATACGTGCCTGGGAAATTTCTGTTACACCAATAGCAGATTTGGCGCCTCATGATGTAGCTGTTGTTCTTACAGGCGTAACTGATACAGAGCGTGAGCCTCAGGATCGGGTCTATTTTGCCAAAGGAGCAGATCGTATTTTGCATCCTTTGCAATTGTACAAGATCGGAAAAATAAAATATTTCCTTATTAGTGGCGGCTCTGGTCAATTGGTAAACCGGAACAAGAATGAAAGTGAAGCAGAAGAATTGGCTTCCATACTAAAATTAGCCGGTGTGCCAGACAGCGTTATTGTACTTGAAAATAAATCTCGTAATACACATGAAAATGCATTGTTTTCTGCAAAAGTGCTGGAAAAACGCTTCCCTGGTAAATCATATTTACTGGTAACATCCGCTTTTCATATGAGACGTGCTAAAGGTTGTTTTGAGAAAGCCAATGTTCCTGTAACTGTATTTACTACTGATTTCTATAGTTCAGGACGTAAGTGGACTCCTGATTATTGGCTATTGCCTTCTGAAAGTGCTTTGGGGAAATGGTCTACACTGTGGCATGAATGGATTGGGTATATAAGTTATTGGGGAGCAGGGTATCTTTAACTATTGTAATGAGTAAAAAACTTGTATCAGAAATCTGGTCAATAGATTAAAATAATATTTTATGCACGATTTTAGTAATCAGGTTGCCATTGTTACTGGAGCAGGAGTAGGTATTGGATTCGAAATAGCCCGACAGCTAGCCTCTAACGGCGCAAAAGTTATTTTAAATGATATTGATGAGCATCTATGTACAAAAGCATCAGATGCTATTCAGGATGCTGGAGGGATTTGTAAGCCATGTGGAGGTGATTCGAGTCAACTGGAAACAATTGAACGACTGGTACAAACAGCTAGTAAAGAATTTGGTCAATTAAATATTCTGATAGCCAATGCGGGTATTACCACCTTTGGGGACTTCCTGGAATATCAACCGAGTTCTTTGAAACGATTACTGGAAGTAAATTTATTTGGAACATTTTTTCTGACTCAGAAGGCAACTACTCAAATGATAGCTCAAGGCTTGGGTGGACGTATTTTACTGATGTCCTCTGTTACGGCTCATCAGTCACACAAAAATCTGGCAGCTTATGGAATGACCAAGGCGGGGATAGAGATGTTAGCCAAAAACCTGGTTGTGGATCTTTCTCCACATCAGATTACCATCAATTGTATAGCGCCTGGTGCTACTTTGACCGAACGTACGCTCGAAGACAAAGAGTATATAAATACATGGTCCCGAATCACACCTATGGGACGACCGGGAACTGTACAGGATATAGCTGAGGCAGCTTTGTTTCTGACCTCTCCTATTGCTGGGCAGATTACAGGTCAATGTCTTGTTATTGATGGTGGATGGTCAGCTCTAAGTCCTTCTCCTTATGAATAAAAAACAGAAACTGCATTTTTCGAAAAGATGCTGGTAAGTAGAAATATTGTGATCCTTTCTGAGGTTACCTTTCTATTGCCTCTGTATTAAAATCGTATTTCGCGATATACATGTTTTTCATCTGCATAGTACTCAATGGTATTATGTAAGTGTTTGAGTTTTAATTAACTTTTATTCACTACCTATGAAACAACCACTGTATTTCGCTTATTTAACTATCTTTCTTTCTATTGGGTTTACCGCCTGTTCCTCTAAAAAAGAAAGAGATGATTCTTATGTCTCAGAATCCGCTGCCATGACGGATACCGTAGCTGTAGCTGCAAATGCATCTCCTCAACCAGAAGAAAATGCAAACTTTACACTTGATAGCAAAAATAATCTGGAAAAAACGGGACGAAAATTTATCCGTACTGCAGATGTAAAGTGTAAAGTGAAAAATGTTAGAAGTGCGACAAATCAGATAGAAGATCTGACTGCCAAATTCGACGGCTTCATTACCAATTCCAATCTTCAGTCATCTGTTGATCGAACTGAGTCAGTTCCTGTCAGTTCTGATTCTACTCTGGAAGTAAAGACCTATACCGTTACCAATAATATAACTTTGCGTATACCTAATGCCAAGCTTGATAGCCTGATGCGTAGTTTGAATAGCCTGGTCGATTTTCTGGATTATAGGGTAGTGAAAGCAGAAGATGCAGGATTTGATTTATTATCCAATCAGTTGCAACAGAAACGCTTGGAAAGTTATGAAAATCGGATGACTCAGAATATCGATAAACGAGGAAAAAAACTGGGTGAAAGTACGACGGCTGAGGAAAACCTGTTAGATAGGCAAAATCGACTCGATCAGTCAAGAGTTCATACTTTGGGCTTGGAGGATCAGATTGCATATAGTACTGTTCATTTACAAATCTATCAGCGGGAGACTGTTTTTAGAGAAATTATTGTGAACCCTAACAATATAGAAAGCTATAAACCTGGTTTATTTGTCCGGCTCAAAGAATCTTTAGTCGATGGGTGGTATATCTTTGAAGAGATAGTAATTTTCTTCTCCCGATTATGGTTTCTATTTGTGATAGGTAGCATAGCCTGGATATTATATCGTCGATATGGTAAGAAGAGTAGAGTGACTGTAGCCCCACTGGAAAAATCCTGATACCAACATTCTCAAATAAAAAGAGCCATCCTATCGTAGGATGGCTCTTTTTATTTGAGAAGACTTATACATTAAGCAAAGTCAAATTTCTGTGCATTAAGCATTGAAACGGCTTTAGCTTCCAGTTCACTGTGACCCATCAGGTATTCGTCAACGGCACGAGCAGCCTCACGGCCTTCAGAGATTGCCCAAACTACCAGACTCTGTCCACGACGCATATCGCCAGCTGCAAATACTTTTACATTATTGGTTTGATAGTTTTGTGCTTTCACATTGCCTCTTTCATCGTATTCAACACCCAGTTCATTTAACATACCTTCTTGTTGTGGATGTAAAAAGCCCATGGCAAGCAATGCCAGTTCACAAGGAATCTCACGTTCACTACCTGCTACTTCAACAAATATAGAACGGCCGTTTTCTACTTTCCACTCAAGATCTACTAGTTTGATTGCTTTCAGATTGCCATTCTCATCACCTACAAATTCTTTTGTCTGAATAGCCCAGTGCCGGTTACAACCTTCTTCATGTGAAGTAGAAGTACGCAACATCATCGGCCAGTGTGGCCAAGGTGTGCTTTCTGCCCGTTCTTTAGGAGGCATTGGCATCAATTCGATTTGTGTAACAGAGTTAGCTCCATGTCTGTTGGATGTACCTACACAGTCAGAACCTGTATCACCACCACCTATTACAATTACATTTTTACCAGTTGCTAACAATTCTCCATTTTCGTAATTAACACCCCGATGATCTACTGCTACCGGACGATTAGCTACTCGTTTGTTTTGCTGGCTAAGGAATTCCATTGCCGGATAAATACCTTTCAGATTACGTCCAGGGATTGGAAGATCTCTGGCTACAGTAGATCCACCAGAAAGCACTACTGCATCAAACTCTTCCAGTAAAGCTTTTGTACGTACGTTTACGCCTACATTGGCATTGGTTTTAAAAGTGATTCCTTCTGCCTCCATTACTTCCACACGGCGATCAATCACTTTTTTATCTAATTTAAAATCAGGGATACCGTATCGTAATAAGCCTCCTACTGCATCTGCTCTTTCAAATACGGTTACCAGATGACCTGCTTTGTTCAGTTGGGCTGCTGCTGCCAAACCTGCAGGGCCAGAACCTATAACGGCTACTTTTTTGCCTGTACGGAATTTAGGAAGATTTGGCTGAACATATCCTTTTTCAAAAGCTGTTTCAATAATGTAGCGTTCAATTGCCTCAATTGTAACAGGAGGTTTATTAATTCCCAATACACAGGATGATTCGCAAGGTGCAGGACAAATGCGTCCTGTAAATTCAGGAAAATTGTTTGTTGATGCTAAAATTTCATAGGCTAGAGCCCAATCTTGTGCATATACGGCATCATTAAATTCGGGAATAATATTTCCTAGCGGACATCCATTATGACAAAATGGAACTCCGCAATTCATACAACGGGCAGCTTGTTTTTCGGCTAATTCAGTCGAAAACGTTTTTTCAATCTCATTATAATCTTTTACACGCTCTTCTTTCTTGCGTTTTTCTGGCAGCTCTCTTGTAAACTCCAGGAATCCGGTCGGTTTTCCCATATCTATCGCTTATCTGTGTGAATAAATGACTGATTAATAGAATTATTGAATGTTTGGGGTATATCTGTCTTTACAACATATTGTTATAAAGACAGATAGTTGATTCTGGTAAACTATCAGACTTTTGCCAAAAAGTTCCCGTATACAATTTCCTTGTTCTGGATTTGTTCGGAAAGGCTGATGTTTTTCTTTTCCAGTGCTTTTTTGAAGTCAGCAGGCATTACTTTTACAAACTGCTTGATAACATCATTCCAGCTTGTTAATACATCTTTGGCAACTTCTGATTTGGTAAATGTTGCATGATTTTCTACATACATCCGGATGATAGTTTCATCTTCTGGTGTAAGCCTTTCCAGATTTACCATCTCTTTATTCACCTTACTTTCAAAATCTCCGGCCTTATCCCAAACATAGGCTACACCACCACTCATTCCTGCTGCAAAGTTACGTCCAGTACTACCTAGGATAATTGCAACCCCACCTGTCATATATTCACAGCCATGATCTCCAACACCTTCTACTATTGCTTTCACACCTGAGTTACGTACACAGAAGCGTTCACCAGCCATCCCTTTAATATAGGCTTCACCAGCTGTAGCTCCGTAAAATGCTACGTTTCCGATAATACTGTTTTCAGATGGAACAAAGGTTGCTTTACGATCAGGGTAGATAACAAGTCTTGCTCCGGACAATCCTTTCCCCACATAGTCATTAGCATCTCCTTCCAGTTCCAGAGTCAGTCCTTTGGCTCCAAAAGCACCAAAACTTTGTCCGGCGTGGCCTGTAAACTTATAATGGATGGTTTCGTTTGGTAATCCTTCTCCCAGATATTTCTTAGAAATTTCATTGGAAAGCATAGTACCTACTGCACGATCTATGTTTTGAATTTCAAATTCGCCTTTTACTGAAACTTTGTCTTCTATGGCAACTTTAGCCTGACGAATCAGTTCAAGATCCAGAATGGCATCAATGCCATGATCTTGTTCTTCCTGTTTGTACAAACCTACTTCCAGACTTACAGGTGCTTTATGCAGGATTGCGGCGAAATCCAGGTTTTTGTGTTTCCAATGATTGATATTATCACGTGGCTCCAGACGATCTACCTGCCCTACCATTTCATTTACTGTACGAAAACCAAGCTCTGCCATGATCTCACGTAGTTCCATTGCCAGGAATGTAAACATATTCACTACATGCTCAGGCTTACCAGTAAATAAAGCGCGTAATTCTTCATTTTGGGTAGCTACACCAACCGGACATGTATTTAAGTGACACTTACGCATCATGATACATCCGGCAGTTACTAATGCTGCTGTGGCTACACCAAACTCTTCTGCTCCAAGCAATGCTGCAATAGCCAGATCTCGACCTGTACGAATTTGTCCGTCAGCCTGAACTACGATACGGCTTCTAAGTTTATTTTTTACCAGTGTCTGATGTGTCTCCGCTAATCCAAGCTCCCATGGCAAACCAGCATGACGGATAGAACTTAGTGGAGATGCTCCTGTTCCTCCATCGTGTCCTGCAATCAGTACCACATCTGCATGTGCTTTAGCAACACCCGCAGCGATAGTTCCGACACCTGCCTCAGATACCAGTTTAACACTGATACGGGCATCACGATTCGAATTCTTTAAATCAAAGATCAGCTGGGCCAAATCTTCAATTGAGTAAATATCGTGGTGTGGTGGTGGTGAAATTAGACCTACTCCTGGAGTAGAGTGACGTGTACGTCCTATCCACTCATCTACTTTATGTCCTGGTAGCTGACCACCTTCTCCTGGTTTTGCGCCCTGAGCCATTTTGATCTGCAATTCTTGTGCATTGCTTAGATAATAGCTTGTTACACCAAAACGGCCTGATGCTACCTGTTTAATCGCAGAGTTTAACCAGTCTCCATTTGGTTGTTTATCAAAACGACGCTCGTCTTCTCCTCCTTCACCGCTATTGCTCTTTCCTCCAATCCGGTTCATCGCAATAGCTAATGTTGTATGAGCTTCCCATGAGATAGAGCCAAAAGACATAGCCCCTGTAGCAAATCGCTTAAAGATGCTTTCGATTGGTTCAACTTCTTCAATAGGAATAGACTTGCCAGGCTTGAATTTCAGCATACCGCGCAAAGTCAGTGCCTTTTGTGTTTGATCATCAATTAGTTTTGAGTATTTCTTAAACAATTGATAGTCATTGCGTTTTGAGGATTCCTGTAATAAATGGATTGTTTGTGGATTGAAAATATGTTGCTCTCCACGTTGTTTCCATTGATACACGCCACCAACTTCCAAACGTTGTGTTGGTATCGGGTCTGTTGGGAATGCCAGTTGATGACGAATCAATACTTCACGTGCAATATCATCCAGTTTTAAGCCTCCAATACGTGAAACTGTGCGAGTGAAATAAGTATCTATTACTTCTTTATGAATACCAAGCGCTTCAAAAATCTGAGCTCCCTGATAAGATTGTAACGTAGATATACCCATTTTGGCAAAGATTTTCAGCAATTCTTTACCAACAGATTTAATATAATTTTTATGCAAATAATCTTCTTCCAGTTCGGTTTCCAGTCTGCCTTTGCGTTTCATATCAGAGATAGTCTCAAAAGCAAGATATGGGTTGATACCAGAGGCTCCATACCCAATCAGCGTAGCAAAGTGATGTGTTTCCCATACATCTCCAGCTTCTACAATGATTCCGACATTATCACGAAGTCCTTTACGAATCAGGTGATGATGCACAGCTGCAGTTGCTAATAAAGACGGAATCTGAGCATGACTGCTATCAAAACTACGATCTGATAATATAATAATAGCGAATCCATCTACTACTGCATCTTCTGCATAACGGCACAATCTTTCCAGACCTCTTTCCAATGCATCCGGCTGACCATCTGCTTTGAAATAGGTATAGATAGTTTTAGTCTGGAAGCCTTTATGATCTATATAACGAATCTTCTCCAGATCTTGATTGGTTAGTACAGGTTGAGGTAGCTCCAGTGTATGGCAATGTTCTGGTGTCTCTGTTAATAGATTTCTGGAAACACCTACGAATGAAATCAGGGACATAACCATTCTCTCCCGGATTGGATCAATAGGAGGGTTAGTTACCTGAGCAAACAATTGTTTGAAATAACTGGACAAATGCTGGCTTTGATCAGATAAAACAGCCAGAGGTGTATCCAGCCCCATAGAACCTAAAGCCTCTAGTCCGGTCATAGCCATTGGGCCAATAACAAACTTAAGATCTTCAGATGTATAGCCAGCAGCAATTTGTCTTTTTAAAAGCGTCTTCTCATCCAGTGGACGGAATTTTCCACCTGGTTCAGGCACATCAGCCAGTTTAATCTTATTCTGTTTCAACCATTCTCCGTATGGTTTACGTGAAGAAATCTGATCTTTTACTTCTTCATCTGATAAGATACGGCCTTGTTCCATATCTACAATAAACATACGGCCTGGTTGAAGGCGTCCTTTCTTAATTACTTTAGATTCATCCACTTCCAGAACACCTGTTTCAGATGCCATGATAACCATATCATCGTTGGTCACACAGAAACGGGAAGGGCGAAGACCATTACGGTCTAATGTAGCTCCTACAATCTTTCCATCTGTGAAGGTAATAGATGCAGGACCATCCCAAGGTTCCATTAATGATGCATGGTACTCGTAGAATGCTTTACGTACAGGGTCCATTTGCTCATTACCATCCCAAGCTTCAGGTATAAGCATCATCATTACATGAGGTAATGAGCGACCTGTTAATACCAACATCTCAATTACATTGTCCAGGTTGGCAGAATCTGAGAAAGTTGGATTACAGATAGGGCGCAACATATCCAGTTCTTCTTTTGTAAAGAACTCCGAGAAAAATTCAGTTTCTGCTGCTGTAAACCAGGTTACGTTACCACGAACGGTATTGATCTCACCATTATGGGCAATATAACGGAATGGCTGAGCCAGTTTCCAGGATGGAAATGTATTAGTTGAAAAACGAGAGTGAAGCACAGTAAGGGCAGACACTACATTTTCATTATGCAGATCCGGGAAATAAGGGCGAACCTGGCCAGTTGTAAGTTGTCCTTTATATACTATAGTTTTATAAGAAAGGGACGCAAAGTAAAAATCACCTTTCAGTCCCTGAACAGATTCATTAATAACGCGTGTAGAGTAGTTACGCAATACAAATAGTTTACGTTCAAACTCATCTGGATTTGTAATATGTGGAGGTCTTTTGATAAAGACTTGTTCCATCTGTGGTTCTACAGCTAATGCACTCTCTCCAATGTCACCATTCATGGTTGGAACAACACGATAACCGATCAGCTCAAGCTTTAATTGTTTAATCTTTCTGTTTAGAATAGTACGGCATTCTTCACGTAGTTTTTCATCCTTCGGAAAAAAGACCATTCCTACTCCATATTCTCCATAAGGAGGAAGTGCCAGGCCAAGTTTTGTACATTCATCCAGAAAGAATTCGTGTGGAACCTGAATCAGAATTCCTGCTCCATCACCTGTATTGGCTTCACATCCACATGCACCCCTATGTTCCATACGGGTTAGCATTTTTATGCCATCTTCTACAATCTGGTGAGATTTGCGACCCTTGATATTAGCAATAAAGCCAATACCGCAGGCATCATGTTCAAAACTAGGATGATAGAGCCCCTCCGGCTGAAGTTGTTCGTGCTGATCGTTCATCATGATTTGACTTATTAAAATACAATTCTTTGTTAAAAAAGTATCCTCTGGAAAGTGGAAACCAAACGAAAGTTGGGTTATAAATAGTTAACCAACTTTAATTCTGAATGATTCCATTAGGGTAGGTGCTATATTTTGATGTTAAACTCTAATTCGGAATAAAATTTATTGATGAAATAGTTTAGAAAATTACATATAATATTTTGTTATGCAATGTGAGTAGCCTTTTTTTTGATCAGATTATTTGATTTTGATAATTTAAAATAAAAAAAGTTCAATTTTATTCTTGCAGTTTGGGTAGTATTAGCCTGTATTGATAGTGAATCTTGGGTGTATATACTTAATGGATGTCACTTTTGACTTCCTTAAATTATTCATATTTATTGATTATCAACAAAATGATTAATAATTTTTTTTTTAATAACTGATTGTTGGAATAATATTTTGCTAAAATAATGATATAAGTAAAAAAACTTATTAATGTGTGGTTTGTGTTGATTGGTCTCCGATTTTTCTAGTTATTTCTCCTACTAGATCAGCTGAATGATAAAGGTTATTAGAAATAAAAACGTCTTATATTTTCATTTTTGCTACTGATTTTCTACTGTAAAAATAGAATGTTATATGTTTTTTCTTTAAATAGGTTATTTTTTAGACATATTTTGCTGGTTTGAAACAAACAGACAGATAGTTGTGTGAAAGTGAGGATATGAAGTTAAATTTTTAGGTATAAATCCGAATTTATGTATGTAAAACTGCGATTGTGCCTCATTTTTATATGGTGTTTCTTTAGAAAAATAGTATTTTACATTGTTTTTGGGTAAAAAATTAACATATAATTTGTTTTTTTGATAAGATATTCTGAGTTTAGCATTCCCGCTGTGAGAAATAGTTAAGTATAAACTCCTAAAAGTTCTTTCAAAATTTAATAGCATGAATACTCTTATTACATAATAGATCTTACATCTACTTTTTGATCCTGCCTTTCCTTCATCATACAAACCCATAAATGATTTACACCCTTAACCCTTATTAAGTAATCAAATCGAACCTTTTATCATTATGAGAAAAGTTGTACTTCTGGCCTTGGCCGCCACCGCTCTGTTCTTTAATGCAAACGCACAAGATTCTACACCTGCAACTACAGAGGAGGATAAAGGAAAGTTTACTTTTTCTGGCTATTTAGATTCCTATTATCTGAGTAACTTTAATAAACCTCTTTCACGACGCAATACAGGAGCATCTGGTTTAGATGAAGGAGTTACTGTTGGAGGAGGAAATGCCCGTGCTTTTGATTATGTGGCGGGACAATTCTCATTGGGATTAGTACAAACAAAAGCTGTTTACAGTAACAAGAAGTCTGAAGCCGTTATTGATCTGACATTTGGTCCCAATGCAGATATGGGTAACTATGGAAATTATGTTGGTCCTTTAGGAGGAGGCTCTACTGCGCTTGGTATCAAACAAGCTTATTTTACTTATAAGGCAACAGACAAATTGTCATTCACTGCCGGACAGTTTGGTACTCATATAGGATATGAAGTGATTGATGCTCCTATCAATTACAACTATTCCTTATCCAACTTATTCAATAATGGGCCTTTCTACCACATAGGCTTAAAAGGTACCTATGCTTTCTCCGATAAAGTTGCTTTAATGGCTGGGATAGTCAATAACATAGATAATCTAAATGATAATAATCGTGCGAAAGCAATCATAAGCCAATTGTATGTGCAACCTGTTTCTGGTTGGAATGTCTATCTGAACTGGATCGGTAGTAACGAAGCTCCTTCATCGACTAGCATTGATGGCGCTTATTACTCTTTATTTGACCTTACTACATCTTACCAGATAACAGAAAAATTCTTCATGGGATTAAATGCTGCCATGGGAAGTGAAAAAGGTGGCTCTGGTCAAGATGCCAGTACTTGGGGAGGTGTAGCATTATATAGTAATGTTGCTATTTCGGATGTGTTTGGGTTAGGTGCTCGTTATGAATATTTCGATAACACCAGTGGTGTTAGAGGAGTACGAAATGGATTAGGTGCCGGTACTACCGTAAATTCCGTAACAGTAACAGGAAACTTTACATTAGCAGATGGCCACTTGTTAATCAAGCCTGAGTACAGATTAGATAGTTATCCTAAGCTATCTGGTGGAGGAAATGAACAACATCAGAAATTTGAAGATAGTGATGGTGTATTTAGCAAAAATACTCAGTCAACTCTCACTCTGGCATTCATCTACAAGTTCTAATAGTTATTTAGTATGAAATTGATATCAGTACGTTTCTTTTGGAGTCGTATTCTTTTGATCGCTGGATTAAATATGATCCTTGGCTGGTCTTATGCTCAAAGCCTACTTCCTGTCGAAAATAACAAGATTGTTTTTTACGAGGTTAACTCAACTGATTCGATTCCAAAAGAACTGCTGCATCAAAATGCTTATAACTGGCTGGTTGCTCAGAAGTTTACCTCAATAGTTGATTCATTAACTGCCGATGGCCATAAACTTACTGCTATAAGTGAATACCCCGTTTATGCAACCGGGTATTTAACTAAAAGACAAAATGGCTCAATCTCTTATAGGATTCAGATTGAAGTAAAAGAAAACAAATATCGGTATCGCTTCACAGACTTTGTTTTTCACTATTACCACGAAAATAGAAATTATCAGGTCGTACCTACAGGAAAGATAAAGCCTTTAGAAGATGCAAAAGCTTCGGGATGGCAAAAAAACTGGGAGTCTAATAAAAAAGCAACATATGTTTTAGTCAATAATCTAGTTGCAGACCTTAAGAAAGCCATGATATACAATCCAGTTCAGGAGAAAGTGGCAAAAGGTCCAGTAAAAGAATGGTAGTTATAAGTAGATGTCCTTATACTGTATAGACCAAGCTACTTTAATTACTATATTGATTGGTGTGTTTTTGAAATTTAGCCTTTGTTTTTTAGGTGTTTATCGAAAAATAAGTGTAAATTTATCTGTACAAGCCTTATTTTCGTTGGTAATTTATCTAAAACATAGTATATTTGTTAAGTATATCCTGAAAAAACAATCCTGCCCCTAATCTTATTTAAGTAATAATAGTCAGCTACAGAAAACCAATTCTAAACTTAAAACCGTTAACTGTTTGTCAATTAAACACTTACTTGCATGAACCAAAAGTCCTATTTGCCGCTCATTATTCTACTTGTGGTGAGTTTCGCAGCAGTTTTCCTGCCTGCTGTCCCTACTGAAATCCTTACAAAAGGGACTTTCCCTGATGGAAAGCCTTGGGAAATAAGTGCTGGTGATACTGCCTGGATGCTTACAGCCACAGCTTTCGTTTTGTTGATGACTCCTGGCTTGGCCTATTTCTATGGTGGTATGGTAAATATGCGTAACGTTATCTCTACTATGCTCCAAAGCTTTGTGTCCATGGGTGTAATCAGTGTTTTATGGATTGTAGTTGGTTTTAGTTTAGCCTTTGGAGATTCTATTGGAGGTTTTATTGGTGATCCTACTACTTTTTTTATGTTTAGAAACGTTTTGGATGCAAAAGCTCCCTGGTCTCTGGCTCCTACTATTCCATTAGCATTATTTGCTTTCTTCCAATTAAAGTTTGCCATTATCACGCCTGCACTTATTACTGGTTCTTTTGCAGAACGTGTAAACTTTAAAGGATATGTACTCTTTATTGTATTATTTAGCTTGATTGTATATTCCCCACTTGCACACTGGACTTGGCATCCGGAAGGATTTTTGTTTAAACTAGGTGTGTTAGACTTTGCTGGTGGAACGGTTGTACATATGTCTGCTGGTTGGGCTGCATTGGCTGCTGCTATTTTCCTAAAGAAACGTAAATCTATGGTTGAAAATGAAGTTCATCCTCCTGCGAATATTCCATTTGTCCTTTTAGGTACTGGTTTGCTTTGGTTTGGATGGTTTGGTTTTAACGCTGGATCTGCTGTAGGAGCAGGTACTTTAGCTGTTAGTGCATTTGCAACTACAAATATTGCTGCTGCTGCTGCTGGACTGTCTTGGGTATTGTTTGATGTAGCTAAAGGTAAAAAGTTATCAGCTCTTGGTTTTTGTATTGGTGCTGTTGTTGGTCTGGTTGCAATTACCCCTGCTGCTGGTTTTGTAACAATTCCTACTAGTATCTTTATTGGTACTGCTGCTGGTATTATCAGTAACATCATTGCACATTGGAAGGCTAAGTCAGGAAAAATTGATGATACGTTGGATGTGTTCCCTTGTCATGGTGTTGGTGGTATGGTTGGTATGGTTATGACAGGTATTTTTGCAACTAGCGCAGTAAATTCTGCTGTTGTAGAAAATGGATTGGCATTTGGTGAAACAGCGCTATTCTTAAAACATATGCTGGCATTGGTAATTGTATCTGTTTTCGCATTCGTTGTATCTTATATATTGTTGGTTGTAACAAATGCAATCGTTCCACTACGAGTATCAGAAGAGGAAGAACGTTTAGGATTGGATGTGAGCCAACACGATGAAGTACTGATGGAAGCATAATCGATACTTGGTTATATAAAACAAAAGACCTTTCCAAACGGGAAGGTCTTTTGTTTTATACTATATATAAGTTATCATAAATTTAAGCATGCGTTTTTATTCAAGCAGATTTCCTATCTATGCATAATACAAGGCAAAAGTCTTTTCAGAAAGACAAGGTAGCCTCACTGATTGGTCTAAAGATTGAGTATTATTCATAGTAGTTTTGCTTTTGACTAAAATTCCGATCACTTTTTGTTTTGATCAGAATATAGATCATCTCTTTTTTTGACCTAAATGCTGATCACTTTGTGCAACTATTCGAATAGTGTTTTTGTGTTTGAGTATAATTCTGTTCACTATTTTGTCTTGTGCATACTCACTACAAAAAAATCTGAGCAGAATTCTTACCACAAAGTTTTCTCATCCTAATTGATTACATATTGGAGAAAGATGAGTCACTAGCTAAAAATGGGGAAAGACATAAGATTTAATGATAGAATAGGCATACACTTTTAGGGGAAAGAAACATAACAATAACCCTTTCGGATTCTATGAACTTTCGTTTTCTAATGCCTGTAGATACTTATCAATCAGTAGCAGTTCTATCTATTTTTCAGTTTCCTGCAAATAAAGGCTGGTGGGCATTGGGACAAATGGGAAAGTCCGCTTTGCTAAATCCAACTCCTAAAGGATTACGTTTTGGAAAGATGCTTGGTAGTGGAAAAGGCGGATTTAGCATGATACCAGACTTTACACGGTACGCTTTGTTAACAGTATGGAACACTATAGAAGATGCTACTTGGTTTTTCAATTCTGATTTATCGAAGAAGTATTCTACATATGCCAACGAAACATACCACCTTGTATTATTGCCAACACATACACATGGGTATTGGAATCATATAAATCCTTTTGAAGAAACATATAATACTACAGATAATACGCTTCCAGTGGTAGTTCTTACAAGGGCTACTATCTATTGGTATCGATTACCAGAGTTCTGGCAAAATGTTCCTCGTGTACAGGCAGTTATTCACAGTGCTCCAGGAATGTTATTTTCTATTGGAGTAGGGGAGTTACCATTGATTCAGCAGGCCACTATAAGTATTTGGGAAAATTCGGATGCTATAAAGAATTTTGCCTATAAGAAAACTTTTCACAAAGAAGTTGTACACAAGACCCGTACCCGGAACTGGTATAAAGAAGAGCTATTTGCACGGTTTATTCCTGTAGCTACATATGGTACCTATCAGGGCAAAGATATTTTGGAATCATACTTTAAAAAGTGATATTTTTACATAAAAAAGTCACTTTCATGCGTTATCTATTTACTCTTTCCCTTTATATCTTTCTACTAAGCTATAGTATCTTTTTTTATTCCTGTAGTACACCTGAAACTTATCCAGGGGAAGCCGCGGATCGTAGATTGGCAGAAAAATATTGCCAGTCATGTCATCAATTACCCACGCCTGATTTAGTAGATAAGAAAACATGGAAAGAAGCGGTTTTTCCCAAAATGGGACCGTTACTAGGTATTACTGGTTTTGAGGGAACTACTTATAAGCAAGAGAAAGGGTTTCTTAACTCCTATTTATTTCCTGATAAACCTATTTTATCAGATGAGGAATGGCGATCAGTTATGCGCTACTTCACTACCTTGGCACCTGAAAAAATGCCTCCTCAGATTCCACACGTGCCTATTCAAAAAAAACTTCCTCTTTTTCAGGTTCATACGCCAGAATTTCCTTTTGAAAATCCTGTATTGTCATTGGTAAAGATAGATACTCTTCATAATAAACTGTATTTCGGAGATGGAGAAAAAGGGATGTTGTTTCATACTGACAGGTTCCTGAAAATAGTTGCGTTTAAAAGATTAAGTACTGGCCCTGTACAAATGGATAGTAGAAGGGAGGGGAATAGGATCTTATTAATGGGATCTTTTCATCCTTCTGATTTTAGAAACGGTGAACTAACCTATCTCCAATCAGACTCATCAGTTGCCGATGCTATTATTACTGGTTTAAGTCGTCCAACACATGTTGCCTACCATGATTTGAATGCGGATGGTAAAGAAGATATTGTCATATCAGGATTTGGCTACTATACAGGTTCTTTGAACTGGTATGAAAAAGTCAGGCATAAATATATGGAACATATTTTAAATCCTTCTGCTGGAGCTATTCAATCTGCTATAAGTGATTTTAACAAAGATGGAAAACCTGATATATTAGTCCTGATGGCTCAGGGTAATGAGGGTTTTGACCTCTATACAAATAATGGGAATGGTGTTTTTTCATCTCCTGAGAGAATTCTTCAGTTTCATCCATCATTTGGATCTAATTCATTCTCCCTAGCTGATTTTAATAATGATGGGAAACTAGACATTATGGCTACCAATGGAGATAATGGTGATTACAGGCAAATTTTAAAACCATATCATGGAGTAAGGATTTATTTAAACGATGGAGAGAATCACTTTACCGAAAAGTATTTTTATCCTGTTAATGGCATCACGAAAGCTGTCCCGGTAGACTTTGACCAAGATGGAGATTTAGATATTGCTACCATTGCCTATTTTCCAGATTATGAAAAACATCCGGAAGAGAGCTTCGTATACTTAGAGAATAAGGGAAGCTTTCAGTTTGAGCCTTTCACTTTTCCTGAATTTGATTTTGGTCGCTGGCAAGTAATGGATACAGGTGATATAGATAAGGATGGAGATATAGACATTCTTTTAGGCTCTTGTGTACTCTCCATTTATCCTGTTCCAGAGAAATATACTCGAAAGTGGGATACGTTGAATTATCCTGTGGTATGGCTGGAGAATAAAAAAATTTCAGGAAGATAACTCTATAAAGGACTTTTTAAAGAAAGAATGCTCTGGAATACTTCTCTTTCAGGGCTTTTCTTATTTTTGTGGCATCCTTCTACAAATTTTCTCTTATGGAAATCATAAAACAACTCATTGACTTTATTTTACATATAGATAAACACCTTGCTGAACTTATTTCTGACTATGGTACCCTTACCTATATTATCCTCTTCGTTATCATATTTGTAGAAACAGGATTAGTCGTAATGCCCTTTCTACCAGGTGATTCCTTATTGTTTGCAGCAGGTGCATTTGCAGCGTTTTCTAACAATGAGGACCTTAATATCTACTATCTATTGCCTTTGTTATTCACTGCTGCATTCTTAGGAGATACAGTGAATTATATAATAGGTAAATACATTGGTCCAAAAGCTTTTAGCGGGAAAATAAAATTCCTGAAGAAAGAATATTTGGATCAAACACAGGCTTTTTTTGATAAGCATGGTGGGAAATCTATTATTTACGCACGCTTTGTTCCCATTGTTCGTACGTTTGCTCCATTTGTTGCGGGTGTAGGTAGCATGAACTATGGTAAATTTATTTCATATAATATTATAGGCGGATTAATCTGGGTGATTGGTTTGACATTAGCAGGGTATTTCTTTGGTGGTATTTCTATTATTAAAGATAACTTCGAAAAGGTAATTATTCTGATTATTCTAATTTCGATCCTGCCTCCTGTAATAGAATATGTAAGACATCGGTTTGTTAAAAAAGCTGCATAACTTCATAATTAAAGATACATGCGTATTTTCGGACTTATTGGTTATCCGTTAGGCCACTCATTTTCTAAGAAATACTTTACAGAAAAGTTTGCCAAAGAGCATATTACAGATGCTTCTTATGAACTATTTCCTTTGGAAGATATTAAACTTTTGCCTGGACTTATCTCATCCCAGCCTAACTTACGAGGACTGAATGTCACTATACCCTATAAAGAGCAGGTAATTCCCTATCTAACATATGTAGATCCGGCTGCTAAACGCATTGGGGCTGTGAATGTGATTAAAATCGCACCTGATGGATCAACTACAGGTTATAATTCAGATTATTTTGGTTTTAAGTCCACATTGGAAGGTTTTCTTAACGGAAATTATATTTCAGAAGGAAAGAGCCTCCGTAAATTAAAAGCACTTATTTTAGGAACGGGAGGGGCAAGCAAAGCTGTCAAGATCGCGCTGGATGATATGGATATTGAAAATGTGTACATATCGAGACGAGCAGGTGAAAATATATTTGGTTATGATGATCTTACAGAAAAAATCTTGAGCAAATATCTACTCATTATTAATACTACACCTCTTGGGATGTATCCTGAAGTTGATGTCTTTCCTCCATTACCCTATGAATGGCTAACAGGTGATCACCTTTTGTATGATCTTGTATATAATCCAGAACAAACTATCTTTTTACAAAAAGGAGCTAAACAAGGTGCAAAGATATTTGGAGGGTTACCTATGTTATATGCACAAGCAGAAAAGTCGTGGGAGATATGGACAACTAAGTAGTCTCTGAGTTTATTAAATGCTTCGATTGCCTATGAAGCTAAGGAGTGGTAACTCGTTTTCTGATATAATGCTTATTTTTAGGTTATCAAGACACCGTGAGATAATCTATTCTTTATAAAATGGAATTTCAAAACACTATTTTCTTTTCTATAATTATACCCACTTACAATCGTGCGAGTTTTTTACCCGTAACACTACAGTCATTACTGAAGCAAACTTTTAAAGATTACGAAGTCATAGTAGTTGATGATGGTAGCACTGATAACACAGAAGAGTTGATGAAAGGACTTGCCAATGTTCATATTCGTTATTATAAAAAAGAAAATGGAGAAAGGGCCGCTGCCAGAAATTTTGGGATTAAACAGGCGAGAGGACAGTATATAACGTTTCTGGATTCTGATGATATTTTTTATGAGCAATGCCTTTCAAATGCATATGAAAGCATCTTAAAATTTGAGAATCCCCCATTATTGCATGTTGCCTATGAAGTGACAGATAGTAATCTGAAATCTAAAGTGAAAGTAAATAATCTTGTCTCAGATGATATCTATGTACTGGTAAAAGGAAATCCTTTAAGTTGTATGGGGGTATTTCTTCGAAGAGATATTGCAAATACATACAAATTTACAGAAGACCGGGCTTTAGCCGGTTCTGAAGATTGGGAATTATGGCTACGTGTAGTGGCTAATGTAGGTATTAAAGTAGATAATAGAATTTCGGCTGCATTGATAGATCACGATTCCAGAAGCGTGAAACACTTCGCTGAAAGAAATCTTGTTGAAAGAAAAGAACTTGCTCTTCGGTATGCATTTGAAGATGAGGCTGTTAAGAAGATATTTTCTCCCTATTGGAAAAAGATCAACTCATACTGTGATTCGTATATCGCATTACATTTGGTATTAGGACATCAATATCGGAAAGGCTTATCATTTTGGTTTACTTCCATTCTTGAATATCCGCTATCTCTATTCGAAAGGCGTTCAATGGCTATTGTTAAATATTCCCTTCTTGGGCTTTTAAAGCGATAGTTTATCTTTATTTTGCCAAGCCAATTACAACAAACATCCTACCTGACTTTTTACCTTCTTTACGATAAGAGAAATAATGATCATTATGCTCGACAGTACAGAAGGGGGAAACCTCAACTTGTTCTTGTGGAATACCAGCGTTGAGTAGCTGAGAGTAATTTGCTTGTTTCAGATCTACAAAAAACTTATTTTTCTCAGAATCCCATCTTTTGTAATCAGATGTAAAATAATCTGCAACATCTGCATCCACTTCAAAGGCACATTCACTAATACAGGTACCAATATATGCAAAACAATTCACCGGATTTGTCCCAAAGTGTTGTGTCATTGTTTGCAGTGTTTTTGACACTATTTGTTTCATAGTTCCTTTCCATCCTGCATGAATGGCTGCAACTGCATTACTACTAGAGTCGTAAATTAGGATAGGTGTGCAGTCAGCTATGGAGACGCCAACAAATATACCTGATGAGTTTGTCACAATGGCATCATAGCCTTCGTAATTGCCAGGTTGGGTCGCCACCAATACTTTGTCATCATGAACCTGATAGGATAAGGCTATGTCTTCGGGTTGGAAGCCCAGGCTATTGAAAAAACGATTTCTGTTTTCAAGTACATTTTCCCTTTCATCACCTGAAGAAAGCCCTAAGTTAAGAGAAGTGAAGGGTGCAGGGCTGACACCTCCATGTCTTAGACTCTGAGCTGCAATAAGATGAGGAAATTTAGTAAATATCTCAGGTCGATAAGCTAGGGAGAGGGTTGGGACTGTCATTGAGTAATACCTATTTTTGTCAAAGATACTTGCTTTCTCGAATTTTGGAAAGGGTAGTTGTAGATTCACAACTAAATTTGTGTTTTTAGAGCCTTTGAAATTTGATGACTATAAAGTCTGCCAATTGGTAACTCTTCAGAGCCTATAGTAATATGATTAGCTGTAAAGGCTTTGATTTTACTCAGAGATACAATAAACGAACGATGGATACGAAGAAAATTTGTTTCGGAAAGCATCTCTTCCAGTGCATTCATGCTTTGTTTCACAACCAACGGTTTGGAGTCATTGGTTGTAAAAATTTTGATATAATCCTTCAAGCTTTCTATATAAAGAATATCCTCTGTGAGAACTTTAACCATTTTCCTGTCTACACGAAAATAGAGAAAGGCATCTTTATTGGGTTGATATTTCTTTTCTTCTGAAGAAAGATTACTTTCCACTTTAGTAACCTTAGCTATTGCTTTCAGAAATCGTTCTAGTGAAATAGGTTTCATCAAATAATCCACAGCATCCAGTTCAAAACCTTCTACAGCATAATCACGATATGCAGTAGTAAAAATAACCTTGGGTGGATTTCGCAGGGTACGTAGAAAGTCTGTACCTAATAACTTAGGCATTTTGATATCCAGAAACATCAAATCTATATTTTTTTCCTGCAATACACTAAATGCCTGAATTGCATTATGACATTTAGCGATAACTTCAAGACCATCTACATTTCCTATATGTGATTCCAATACTTCCAGTGCTGGTGGTTCATCATCTACTAATAAACATTTTAGATTCATGCCCATTGGGTTTGTATCGTTTTGTACTGTTGACTGTTTTCTGTTTGTTTGGTTATATCATTTTGTAATTCCAGATTGAGTATCACTACAAAGATTTCATCCTGTTCTACTATTTTAAGGTCATATTGTTTAGGATAGATCAGTTCCATCCTTTTTTTTACATTTTGTAATCCAATGCCTCCTGTATAGGAACTTACCTGATTTTCTTCACTCTTGCTATTAATTAACTTTAGACGCATTTGATTTTTGTCAACAGATAAGTCTAAACTAATCCATGCCTGATCTATTTGTTCACTGACGCCATGTTTGAATGCATTCTCTAGAAAGGGCATAAGAAGTAAAGGCGCTATCATTTTACCTGTTATATCTCCAGTAAAGTTGAGAGATACATCTACATGTTCTCCATAACGCATTTGTTCCAGTTCAACATAATTTTGAATAATCTGTATTTCTTTTTCCAGAGAGACTTCCGCAACATTACAATCATATAACATATATCGTAATAAGCCGGACAATTTTACTACTACTTCTGGAGCATAATCTGACTTGGTAAGCGTAAGTGCATAAAGATTATTTAATGTATTAAATAGAAAGTGAGGATGCAACTGGGCTTTAAGTAGTTGGAGTTCTGCTGTTAGCTTTTCTTTTTCTACTTGTTGGAATGCGCTTTGTTTTAAATACCAATACTTGGAAAGCTTAATGGCCGCGGCAAATCCTGCTATCGTGATACCACCTCGTAATCCTGCCATCAGGCCAATTGATAAAGGAAAACGATGGGTCGGCCATCCTAAAATCGCTAAGTAACCATTTACTATATAAGACGATAAAAAAAAAGAAAAGAAACCTGATCCCAATATACAAAGGCATAGTCCAATCGCCAGGTGTATATATTTTCCTTTTAGCAAATAGGAGGGGATAAGCCAGTAAATGATAGAATAGCTCAGAGCAATATGGTTAAATGTAAATATAATGGCATTGGTAAAGGCCATTAACACGATCTTCCAGTATGAGACTCCTTCCGGAATAACAGGCATGTAACTATAGATCACTGTACAAAAAAGGATGAATGCTATCCAGAATAGAATATGACGAGCAAGCCGATATCTCCATTGATTAGAGAAAACGAAGTCATAATTAAAGATGTACATGGACAAGGAATTTAGTTCGCATTATTAAAATTACAATTTCTGGCTTTACTAGGTCTGTATGTTAGCTATTAGTCGACAAACAGCATAAAAACGTCTCTGAATGACATTTTTTATGGATAAACGGTCTTGAAAGGTCTGAGAAAGTTATGTCTGTATGTAAGTCTGTTGTTGAGAGAATATTCCTGTTTCGTTTTTAGGTGGAAAGTATCTTAGATCTATAAATCAGATGGAGATCATCTTTACATACTAAACAATTACAACTATGAAAAAAATTATTGTAAGTATCAGCTTGCTAATTGGTATTGGAGTAGTGGGAGTCGCACCTGCACTCGGACAAAGTTCTGGATATTGGGTGACTGAGTCGGATATTCACACAAAACAATATACCATTGTTCATTTTTATAATGATGCCAATGTGCAGATATATGAAGAAAAACTGGATGGTGTATTTCTTAACCTCAAGCGTAAGAAGACAGTCCAGCAGTTAAATGCTGCATTGGATAAAGTGATGCAGAATTGGATTTCAAATCGCGGATTATCTGGAGAAGAACACTGGGTAGCTGCGATGATGAAATAATGATGAGAAACAATAAATAGAAAAGCACCTCTTCCATAAGAGGTGCTTTTTTGTTATAAAACTATATGTTGAGATTATGCTTATAAAGCAGCTTGCTTTTCTGTTTCATCCAGATAGCTTTCAATAGGCTCACAGGCACAAACTAAATTCCGGTCGCCATAGGCACTATCAATACGGCTTACAGATGGCCAGAATTTGGCAGCTTTTACGTAAGGTAGAGGATATACAGCTTTTTCACGGCTATATGGACGATCCCAATTTTCTACCAATACAACACTTGCCGTGTGTGGAGCATGTTTCAGTACATTGTTTTGCTTATCTGCTTTTCCTTCTTCCACCTCTTTAATCTCTTCCCGAATGGCTATCATGGCATCACAGAAGCGGTCTAGTTCTTCTTTAGGCTCGCTTTCTGTAGGTTCAATCATCAGTGTTCCGGCAACAGGGAAAGACACTGTAGGAGCATGGAAGCCATAATCCATCAATCGTTTGGCAATATCCTCTACTTCAATACCTACATTTTTGAAGGCTCTGCAATCAAGAATAAACTCGTGGGCACAGCGTCCATTGATGTTAGTATATAAAATAGGATAATGCTTTTCCAGACGAGCTTTGATATAGTTAGCATTCAGAATGGCTGCACTTGTTGCCTCGGTAAGTCCTTTTCCTCCCATCATGGCAATATAGGCATAGGAAATAGGCAGAATAGAGGCACTACCCCATGGGGCTGCTGATACAGCATGAATAGCTTTGTCTCCACCCACAGGGACAACGGCATGTCCTGGAAGGAATGGAACCAAGTGTGTTGCAACTCCAATAGGACCCATACCAGGACCACCACCACCATGTGGAATACAGAATGTTTTATGCAGATTCAGATGGCATACATCTGCACCAATAGTTGCAGGACTTGTCAAGCCTACCTGTGCATTCATATTCGCACCATCCATATAAACCTGTCCTCCATATTGATGAATCAGATCGCAGATTTCACGAATGTTTTCTTCATACACCCCATGAGTAGATGGGTACGTCACCATCAAAGTTGATAATGTGTCTTTGTATTGTTCTGTTTTGGCTTTAAGGTCTGCAAAATCAATATATCCTTTCTCATCTGTCTTCACTACTACTACCTTCATTCCTGCCATTACCGCACTTGCCGGGTTGGTTCCATGTGCAGATGCAGGAATTAGGGCTACATCTCTGTGATCATCTCCACGGCTCAAATGATAAGCACGAATCACCAACAGACCTGCATATTCTCCCTGAGCACCAGAGTTTGGTTGCAAGGACATTGCTGCAAAACCTGTTACTGCACACAGCCAGTCATTAAGGTTTTTAAATAATTCCTGATAACCTTCTGTTTGATTAACAGGCGCAAATGGATGTAGATTTCCAAACTCAGGCCATGTTACAGGGATCATTTCTGTAGTAGCATTTAGTTTCATTGTGCAGCTACCCAGCGAAATCATGGAGTGGGTAAGAGATAAATCTTTATTCTCCAGATATTTCAAATACCGTAACATCTCATGTTCAGAATGATGAGTATTGAAAACAGGATGTGTCAGATAAGCTGATTTACGGGTTAATTTCTCTGGATATTGTAAAACAATTGAATCTGCAATGGGAGAGAGATCAATATGGTTGGTTGCACCTGTACCTTCTGCCAGGACAGATATAAGCGTTTGCACATCAGAAACTGTGGTAGTTTCGTCAAGAGATATAGAAACCTGATTGTTCGCGCTGTAACGAAGGTTAATATGGTGTGCTTCTGCTACTTTGCGGATATTGCTCTGCTGAGGACTAGTGAAGGAAATAGTATCGAAGTAATGTTCATTCGTGATCGTGATACCAACTTTTGCAAGCCCTTTTGCTAATAATTGAGTTAAACCATGAGTACGTTCTGCAATTTGGCGAAGACCTTCAGATCCATGATACACTGCATAACTACTAGCCATTACCGATAATAACACCTGAGCAGTACAGATATTGGAAGTTGCTTTTTCACGACGAATGTGTTGTTCACGAGTCTGTAGGGCCATCCGTAAAGCACGATTCCCTTGGGCATCAATAGATACTCCAATAATCCGACCTGGTATTTGTCGTTTATATTCTTCACGAGTTGCGAAGAAGCCAGCATGTGGTCCTCCATATCCCATAGGAACGCCAAAGCGTTGTGCAGAGCCTATTACCACATCAGCTCCCATTTCTCCTGGAGGCGTTAACAATGTCAGCGAAAGTAAATCTGCCGCAACAGTAACAAAAATGTCCAGTTCGTGAGCTGCTGCAATAAAGCTTGTGTAATCATACACAGAGCCATTGGCTGCTGGATATTGTACTAATACACCAAAGATATCAGGGTTAGACAAATCTATTGTTGCATAGTCTGCTACCACTATTGAAATACCCAGTGGTTCAGCTCTGGTAATCAACAAATCTATTGTTTGTGGAAAAACATCTGTCGATACTACAAATGTCTTTGCGTTTTTACGGCTACCCTTACGCATGCTGTACAACATATGCAAAGATTCCGCAGCCGCTGTTGCCTCATCCAGTAGGGATGCATTGGCAATCTCCATACCCGTAAGATCTACAACTACTGTCTGAAAGTTTAACAGTGCTTCCAGACGACCTTGTGCTATCTCTGCCTGATAAGGAGTATAGGCTGTATACCAACCTGGATTCTCGAGAATGTTACGAAGAACAACCGGAGGAGTGATGGTATTGTAATAGCCTAAACCTATATAGGACTTATTAATCTGGTTCTTTTGTGCTAATTTTTTAAAATCCTGCAAAAACTGATATTCAGATTGAGGGTCAGGTAGCTGAAGTGGTTTAGGCAGACGAATAGAGGCAGGAACTGTCTGTGAAATAAGTTCTTCTACGGAGCCTACTCCAATGGTTTTTAACATTTCTGCTTTTTGAACATCGTCTGGCCCGATGTGCCGGGAAGCAAAGGCTTCAGAATGGCGCAAATTGATTTTCATGGAATGTTGATGGGAAGTTTAATATAATACTTGCCGTTTTGTGTTTTTTTGAAGAACTGCTTTATATAAAATAAGGATGAGCGATTTGTGGCGCAAAGATACATAGAAAATAATTATACATATAACAGTTTCCTAATGTGGAAGGGTTCAAGAAGTTATGTTTTTACAAGCCTATTGAGAAAGTTGTAAAATGTATTTATAAAATACCATTGTGAACAGTGGTTACAGTCATTCTATCATTAATACTATATGTAGAGAAGAAGTGATAGTTTTAAAGAATGACACCCCCCAAATAGAAAAACTTTGAAATCCGTCAATTTAAACAGAACTTGCAGTTCTGATTTTAAGATTTTGGTAATCGAATATTTATCACTCAACAGTAACAGATGAAGAAAATTATTATTCTGACAACTTTCTTCATGAGTATCATGAAGCCAGTTGCTGCTCAAAAAAGTAATACAGATAAATCCGTAGAATACGCGAATACCATTACAGCTACTGATCTGGCTAAACACCTGAAAATTCTGGCTTCTGATAGTCTTCAGGGACGTGAAACCGGAGAGCCTGGTCAAAAGATGGCAGCAGATTATATCGCCGAGCAATTTTTTAATGACCATTTAAAACCAGTAATGAAGCATGAGGGTGAAGATAGCTATTTTCAGCATTTTGATCTGGTAAGAAAAAGTTGGGGTGAGGTATACGTAGAAACAGGCACAAAGAGAAGGGAGTTTTTAAAAGATTTCTACTTACTTGGATCATTGTCTATTCCACAGGAAAAAAATGTAGAAGTAGTTTTTGGTGGATATGGTATTGACTCTGAGAAATATTCAGATTACAAGAATATTGATGTCACAAATAAAGCGGTTCTGATTTTGAGTGGTGAACCTAAGAGTAAAAAGGGAAAGAGCTTAGTGACTGATAGCGATAAACCATCAGAGTGGGCTAGCGACTGGAGAAAGAAAGTAACGCTGGCAAGACAAAAAGGGGCTGCATATGTACTAGTAATACAACCTGATGAAATGAAGGTAGGTACATTCATTGCGAACTACAGAGGTTATCTGACCAATCCCCGTTTAATTCTGAAATATAAAGACACTCCTACACAAGGTGACGGAACTATATTTGTATCCAAAGAGATGGCAGTAGAGATATTGGGAGTTTCTGAGAAAGCATTGGCAAAGTGGCAACGCAAGATAGCCAGAAAGAAAACTCCTAAGTCGTTCGCTATTGCTAACGTTACCATGAAATTTGAAAATAAAGAGCAGATTGTTCAGTCAGAGAATGTACTGGGTTTGGTAGAAGGGACAGATAAGAAAGATGAAATTGTTGTTGTTACGGCTCACTATGATCATGTGGGGATTATTAATGGTGAGATTCACAATGGCGCAGATGATGATGGTAGTGGTACTGTGGCAGTGTTGGAAATCGCTCAGGCTTTTGCAGAGGCTAAACGTAATGGAAATGGACCTCGCCGTTCCATGTTGTTTATGACAGTTGCCGGGGAAGAAAAAGGATTGTTAGGTTCTGAATTTTATACGGATCATCCTGCACTTTCTTTGCAAAATACAGTCTGCGATTTAAATATAGACATGATTGGGCGCATTGATGAAGCACACACTGGTAACCCTGATTATGTGTATCTGATTGGTTCTGATAAACTTTCAAGTAAACTTCATGCTATAAGTGAAGAGATGAATCAAAAATACAGCAAACTTGCTCTTGATTATAAATACAACGATCCTTCTGATCCTAATCGGTTCTACTATCGTTCGGATCATTATAACTTTGCCAGATACAAAGTTCCTGTAATTTTTTATTTCAATGGTACTCATGAGGATTACCACAGGCCAACAGATGATATTGAGAAAATCAATTTTGCCAAGATAGAAAAGATTGCCAGACTTGTTTTTCATACCGCATGGGAGGTTGCTAATCGGGAAGAACGCATCAAAGTAGATAGCAATAAAAAATAGGTCTTGATTTTTAGGTCAAGTTTGAATCCTTCCAAAATGTAGATGTGAGATTATCTTAGTATCAACTAACAAAGCCTATGCTTTCTCAAAAGCGTGGGCTTTGTTGTTTTGAAATAACTCTCTTTCTATTCTTCCTTTTCGTTAATGGGTGCATGACTCTTTTATTTTTTACCTTCAGTCGAAAAGGGACGTTCTCTTATCTTGTAAAATTACCTGTAGTCAGGTTGAAGCCTGTGAGTAACTGAAGTTCCAGCTAAAACGCAACTTGTCGTGAGTTGTGATCAAAATGCTGATTAATATAGGGGCAATCCGTAGTCAGCTAAACAACATGCTTAGAGTGAACTATGCGCAGATAGCAGTCGGCTCGAAAGTATACTATATGATCATAGTTACATTTCTAGGGACCCTTAATTTGTTATTTAACGCCAATAGGAAAAGATTGAGAATGCGGAAAAGTTAATAAAATAGGACTTAACAGTTCTAAAAGAAATGAAAATATTGGTTACAATGGAATAGGGTTGGGTATAAAACAGGAGGGAGGAGAAGCTTGAGATAAGATACCTGGGGAAGACGGTGCCTTACACCAGTCTTACCCCCAAGATCCTTCAACCAGCTATGGAAAGAAAAACAAGATAATATTCTGTGTAGAATTACTATCTGTATTTCTTACGATGCTAAAATAGCATGTATAACATAACAGTACAAAAATTTTAGATAAACCTTTAAAAACATTAGATAAAAATTGCGAATTGTCAGATGAACATTTCATAAATGAGGATTTTGAAGTAAAAGCAGTATTGGATTTCCTCATAAATGAGTAAGATAAAATGCTTTTAGAAAAGCATCCTTATTTTAAAGAAAATGAAACTTCTTTCACATCCCGTGAATTTCCACCAATAAATACTTTGAAAGTACCCGGTTCCAAATGTGATTTTCCTTCCCCATCATAAAAAGACAGATCTGAATTGGTCAATGTAAAAGTTACTTCTTTACTTTCTCCTGCTTTTAACATGATTTTCTGAAATCCCTTGAGCTCTTTTACCGGACGTACCAGAGAAGCTACCATATCTCGTATATAAAGCTGCACAATCTCTTCCCCATCATATTTTCCTGTATTCTTTATGGTTACTTTTACTATCAGGCTTTCTCCGCGATTTAATTCCGCTTTGTTGAGTATAGGGGATGAATAGTCAAAGGTCGTATAGCTCAATCCATATCCAAATGGATACAATGGGCTATTGGGTGCGTCCCGATAACGGGAAACCCAGAAGTTCCCTGGTGAGTTAGGTTCATCCTGATAAGGTCTGCCTGTGCTTTTCTGGTTGTAATAAACAGGAATTTGGCCTGTTGTGTAAGGGAAAGACATGGTCGTCTTAGCAGAAGGATTATAGTCCCCAAACAATATATCGGCAGCCGCATTTCCTCCCTGAGTGCATGGCATCCAGGCATATAAGATAGCAGGCACATTTTGAGACAACCAGGGAATAACCATAGGTCTGCCAGTACTCACCACTACAATGACAGGTTTACCTGTTGCCTTCACAGCCTGTAGCACTTTCATTTGTTCTGCAGGGATCTCAATATTGGTAAGTGCACGAGCTTCTCCGGCAACTTTACCAGATAAGCCTACAACAGCAATAACTACATCTGATGATTTTGCTGTATTTACTGCCTCTGCGATTGTTGCTTCTGTTGAATTATATAAAGCATCACTACCATCCGTAGTAATCGTATATCCTTTTGCAAAGGAAACATTGCTTTGAGGAACTTTATTTTTTATTCCCTGTAGAATCGTAACTACATCTTTAGGCTCGCCTTTGGCAATCCAGAAATCCAATGCGTCTGCCTGGCTATCAGCTAATTGCCCAATGACTGCAATGTTTTTCGTAGTTTTTGATAACGGAAGAGTATTAGTATCATTTTTCAATAAGATCATAGATCTTTGTGATGCCTCGCGTGCTGCCTGAACAAATTTGTCGTTTAGCAGTGTAACAGATTCCCGACGTTCATCACTGAATTTATAAGGATCTTCAAATAGACCAAGTTTAAATTTATAGTATAGGATTCGACTCACTGCATCGTCCAGACGAGCTTGAGTGACTTTGCCTTCTTTCACTAGCTGAACCATATTTTCGATCACAACTCGTGATTCCATGTCCATATCTGAGCCAGCATTAAATGCTTTCAAGGCTGCATCTTTGCTATCTGCTGCATACCCATGTGTAATCATCTCACCAAATGAGGCCCAGTCTGACACAACAAATCCTTTAAACTTCCATTGATTTTTTAATACATCCGTAACCAGATATTTATTTCCACTGGCAGGGATACCATCTACTATATTAAAAGAGTTCATAACCGTTGCGGCACCTGCATCAACTCCTGCTTTAAAAGGAGGGAGATAGATGTCCTGCAGTACATACCGGGATAAATCAACTGTATTGTATTCGCGGCCACCTTCTGCTAATCCATAAGCTGCAAAGTGTTTCATACAGGCCATTACATGATACACATCTGTCAAATCTCCCTGAAATCCTTTTACACGTGCGTAAGAGGCTTTGCTCCCCAGATAGGTGTCTTCACCTGCGCCTTCCATTACCCGTCCCCAGCGAGGATCGCGTGCAATATCTACCATGGGTGCAAAAGTCCAGTGCAAACCTGCTGCAGAAGCTTCCGCTGCAGCCATAGACGCAGACCTCTCCATCAGAGCCAGATCCCAACTACAGGTTTCTGCTAACGGAATTGGAAAAATGGTTTTATAACCGTGGATTACATCAAAGGCAAACAACAGAGGAATACCTAGCCGGCTTTCTTTTACGGCTATCTCCTGAACTGCACGCGTTTCTTTGGCTCCTGTTACATTTAAAAAAGAACCTACCATTCCTTTGCGTGACATATCCAGTTTGGCTTTTGCCCCAGGATCACCTTCAGCTGCGGGCCCTGTCATTACACCGCCATTTACCTGATTAAGCTGGCCAACTTTTTCTTCCAGGGTCATCTTTGAGAGCAGATCTTTTATTCGTTGTTCTATTGGGAGTTTGGGATTTTTATAGGGGGCAACAGTTTGTGCAATGCAAAATAAATTGCTCAGACAAGCAAAAAACAAAATAGAGATTAAATGTTTTCTCATTTTTATTAGGATGTAAGGGGTTATCAATTACGTAATAAGTGGTCATCAGACGCGAAACAAAGTATTTAATTAATTATGTTTTCCCAAAGAAAAAGGCAAGATTATCGATAAGACCAAAAGAGATTTTATACTTTTATCCATTTTTTTTTCCGTTTATACGCACATTCGTGCAACTTTTCCTTACCTATTGTAATCTTATCGGTAAAAAAATTAACTTTCGTACATGGAAACCAAAACCGGAAAAATACTAGTCGTAGACGATGATACCGACGTGCTTAGTGCAGCACGACTTTTTTTGAAACGCCATTTTCTTCATGTAGATGTTGAAAGTAATCCGGAAAGTATACCATACCTGATCAATAATGATCGGTATGATGTGATTTTGCTGGATATGAATTTTACCAAAGATATTGGAAGTGGAAAAGAAGGATTTTATTGGTTAGATCGTATACTAGAAATAGATCCGGCAGCAGTCGTTGTTCTTATTACAGCCTATGGGGATGTTGAGATGGCTGTTCGGGCAATTAAAGACGGTGCTACAGATTTTGTTTTGAAGCCATGGGAAAATGAAAAGCTGCTAGCTACATTGATTTCTGCCATGCGATTACGTCAATCACGTGAAGAAACCGCTACGTTAAAAGCAAAACAAAAAGGACTTAATCAGGCGCAAACTTCTTATACCTCAGATATTATTGGGCAAAGTCCGGCTATGCTTCGTGTGTATGAAGCCATTGATCGTGTTGCTGAAACAGACGCTAATGTATTGATACTTGGTGAAAATGGGACAGGAAAAGAACTTATTGCCAGAGCTTTACATCGGAAGTCTAAACGCACAGACGAGCCATTTGTGTCGGTTGATTTGGGTGCGATTAGTGAAACATTATTCGAAAGTGAATTATTTGGTCATACGAAAGGCTCTTTTACGGATGCGAAAGAAGATAGAGCCGGACGTTTTGAAACTGCTTCAGGAGGATCTATTTTCTTGGATGAAATTGGAAACCTGTCTCTACCTCTACAAGCTAAATTGCTTACTGTTTTACAAAGTCGTACAGTGACACGGGTAGGCTCAAACAAGCCTAAAACCATTGATGTTCGTTTGATTTCTGCTACTAATATGCCTGTATATGATATGGTAAAGAGTAAGACATTCCGTCAGGATTTATTATATCGTATCAATACAATAGAAATTCACCTTCCTCCTTTGCGGGAACGTCAGGAAGATCTGGTACCACTAGCTGAATATTATCTTCAGTTGTATCGCAAGAAATATAACAGATCTGTCAACACTTTGAGTCCTGCATTACTAAAGCGAATGCAGAAGTATCACTGGCCAGGAAATGTGCGGGAACTGCAACATGCTATCGAACGAGCTGTGATTATGGCTCAGGGATCGGCTCTGCAACCAGAAGACTTTTTCTTTAGCAATGGACATGAAGTACCACAGGATGAAGAGAGTGCATTGGACGCTATGCCATTAGATGAAATGGAAAAAATGCTGATTCGGAAAGCCTTGAAGAAACATAATGGCAATATTACAGAAGCAGCTCAGGAGTTGGGTCTTACCCGTTCTTCTCTGTATCGCCGTCTGGAAAAATATGGACTATAATATCCTTATCTTATCCAGGGTTTCCTGAATGATATGAAGATATTTCTTCATAAAAGATTTTACCGATTTCAAGCATACAGCTCTGAACAATACTAACTTTAGCGTATCTATCATTTCATTAATTGCATTACGGCGTGTTCAGAACTTTTAGTGCTGGTCTTATTATTCGGGTTCTGGCATTGGTTGGGGCCATTTTTGCCAGTTGTTATACATTTCTATTTTCTTTTAACTACCTGGTAGCGGTAGCCTTTCTGTTATTGATCTCGTTACAAACGTATAATCTATATTTCTATGTTGATGGTACAAACCGAAAACTAATCCGGTTTCTGGAGTCAGTGAGATGGTCTGATTTTTCTATTGGTTTTGCAGCAGATAACAAACTGGGTTATAGCTTTCGGGTTTTAAATCAACAATTTAATGAGGTGTTGGATGCATTTCGACAAGCTCGTGCAGAGAGAGAGGCTAACTTACAATATCTTAATGCTGTAGTTCATCACGTAAGTGTTGGGTTATTAGCCTTTGATACTGAAGGTAATGTAGAGCTTGTAAATAATGCAGCATTAAAATTATTGGGAATTTATCGGTTACGAACTTTAAGTGACCTTCAGAAAACCCATCCTGAACTGGTAGATTTGGTTCAAAAGCTCCGGTCTCAGAATAATGGCTTATATCAGACTCCCAGTGAGCAACAACTCTCCGTATATGCAACTGTAATACGTCTTCGTGGTAAAACAATTAAATTAGTATCTCTGCAAAATATTCAGTCAGAATTGCAACAGAAAGAATTGGAAGCATGGCAAAATCTGACACGGGTGTTGCGTCATGAAATCATGAACTCTATCACTCCAATTACCTCGCTCATTGCGACTATGCAGGATATTGTGACGTATGATCTAGATGTGAATTCTAACAATGGTGAAGCAGTAGGTGATCTTAAGGAAGCATTACGAACAATCGAAAACAGAAGTGTTGGGTTACTGAATTTTGTCAATGCCTATCGTAATTTTACCAATATACCCAAGCCTGATATGGCAGAAATGCAGGTTAGAGAATTAGTTGGAAGTATTGTACAGCTAATGCAAACAGATGCAAAGAATGCTGGTGTAAATCTTTCTTTTGAGATACAACCTGCTGATCTATCTGTATTGGCAGATAATGAACAGATTGAAATGGTGTTGATTAACCTTATCAAGAATGCAGTAGAGGCTTTAGCTGGAAAAGAAGGTGCTTTTATACAAATAAAGGGATATAAGGATGAAAATCAACAAGTCTCTATCGACATCGCAGACAATGGACCTGGTATCATTCCGGAAGCTCTGGAAAAAATCTTTATCCCATTTTATACTACAAAGAAAACAGGGTCAGGTATTGGACTTAGTTTATCCAGACAGATTATGCAAATGCATGGAGGTCTTTTAAAGGTTACTTCAGAAGTAAACGAAGGAACTACCTTTACTTTAAAATTTAATAGCTGATGCATTGAAGGTAAACTCACCTTCAATGCATCATATTTATGCGATTTCCGAGAGTTTGGTCTGCATTACACGTTCCAAATGGGCTTTCCAGAAAGAATATCCATATACTTTCCATCCATGACATCCCATCGGTAATTCGCTTAAGTCGTTTACAAATGGTTCAAAGTCAGGAGCTTTTTCACTTGGCAATTCAATGGCAAACTTATGAGCAACCCTTTCTGGAGCTACTTTAAAAAATGGATTCATTTGAGGTAGCCGTAGACTCCAGAATAAATCTTCAGTATAAACAATAGAAGTGTTTTTAATAATATACGAAAATCTGCGACTATTTTTATAGAAAGAAGATACCTTTCGCAAAGAGAACCCTCCATTTTGTGCAGGGAAGCGTGGAATCAGCCCGGATTTCCGTAATAACCTCAAAAGAGAAGAAGATTGAATATACTCTTCAACGAAAGACTTGTTGTAAATTACTGCGCCTATATAATCATAGTCTAGCTTACACCAATGTTCCAAGTCTGCCTTAAATGCAAAAGAGTCCAGATGCGCCAATAAGATATATTCGTAATCTAAAAATCGTTCATAATAATGAGGTGACACCAATAAACGTATGTACTGTTGATAACCTTTCCAGGTAAATCGTTCAAAAGAGAAATTAGAATGGCCCTGCTCTTTTCCAATTTGTTCATAGAAGTTTGTATCTAAGCCCTCCTGTGTCATAAATATAATAGGATATGACTCAAACAATCGGAAGTAATAGCTTAATACCTGAGTTTCATCGGCATTAGGTTGTAACTCATATATAGGTATTACGACTGCCACTAATTTCTGCATTTTCATGTATTCAGGAGATTGTAGGGTAGTTATGAAAACAATTAAGAGAAACAAGAACTGGCTATATAGTTCATCTTCTTATTTCTCTTAATTTTAATTATTTGAGATTAATTTGCCAAGCAACAGAAATATTTAATTTATGCAGCCACTGCGAAAAGATGTACCCGATGGTTTATAGGTGTAGCCCGATCATAAGGTACAGGTTCTTTATCTATTTCCCATTGCACCCATAGCTTATAGCTTGGATCAATATATGAGAGTAATTCCTGGATGCTACTACCATATCTTTGAATCATATCAGTATGTACTTCAATAACCAGTTTAGGTAATGTTTTGAGTAATCCCTGTGCTCCTTTTAAAACTTCTACTTCAAAACCTTCTACATCTATTTTCAATACGGTTGGCTTTAGAGCCAGATAAGAGTCTGCTGTTACCACATCTACATTGATTCCATTGTGTTCACTACCTTTAAGTATATAGGAGTTTGAACTGGAATGGGAAATCATAATTTTTCCAGGAGCCGCTCCTACTGCTTTGGCGATGACCTGTACGTTTTTTGCTGAATTGATTTCTAAATTCTTATGAAGGATACCCACATTGTCTGGATTAGGCTCGAAAGTCAATAGCCTTCCATTTTGTCCAATCCATTTAGATAGCAAAACAGCTGTAAGTCCATGATGCCCGCCACATTCAAGTACCACATCATTTTCTTTACAAATGTTATTTTTCACAAACTCCATCTCAGGCCAGTTCCAATCTTGTTGATTGGGATCACTGGATGGGTTAGAGTCAATATACCAGGATTCTCCATCTTTATTACCTACATAGAATTTAAAACGAGTTCCGTATAAAGTTCTTTCGACAATATAAGGGGTAAAATTGCGATTTTTGTAACGGAAAAGTGCCCTTTTTACACTTTCTTTCATATCCGTTCCAATTAAGTTACTCAAGGCTTGTTTCATATTATTTGCAAAGTTTAGGTTGAAAAATTAAAAGTGAATGAAACTACATAGCTATCATTATGCACTATTCTTTTATGCAAACTTTAAATTTAAATCAGAGACCTTTAAGAGATAAAATACTTTTATGATGGAACAGGAGTTTATGTTCCTTTAATAATAGAAAGGAGTTTATGTAAACATTCTTTATAGCAAAATGTATACATCAAAAAGGTTAGCTTCTTTGTAAGTACTATTTTGGGAATTTTCGTAGCAGAAAGTAGAGTTTCTATTCTTCAACTAACTGTTGCCAGAGTGTTGAATTGACCGAAAAAAATAAAGCTTCTGACAGGATTGTCAGAAGCTTTAGTAAAAGAATGATAGATTTTGTCTTAAATGTTAAAAGCTGTTTTTACATTATCTACATAATCTAGTTTTTCCCATGTAAATAATTCAACTTCTTTTTCTAGTTTTTTACCTTCAGGAGAAACAAATACTTTAGTTACTTTCTTAGGCTCGCGTCCCATGTGTCCGTAAGCTGCTGTTTCAGAATAGATAGGATTACGTAGTTTGAGACGGGTTTCTATTGCATAAGGGCGCAGATCAAAAATCTCTTCTACTTTTTTAGCAATTTCTCCATCTGTTAAACCTACTTTGGCCGTTCCATAGGTGTTAATATACAAACCACAAGGTTTTGCAACACCAATTGCATACGATACCTGCACCAGTACTTCATCACACAAACCGGCAGCCACAAGGTTTTTAGCAATGTGACGAGTGGCATAGGCAGCACTACGATCTACTTTGGACGGATCTTTTCCTGAGAATGCACCACCACCATGAGCACCTTTTCCACCATAGGTATCAACAATAATCTTACGACCTGTTAAACCTGTATCACCATGAGGTCCTCCAATCACAAACTTACCAGTAGGGTTGATATGGTATGTAATCTCATTAGTAAATAGTTTCTGAAGTTCTGGCTTTAATTTCGCCTTCACACGAGGAATAACAATATTAACTACATCCTGACGAATCTTCTTAAGCATTTCGTCATCTGAACCAAAGTCATCGTGTTGAGTAGAAACAACAATTGTATCAATACGTTGAGGTTGATTATCGTCAGAATATTCAATTGTTACCTGAGACTTTGCATCCGGACGCAGATAAGGCATCAGAGAAAGTTCATTGTTACGGATATAACTCATTTCCTGAAGGATCTTGTGAGCTAGGTCTAATGCAAGAGGCATATAGTTTTCTGTCTCTTTTGTTGCATAACCAAACATCATACCCTGATCACCGGCACCTTGATCTTCAGGATTTTTTCTTTCAACACCTTGATTGATATCTGGAGACTGTTCATGAATGGCAGAGAATATACCACAAGAGTTTGCTTCAAACATATATTCACTCTTGGTATATCCAATACGACGGATTACCTCTCTGGCAATAGTTTGTACGTCCAGATATGTTTTTGATTTTACTTCCCCTGCCAGTACTACTTGTCCAGTTGTTACCAATGTTTCACAGGCAACTTTGGATGTCTCATCAAAAGCTAAAAAATGATCAATAAGTGCGTCAGATATCTGGTCGGCAACTTTATCTGGATGTCCTTCAGAAACCGACTCGGAAGTGAATAGATACGGCATAGGTGATTAATAAAAGAATTTAAGAATGAAAGAATTACAAAATCAAGTTAAAATGAATATAAGAACAGGCTTACCTTATTAATTGTACAAAAATAATTTGAAGCAAGGATACAATTGCTACTTAGGAGGTATATGTGTTATTAAATTCTTACAAATCTAAGAGTATTTTTGGGAAAAATAAAAGAGCATATATGTTAGGTAGTTAAAATAAAACATCAATAGCCGCTTTGGTAAAAGTTGAAACAGGAACAGTTGACATAAGCCTGAGTTCTTCCGTAAATTTTGATTGTTCATCAAGGAAGTCAAAGATCCTTTCAATAGGATTATGCTGGTATAACTGGGTAAAGAATTTTGCTCCAGAATACCGCTTTTTTGTGAGGACATTCAATAGAATACTATCATATAACTGGAAGCGACTATGCATATTTGTTGATTTGGTTATTGTTTCTCCGCCTGTTTCCAGATTTCGAACTATAGTTTGCAAGTATCTTTGTGTACGGGCAAATGTGTAACCTGTCGCCGGACGCACATATCCTCCCGAAGTACCAATTCTGACAATAGTATTGTTTACTTGAGTTGCGACTTTACTATCACTCATAGGAATTATTCCAAATTCTTCCTCTTCTACTTTATATGTATCAATGTGTAAGGTTTCTTTTATATATTTTTTCAATTCAATAATATATTGTTCGTCTATTAATGTCTGAGGAGAGAAAATTGTAAACTCTATTAATGCTTTTGTTGTGCTAAAAGGTAGTATATAAAAGAAACGGGCTGCATCCCCATGTTGGTTAATACGAAAATCATGTAAGGTAGCACAGGATTCATTAAAGTAAGGAGTGGGTGTAGTAATAACCCATCCTTTGAAATGCTGCAGGAGAAAATGACTACCTGGCTTTGTGAAGTCAGGTTGAAAAATACTATCAAAAACGTAAGTTGCCGTAAAAGAAGTTTCTGGTGTTTGTACAATTGCTCCTTTATCTGTAGTCTTTATAGTAAGTATATCTTGTTGCTTGAAAGTAATGTATCGATGATTTGTTAATTGATCCCATATATAATGATAAAAGTCAATGCCCCTGATCATTTTGTAGAAATAATCATGCAGTTGATAACGTTTGGAAAAATCATCACCAAAAAAATCCAGCTGCTGCCATTTTCTATAAACTATCTTTTCAAATGGATTTTTTTCTCCTCTTTCCCAGAAACACCAGGTCCTGTCATTGTGCATCCTCTGCTCCTTATCCAAAATCAAAATCTTCTTATTTTTTAACACATTTGATTGGCTTAGATAATAAGCCAGGCTAAGTCCTGCCATACCGCCGCCTGCAATAATATAGTCAAAGTGTGTATCTGAGTTCATAGTGCCAATTTTCGCGAATGAAATTTATTTAAGAATCAAAGCTATCTGTTTTAAACTGCTTTACCCACTAAAGGTTTTGACGATGACTTTCTATTGAAGAATTATCAGGATAAATTAAATAGGTATGATAAGGTGAACTATATAGTGATCAGGTTTAATGCACAGTTATTATAGCTTTAACTATGAATATACTTATACTCTTATCTGAGACGATTTTTAATGTCAGGCCAGGTATGTTTTACATCCATAGAAGTATGTTACCTCTCTTCCTCTATTTACTCCAATACTATATTCAAGTTTATATGTTTGTGTAAATCCAGTCGACGTGTGTTTTATTCGTTGTTCTTCTGTAAATACAACTCTTTCTTTGGAGAAAGATGCGTATTTCTTAATTTTACCCAAATCCTAACCTTTTATTATTCAACAAAACCATAAACCATGAAGAAAACTCTACTGGTACTGGTCGCTGCCGGAATTTTCAGTATTCGGGCATGGGCACAGCCAACCACTTTTCCACGTAATGGAGTATATGATGAACGCCCTCAGTTATATGCCTTTACCAATGCAACCATCCATACAGACTATCAAACTGTTATTAGCAATGCCACTTTAGTGATTCGAAATGGAGTTGTAGAGTCAGTGGGTGCAGGTATCACAGTCCCTACTGGTGCTGTTGTGACAGATCTGAAGGGCAAACACATTTATCCTGGTCTGGTTGATATTTATTCCGATTATGGAATGCCTGAAGTCAAAAAAGAGGGATTTAGCTGGGGTGCATTTTATCTTCGTCCTCCTCAATATGATTCTGGAAAAAAAGGAGCTTATAACTGGAATGAAGCAATACGACCTGAAAATTCTGCTGCAGACATATTTGCCATTGATGCAAAGAAGGCAGAAGAATTGAGGAAATTAGGCTTTGGCGCCGCTTTAATTCACAATCCGGATGGCATTTTCAGAGGAACAGGTGCTGTAGTACATCTGGGTACAGGAAAAGAAAATGAGGTGTTGTTAAAATCAAATGCATCAACCCATTTCTCTTTTGACAAAGGTTCTTCCAAACAAATTTATCCGGTTGCATTGATGGGGTCTATTGCTTTGATACGTCAAACATATCTGGATGCAGACTGGTATAAAAAGGGGGGCAATAAAGTGGAAAGAAATTTGTCTCTCGACGCCTTTAACCAACAACGGGCTTTACCTGCTTTCTTTGAAGCTAATACACGTCTGAATATTCTGAGAGCAGATAAGATTGGAGATGAATTTGGCATTCAATACATTATTAAAACAAAAGGTGATGAATATGCCCGTCTGGATGAGATAAAGGCAACAAATGCTCCTTTGGTTGTCTCACTGGACTTTCCCAAGCCATTTGATGTAGAAGATCCGCTGGATATGGTAATGGTACCTTATGAAGATATGAAACACTGGGAACTTGCACCCTCCAATCCAGCAGCATTGGCAAAAGCAGGTATCCCTTTTGCTCTTACTGCTGCAGACCTGAAAAATAAAGCCGACTTCTGGGCTAACCTTCGAAAAGCTATAGAATATGGACTAGATGAAAAAATAGCATTGAAAGCTCTTACGGTTACTCCTGCAACACTCCTGAAAATGGATAATCAGATTGGCTCTTTGAAAAAAGGAATGATAGCTAACTTTCTGATTACTTCGGATAATCTGTTTGGCAAAACTACTGTTATTTATGATAACTATGTAGCAGGAAATCGTTACACAGTTACAGGTATGCCAGATGTTGATATTCGGGGTGAGTACACTCTGGCTGTAGGTGGTCAGAATTATAAAATGACTATTGCAGGTATGCCAGAGAAACCAGAAGTAAAAATTGGGGTAGCAGATACTGGCAAAGCTGTAGCAAAAGCTGTACTAAATAATTCTCTCATCTCAATTTCTTTCAAAGCGGATAAAAAAGATAAAGCAGAAATCCGCCTTACCGGATGGCTTACAGGAAACAATCTGAAAGGCGAAGGGATGCTGACAGATGGTAAAGCTGTAAAATGGGTGGCAACCTACAGTGGAGCCGTAAAACCTGAAGCACCCAAAGAAAATAAGGCAGACACAAAGAGTGCTGTCGCTGATTTAGGAAAAGTAGTATATCCGTTTATTGCTTTTGGTGTAGAAGCTAAGCTGAAGGCAGAGGACATGTTAATCAAAAATGCTACGGTATGGACTAATGAAGCTGAAGGAAAACTGGAAAATGCAGATGTATTGATAAAAGGAGGTAAGATAGCTCAGGTTGGAAAAAACTTATCTTCCGCCGGAGTGAAGGTTATCGATGGTACTGGTAAACATTTGACGGCAGGGATCATTGATGAACACTCTCACATTGCTACAGAGTCAGTTAATGAACTCCAGGCAAGTACAGCGGAAGTGCGTATTGGTGACAATGTAGATTCTGAAGATATTAATATTTATCGCCAATTGGCGGGTGGTGTTACTACTTCTCAGATTTTGCATGGTTCTGCAAACCCTATTGGAGGGCAGTCTGCTTTGATTAAGCTTAAATGGGGTGAAGGTCCGGAAGAACTGAAGATTAAGAATGCTGATGGATTTATCAAATTTGCCTTGGGTGAAAATGTGAAGCAGTCTTCTTCTATGACATCCACTCGCTTCCCCCAAACACGTATGGGAGTTGAACAAGTGATGATGGATGCTTTTATACGTGCCAAAGAGTATGATCAGGCTCTGAAGAAATATAATCCTAAAGATCCAAATGCTGTACCAGTCCGACGTGATCTGGAATTGGACGCATTAGCTGAAATCCTGAATCAGAAGCGCTTCATTACCTGCCACAGCTATGTACAGTCAGAAATCAATATGCTAATGCATGTAGCAGATTCTCTCGGATTCAAAATCAATACATTTACACATATTTTAGAAGGATATAAAGTTGCTGATAAGATGAAGTCACGCAATATTAATGCATCAACTTTTGCCGACTGGTGGGCATACAAGATGGAGGTGCAGGATGCCATTGCTTATAGTCCTACATTGATGAATAAGGTTGGTTTGAATGTAGGAATCAATTCTGATGATGCAGAGATGGCACGTCGATTGAATCAGGAAGCCGCTAAAACTGTAAAGTATGGTGGTACAACAGAAGAGGATGCTTTGAAAATGGTAACATTGAATCCTGCCAGAATGCTGCATCTGGAAAACCGTATAGGAAGTATTAAAGCTGGTAAAGATGCTGATCTGGTGTTATGGAATGGTCATCCATTGTCTATTTACTCCCGTCCGGAAAAAACCATTATTGAAGGTACAGTTTATTATGACCTGGAACGTGATATCAAAATGCGTGAAGAACTGCAAAAAGACAGAGCACGTATTGCTACCAAAATGCTAGCAGCTAAAGCAAGTAATCCGCAAGGCGCCCAGATGCCAACACCAAAAGTAATGCGTCACTACCATTGTGATAGTTTATTTGGAAATGAAGGTACTTGTGGAAAGGCAAAAACATTTATGGAAGTGAATTTTTCGGAATAATAGAAACAGGCTAATGGCTAATAATTTATTCGTTAGCCTGTTTTGCTTTTTTAGAAGTAAGTTCTACAGAAAATTAACTATTTAAAGATCGTTTTTTAGAATATTTTTGGGTTTTAAAATCACCACCGTTTTAAAAGATACCCAATATGGAAGTTAAATTATTATCGTACACAGTACCCTTATTTGCATTCTTTATTGTATTAGAAATAGTCATTAGTGCATGGCTGGGCTATCGGGCCTACCGCACCAAAGACACGATTGTGAATCTTGCTTGTACATCATTGAACTTTGGCTTTGATGTATTGATGAGAGGTGTGCAACTGGCAGTGCTTACGTTTGTGGCTGTCTATTCTCCTTTTCACTGGCAAAAGACCTGGCAGTATTGGGTGTTGCTTTTTCTGGCAGAAGATCTGGCTTATTATACTTTGCACGTGGTAGATCATTATTGTCGGTTTTTCTGGGCTATTCATATTACCCATCATTCTTCAGAGCAGTTTAACCTGACAGTGGCTATTCGTTCTTCTGTATTCCAGCCTTTGTATCGCTTTTTCTACTTTATCCCATTGGCTCTGGTAGGTTTTGAGGCATTGGATATATTGTTTATGTATGCAGTAAGCCAAACCTACGGATTCTTTGTACATACGGAGATGGTTGGTAAACTGGGTATATTGGAATACATATTGGTTACCCCTTCGCATCATCGGGTGCATCATGCTTCTAATGAAAAATACTTGGACAAAAATATGGGTATGGTATTGATTATTTGGGACAGGATTTTTGGGACATTCAGAGAAGAAGAAGAAAAGCCCGTTTATGGAATTACTACCAAAATGGAGTCAGATAATCTGTATGAGGTAGTGACCTATGAATGGAAGCATATGTTGAAAGATCTACAACAGGATATTTCCTGGAAGCAAAAGTTAAAATACATATTTGGCAGACCTGGCTGGCGACATGATAAGTAATCAGATTAAACAACTCTAGATTTTATATGACTATCGAACTTCTCAAAGGCGATATTACAACAATAGCTGTAGATGCCATTGTAAATGCTGCCAACAGTTCATTGTTAGGAGGTGGTGGAGTAGATGGTGCTATTCATAGAAAAGGAGGTAAAGCTATTCTGGAGGAGTGTATTCAGATTCGGAATCGTCAGGGTGGATGTGCTACAGGAGAAGCAGTATACACAACAGCTGGTAATCTTCCTGCAAAATATGTCATTCACACAGTAGGACCTGTATGGAATGGCGGAAGTAATAAAGAAAGCCAGTTATTACAAAGTTGTTATCTGAACTCACTACGTATTGCCAATGAACTTACTCTAAAAAGTATTGCATTTCCTAACATCAGTACAGGAATCTACCATTATCCCAAACAACAGGCGGCAGAAATAGCTATACATGCCGTACAGGCGTTTGGAGAAGAAGAAAGTTCTTTGGAACAAGTGCTATTTGTGTGTTTTGACAACGAAAATTATCAAATATATCAGAAGATATTGTTAAAGTAGAGTTGTATCAAAGAGTACCAATCAACTACTGTTAAACATAGTTGCCTAACCTAACATACTTAAACCAATACAATCATGAAGAAAATTTATCTTTTGCTTTGCTCTGGATTGCTGTGTGCTGCATCTCTTCAGGCACAGCCCCCTATTATCGCGAAACCGCAATCCAAAGCCATCGCTTTGAAAGGTGCTACCATACACATAGGCAATGGTCAGGTTGTAGAGAATGGAGTTGTGGTATTTGAGAATGGGAAAATTTCAGCAGTTGGTAACGCACAGACAAGTACTGGAAGTGCAGAAGTGATAGATGCAGCAGGTAAACATATTTATCCAGGAGTGATAGCACCTAATACCAATCTGGGTCTTGACGAAGTTAGTGCAGTGAAAGCAACTCAGGACAAAGTAGAAACAGGAATGCTGAATCCAAATGTACGTTCTTTGATTTCGTATAATACAGATTCAGAGCATATTTATGTTACACGTGATAATGGTGTTTTGATTGCTCAAACAGTTCCTGAAGGCGGTGTGATTTCGGGTACATCTTCTATTGTGCAATTAGATGCATGGAACTGGGAAGACGCTGCTTATCGCAAAGATGATGGAATCTGGATGACCTGGCCTGCCATGTTTTCAATGGGAGGGAGGCTAGAAGCTGGCACAGTCAAAAAAAATGATAAACGTGGAGAAGTTATGGGGGAGTTAGATCGTACATTTAAAGATGCGTATGGCTACTCACAGATTAAAAATCCAAGTCCTGTAAATCTAAAACTGGAAGCTATGAAGGGGTTGTATGATGGTACAAAAACCTTATTTATTCATACTGATTATGCAAAAGAGATTGTAGAGGCTGTCAACTTTGCAAAATCTCACAATGTGAAGAAATATGTGATAGTAGGAGGAGATGATGCATACCTGATTATCGATTTTCTAAAAGAGAATAATGTACCTGTATTGTTAAATTCCCTTCACCGTTTGCCAGGTCGTACAGAAGAGGATGTAGATATGCCTTATAAATTACCTGCTATCTTGCACAAAGCAGGTATCCTGGTAGGTCTGGCTTACGAAGAAACACCTTACAACTACCGGAATGTACCTTTTATTGCTGGTCAGGCTGCCGGTCATGGACTTTCAAAAGAAGAAGCACTGCAAATTGTGACACTTAATAATGCTAAAATTCTGGGAATAGATACACGTACTGGTACTCTTGAAACAGGAAAAGATGCTAATATCGTTGTTTCTACTGGTGATCTACTGGATATGCGTACAAATAATGTAACAGAAGCTTTTATTCAAGGACGGAAAATTGTTCTCGATGACAAACAGAAACGATTGTATAAACGTTTCAGTGAGAAATACGGAAAATAAGCTATACAAAAAATAATTCATCAGAAAGCCTGCTTCTAAACAGGCTTTCTGTGTTTTATAGGATAGTACACTATCGATACATTTGTAAGTATCGTTGTAGCTCACGGGCATTTGAAGAGAAATCAAATGCAGATGATACTATGTAGTAGCTTTGCTTATCACAGGTACGTTCATATACACGTTTGGCAAATTTTAATCGGTTATGATCAAAGCTTAATAACCGCATCAAATCCCTTACATCTGCTGACATAATATTGGATCGCATAAGGGCAGTATGTATAATGGCAATTTTGTCTTCATCAAAAGAAGTTTGTTGCACAGTTGCCTTTAAACGGTTAGCTTCTTGTTGAGATAAAACTGGGAAAGGGTTATTACAATCACAAACAATAGTTCCTGGACGAGAATAACCATTTTGTGAAGGTTGTTGATTATAACTCGGCTCCTGAGAATACCTTTGATGTCCATATCGTTCCAGATTATGTGAACTCAACTCTTCATCTGTATAGGTTTGGTTGCGGGATATGGGTTGGTTCGTTATGATTTCTGTCTCATTGGTCCAGTGAATCTGTGCCGTTTTATTGACAACAATAATAAAGTAACTTGTCTCTTTCTGGTTGAGTAAGGAGATGTTGCTTTGCATATTGTATACTTCTCCATTTATAGTTGCCGTAATACGAGCAGTATAGGTTTCAGCATTTAGGTTTACAAAGCGGATATATTGTTCATCTTCCAGCGTTTGGTTATTTATAACAACTTTCAATTTATAGCCGGAAGGAGCAGCGAAGGTTACATTTGCCTGGCTAAAAGCCGTATAAACTGATACGAAGAATATACATAGTGTATTAATAAAGAGTCTCATAGTTTATCAGATTTTTGCAGTAGATTACTACAGAGACTGGATCAAAGTATATGCCAATTTCTATGAATAGAGACTCTCATGTACATATAAAGTGACTAAAATAGATGATTCTACAAAAATTGTAGATAGTCACATATAATCCTTATATGAAACTTGATTTGTAGAAAGGTGCCTGTATAAAAAAAGGCCTGTCTCTTATTGTAAGACAGACCTTCCTATAACCAATCACTCTGGTTGATAGCAGTTTTATGCCATTTGTTTCGAATATTCTTTTCTCGTCTCCTTGTCTTTTATACTTTCATTGAGATATCTCTGCACAATCTCCGCTGTCATCTTTGTTGTGTGGTCATGGAGAAAGATATCAAAGTGATCTGCAGGAACATCATGTACAGAGAGTCTTCCTTTTACCAGTTTATTCCAGCCAAAGCTTACATTTTTTAGAAGACGGGTTTCATTATTCAATGAACGAACTAGCACCAGATCTCCTTTATATGGTTGCATATGGTAGTTATAATGTGCTACATAACAAGCTGTACGTATCTTATCTTCTGTTTCTACCAATTTGTCATTCAATTCGTCAGATTTCATATGCTCGGCCTTCATTACCGGAATTGGTTGTTTGTTAAGTTTTGAATCAACCTTCTTTTTTAGTTCCTGTGTAAAAGATCCTATTTCCTCCTGCATTACCTTCCATTTGTTTGTATCCTTATAATATGTCCTATCTAATGGATTAGTAAGGAACAAAAGGGCATTCTTTGCCAGATAAGGCAATTGTACACGTGAATTAAACGGAAATCTGGCTGGCGGATAAGTATCAAACATAAAAAGTTGATTTACTTCATATCCACGAGAGGTTAGAATCTGAGCCATTGCATAAGCAACAGACCCTCCTGAAGAGTATCCGGCAAGGTTATATGGTCCTTGGGGTTGTACTTCTAATATCTGCTGAATAAAATATTCCGCCATTTCTTCATTTGAATTTAATGGCTCTGTTTTTCCATCCAGCCCTACTGCCTGCAAGCCATATACTGGCTGATCAGGGTCCAGATATTCTGCTAAACGATATACATATTCAATTCCTCCGGAATTGGGATGTGTACAATAGATGGGAACTTTGGAACCTTCTTTTCGAACAGGTACAAGACATTTCCACGCATCACTTAAACTCTGATTGAAAATGAGCTTCTTCAGATCTGCAATAGTTGGATGAGAGAATAAGATGGAGGTAGGCAGGCGATTACCTGTTTGACGCTCAATTTCTCCAATGACACGAGCCGCCAGCAGGGAATTACCTCCTATCATAAAGAAGTTATCATGAATGCTAATGTGCTCCAGCTTCAATACACTTTTCCAGATTTCCCGAATTACATACCCAAGAAAGGTTTTGGGTTCTACATGATTACCTTCATGTGTAGTCAGTTCTTCTGCTGTTGGAGGTATTACTTTTCCATCAGCATCCAGTAATCCCAGTAGTGAAGGTAATAAGCGTCTCTGAACCTTGCCCGTAGGACCTTTAGGTATCTGATCAACAAAAATAACCCGTCCAGGCACTTTATAGTGAGCAAAGTGCTGTGCAACAAATGCCTTTACATCCATAGCTGTTAGTATACTGCCCTCTCTTTTTACAATAGCTACAGCAACATCCTCTCCCAATAATTCATGAGGTATTGAAAATGCTGCTACCTCTGCCACACTTCCATGTGTTATCAATAAATCATCCAGTTCTCTAGGTGAAACTTTCTCGCCTGCTCTGTTGATAATTTCTTTTATACGGCCTGTAATGAAGAAATAACCATCTTCATCAAAATATCCCTGATCTCCAGTTCTAAACCAACCATTAATAAATGCAGATGCATTTGCCTCAGGGTTATCAGCATAGCCTTGGGTCACATTTAGTCCTTTCGCCACAATCTCTCCAGGTTGTCCAGCAGCTAGAAAATTTCCATTTTCATCCATAATAGCTACTTCTGTCCCCGCTGGAATTCCTACGGATCCTGTTTTACGGGCTCGTGGGGGCATAGGATTGGAAAGGATATGTGATGCCTCTGATAAGCCATAAGACTCCACTAACGGAACTCTAAAGGTACTTTCTATCGCGTTTAAAACACTTGGACTTAAACTTGCCGATGCTGATCTGATAAATTTTAATGTATGATTTTTGATGATATCCGGATAGAGGCCTGCTCTTTCCAATATGGCTTGGTGAACAGTTGGGCCTGCTGTATACCAAGTTGGATAAGTATCTCTCAGATATTCAAAGAATGTATCAACCTCAAATCCGTTTGTACAGATAATGGTACCACCATGTACCAAAGTGGTGAACAAAACCCCGATTAGTCCATGTACGTGAAATAATGGTAAAACGTTCAAGGACCTATCCTCTGCGGTAAGCTCCAGTGTTTGTGTTGTATTCCACCCTGCCAGATAGATATTACGGTGTGTTAAAGGAACAATTTTAGGGCGAGAAGTAGTGCCAGATGTATGGAGCACCATTGCTACATCTTCTAGATCAGCATAAGGCGCTGTTTCTGTAACCCAGTCAATATTTACGAAGTCAAATGCACCTGCAGGCGCATCTGGGTTAGCTTTAATCTCAATAACAGGGATATTTTTTTCCTGTGCTACCTGACGGGCTATAGTATCAAAGCCTTCATAGGTAAATAACGCCTTTACATTAAGGTCTGTAAAAAAGAACTCAAACTCTGAATGTCTGTAAGTTGGATTCATTGGAGCGCAAGTTGCTACCATCGTTAATGCCAAAAATGCCACTTTGGTTTCGGGAGTAGTAGGCATAATCATGGCAATGCGATCATTGTGACGAATTCCTAAGGAATATAAAACGTCAGCTGCTTTTTTGGAATGGAGGTAGGCTTGCTGATATGTAAGTGACTCTCGATTACGTGCAAATAAAAAAACTTTGGTTGGTTGATGATTCGCTTGATGTTTTAGCAGATTTTCTACAGATAATACTGTAGGAATAGTTTCGGGTTTCATAATCAAAGTTTAAGAACGTTAGACGGGGTATGATTACACAAATCAGTAACTTATCAAGAGTAAATCTATGTGTCTATTGAAGAGAGGCTAGGTTGTAAGCAATAGTTGGAAATAATACATTTTCACTTTCTAGTGAACTTCCATTTTTAACATACTAAAATTACTTCTGTTAAAACAAGATCTTATATTAATTTATTATTAAATGCTTGAAACATAAGTACAATAAACACCACTAATTAATATACTGAGCTTCATTTAGGTAAACACTTTTAGTTTAAAAAGTGAAAAGATCTTTGAAATCTTACATTGCTGTTGCTTGGAGTATGAAAAATAGATAAATGATTACGCTTAGCTAACTTCTTACAATCATATTTTTGTATCTGGCATTTGAAAAAAATTGCTAGAATCATCAACTACTAACACCCAGTCATTGCCTCTGAATTGTTCTCCTGGGGCTTTGAAGGTTTTATAATTCTGACCAGAAAATTTACCTATAATAGTGGTAACTCCTGTCTTGGGATTAAACCACCAGGCAAATAGTTGTTGGCCTGAAAGTCTACTTAGATTTATTTCTATAGTTTCACCATTTGGAATATACACAAAGGCAAAACTTCCATCAGAAGCCAGAGCAGCTTTTACATGGTTATTTTTTGAAGCTGATACAATTATCTGATCTGGTAATGCTAATTGCCAGGGACGTGATTCAAATAACTGACGCATATATCCCAGTTGGGTTGCACCTGGATGTTTTAAAGCATCTTTCCATGGAGTATGTGCCTCAGATATAGGTTTGCGATCTTTTTGCCAGAATTGCCAGATATTGTGATTGCCGTAGGTATGTCCACATGCACCTGATAACATAGACCAATAGGCTGCCTGCCGGACATCGAAGTCATCGAAATATCCATTCTCTATCCGCCAGTTCACAGGGTGATCTTCATAGCGAGGTTCCCCATCCAGGACAGGCTTTGTAGGTGTTTTGTGGTAATCATTTAGAGTAAACTTGTAATTAGGAAGATCTCTGGCCACATGTCCGGACTGAAACATATTAAAGTCCAACCAAAGATCATTATGGAACACTTCCGAAGACGTGTGATCTCCCATAGGATGAAAGGTTATCAGTTGTGTATTTCCTATCACATTGCGAATACCGTTTGCCATTGCACAAATAACTTCTTTATGATTTTCAGTCTCTATAGGACGATCTCCCCCAAGTATCCATATAATTGGATAATCTTTATAGCGATTGGCAATCCATATTCCGTATAACCGGGCATTCTCAACTGTAAATATTTCAGGTCCTGCACCCCATTTTTTATTCCATTTATCTCCCCAGGTAGGTAATAGTCCTGTGAACAAACCAAGTGAGGCTGCCTTCTGTATTATGTAGTCAACATGCTCGAAATATTTTTCATTGGGTGTGGTTGGATTATTATTGAGTAAGGGTAGGGCTCCATAAGGGTTTGACACAGTAAGTCCCTCCAATTCTGCCAAGGCCACTGCCTGTATAACTGTAAATCCTTTATTAGCACGATCCTGAAGATACAAATCAGCCTCATCTCTGGTTAATCTGTGAAACAGTTCCCATGCGGTGTCTCCAAGATAAAAAAAAGGTTCACCATTGGAATAAGTCAAAAAACGCTTGTTTGTACTAACTTTTAAATGTTTGGATTTTTCTGAAAATGACATGTTTACTAAGGAGTGGTTATCAGGATAGAATCAAAACAAGTTAGTTCGATATAGTATGAAACAATAGGATTTGTCTGAGGAAAGAATACAATTGACTAAATTTACCATTTTTCATAGCATTTGTTTCCTCAATTCATATTTTAGTTATTTGTATTAATTATTTACTATCTTACTAAGATACCATTTTTCTTGCCAGTTAGGCATATATCATAATCTGATGTTATCTTTTCCAAATGCTAAAATTAACCTGGGTCTTCATATTACAGAGAAAAGACCAGATGGCTACCATAATCTTGAATCCTGTTTTTATTCTGTCGGATGGACGGATGTACTTGAGATTATAGAATCTGACAAACTAACTTTTACAAGTTCAGGCATCTCAATTCCGGGTAACCCAGACAGCAACTTATGTATAAAAGCCTATAATGCGCTGAAAAAGGATTTTAATTTGCCACCTATACATATTCACTTACACAAAGTTATTCCAATAGGGGCTGGATTAGGAGGAGGGTCAGCTGATGCTGCGTTTACGATTAAACTGCTGAATGAAAAGTTTGATATGAAGCTTAGTCCTTCACAAATGGAAGACTATATACGACCTATTGGAAGTGACTGCGCCTTTTTTATACAAAATTATCCTCGTTATTGTTATGATAAAGGAGATCAGTTTGAAGAGATATCAATATTTCTTAAAGGATATTATATAGTATTAGTTTATCCTGCTATTCATGTATCTACAGGAGAAGCATATGCAGGCATAAAGCCTCAAAAGCCCTTTATGCCTTTAAAACAAGTGCTTGCGCAACCCGTAAGTACCTGGAAAGATAGACTGGTTAATGATTTTGAGAGCGGAGTTTTTGCTCGTTATCCTGTCTTGGCAACTGTGAAACAGACACTTTATGATAAAGGCGCCCTATATGCTGCTATGTCAGGTTCTGGCTCCACTGTTTTTGGCATCTTTGAAAAAGAAGTTTCTGTTAAAGAAATATTTCCATCCGAATACCTGATATGGAGTGGATTTCTTCAACAATGATTTATTCTGTGACACAGAGTTTGCCGAAAGTCTGGATTACTATTGTAACTTAGATAAAATTTGTAAAGCATTTCAATGGATTTGAGAGGGTCAAAATGCATGATTTACTGATTATCTGTATCCATACAGCCTAATGAAGAAACTTCTTTTACTATTTCGCTGGTTGTTATTTCCTATAGCTTGTGTTTATGCAATAATCACGACACTTCGCAACTGGCTTTATTCCAAAGGAATATTCAGATCCCATTCTTTTCCGGTTCCTACCATTGTAGTCGGTAATTTAACAGTTGGAGGGACCGGAAAAACTCCTCACACAGAGTATTTAATCCGATTATTGAAGGATACTCATACATTGATAATCCTTAGCAGGGGATATGGGCGTAAAACAAAGGGATTCCTTATTGCAGATGACAATACGAAACCACAACAAATCGGTGATGAACCCATGCAGTTTTTTCGCAAGTTTGGCAAGGAAATTACCGTGACAGTAGGAGAAGATCGGGTGGCGGCTATTGGAAAGATTTATCGCCGGATAAAGCAGACTGTTAGAAATACCCAACACACGGCATTGAATTCTCCACTTATTTTGTTGGATGATGCATTTCAGCACAGACCTGTCAAACCTTCCCTTTCTATTCTGTTAACAGACTACAATCGACTATTTTACAATGATCTGTTATTGCCGACGGGTAATCTGCGAGAAACCCGAATAGGTGCACGAAGAGCCGATGTCGTAATTGTAAGCAAATGTCCTCCTGATTTGCCCGATTCTGCCCGACAACAGATTTCCTCAAAAATCCGCAAATACACAAAGCTTACTACACCAGTCTTTTTCTCCAGCATTCGGTATAGTGCTCCTCTGCCATTTTCAGAATTTTCTAGAAATATATTCTCCAATCAATTGATACTCGTATCAGGAATTGCCCAATCACATATTCTAGAAGAGTATATAAAACAAAATTTTGATTGTAAGGCGCATCTGGATTTTAAGGATCATCACAATTATACACAAGCTGATATCACAACTATACAAGCTGCTTGTCAGAAAGCAGGTGTTTCAACAGTATTGACAACCGAAAAGGATTTTGTTAAGTTATCACAACTGGAGTTGCCACCTGAAATTTCCTTTTTCTATTTGCCTATTGAGATCTATTTTTTATTTGAGGAAAAAGAGAGTTTTAATCAATTGATCGTTAATTAAATAATCTGTCAGTTTTATGCAAATCCCTTTTCACATTGTGGATGTATTTGCCGAGAAGAAATACGAAGGTAATCAGCTGGCTGTTTTCGAGCACGAAGGGCAACTCAACAAGATACAAATGCTTGCAATAGCAAAGGAGATCAACTTTGCCGAAACTACCTTTATCAATAGGGCTGTTGATAGTTCCAATGGTTTTGAAGTAAGGATATTTACACCTGATCAGGAGTTGCCATTTGCCGGACATCCCACACTGGGCACTGCTTATATCATTCGTGAAGAAATTCTAAAGCAATTAGTAGCCCAAGTAGTATTATCCTTACAGGTAGGAGTCATTCCCGTTGATTTTACAGACAATGTGCTTTGGATGCAACAAATAAATCCCAGCTTTGGGCAGATGTATTTAAAAGATGAGGTAGCTGATTTTCTGGGTTTGACTCCTGATGATATTTTATCAGACTTTCCTGTAGAAGAAGTATCAACAGGAATTTTATTTCAGATTGTGCCATTACGTAATCTGGCTGCATTGAAATCTATTCAGGTAGATCTGGCAAAATTTCTGAGATTTCTGCAACATTATAACCGGCACATGGGTACTAGCAGAATGGGGTGTATGGTGTTTACACAGGAAACGTATGAACCAGACAATCATATTAGTAGCAGAATGTTTTACCCTATGAATAACAGTATGGTAGAAGATGCCGCTACGGGTAGTGCGAATGGTTGTTTATTAGCCTATTTGCTTAAAAATCAGGTGTTGAGTAAGAATTCTCTGCAAATCCGTGTAGAACAGGGATATGCTATGTCCCGACCATCTTTGCTTTACCATGATGGAAAACGGCTGGGCAGAGACCAATATACGATTCGTATCGGGGGAAAAGTACAAAAGGTCTCACATGGATGGTGGGACGTATGAGGTAAGAGAATAGTAGAACTTCTAAGGATTATTACATAACAGCTATGTCACATAAACTGCACCATAATACACAGTGGGTAGGAACTCCTCCCGGTACCCTCATTTACATTGGGGATAAACCTGTAGGGAATGTTCGGATAAGTATACATACATATAATCAGGATCGTTTTCAAGTCACTGAAGTTACACATCTGGAGCAATGTTTCCCTAACCATGAAAAAGGGCTAGTGAAATGGGTAGATATGGATGGTATTCAGAAAGTGGAGGTAGTGAAAGAAGTGGGAAATGCCTATGGCCTACATAATCTGGTATTGGAAGATATTTTAAACTCCCAGCTTCGCCCTAAGATAGAGTTTTTTGACAATTATGTTTTTGTGTTGTGCAAGATGCTTTCGTATGATGATAAGAAGGGTGAGGTACTTATTGAGCAAGTCAGTTTTGTACTGGGGGATCACTATGTGCTATCGCTGCAGGAGGTGCCAGGAGATGTCTTTGATCCCATACGGGAACGTATTAAATCTAATGGTAGCAGAATTCGTCGGGGAGGAGCTGACTTTCTGCTGTATTCATTACTGGATGTGATAATTGATAATTATTTTCTGGTACTTGAAAAGATTGGCGAGAAACTGGAAGGCCTGGAAGAAGAGATAAGCCAGTCTCCTTCTCGTCAGAATCTGGCTATATTGTATAAGCTAAAGCGCGAGTTGATCTTTGTTCGTAAGGCAGTATGGCCTATGCGTGAGATTATCAATACCTTGTATCAGGACGAAGGCCCTCTTATTGAGCAAGATACAAGGAAATATCTGCGAGATGCCTATGATCACACTATTCAGGTAATTGATACACTGGAATCGTATCGGGACATAGCAGCCGGATTACTGGATGTGTATTTATCTGGCCTAAGTAATAAGACCAATGATACCATGAAGGTCCTGACCATTATCTCTACCATATTTATGCCTTTGACTTTCATTGCAGGTGTGTATGGGATGAACTTTGATAATATGCCCGAATTACACTTACGCTACGGCTATTTCTGGACTTTAGGCGTAATGTTTGTTTGCTGTCTTTGTATGATTGCCTGGTTTCGAAGGAAGAATTGGTTGTAATACCTTGGGCTATATTTACTCCAAAATATATTTTAGGAGAAGTGGATGTCTTTGAATATCCATTTATTCAAAATAAGAGGTACAATGTACAGGCAGAAACTCTTCAGATAGTTATTCGTCTTTAGTTTTGAAAAGATATTATTTTTGTAGCGAGATACTATAAAGCGGTAATCTGAAAATGAAATGATGCAAACTGAAACCATACCCAGCCAGAACGTCAGACGAAGCTTCTTCGATACCAAAATCGAATTCCTGAAAGGGGTTGGTCCTCAAAAAGCGGCTATCCTTAATACCGAACTACGTATATTCACCTATGGTGATGTTATTCAGTATTATCCGTTCCGACATGAAGATCGTACAAAATTCTATACAATTCGTGAGATGTATGAAGGGATGCCCTATGTGCAGATACGAGGCAAGGTGGATTATGTAGAAGAAACTGGAGAAGGAAGTAAAAAACGTTTGATCGCCTATTTTGTTGACAGTACAGGTGAAATAGAATTACTGTGGTTTCAGGGAATTCAGTGGCAGGCAAAGAACTTAAAAGTTAAACAAGAATATATAGTTTTTGGCAAGCCTCAGTTTTTTAACGGGAAGTATAGTGTTCTACATCCTGAGATGGAGCTATATGACCCTAAAGCTGTACAGCCAAGTGGAGGGTTGCAACCTGTCTACAATCTGACAGAAAAGCTTCGTAAGAAGTTTGTAGGAAGTAAGCAAATAGCGCAAATGGTGAGGCAGGTGCTGGATCAGGCAAGTAGTCATTTGCGGGAAACGCTACCTGAGAATATAATTCAGCGCCGACAACTCATATCCAAGATGGAAGCCATGGAGAGTATTCACTTTCCTAAGACAGTACATGCATTGGAGCAAGCCAAGAACCGACTCAAATTTGAAGAGCTTTTTTATATTCAGTTAAAGCTGTTAAAGCAAAAGCTGATTCGAAAAGTTGAGTTTCCTGGACAAATATTTAAAAATTCGCCAGAAGGTGATACATTCCTGAATGTCTTTTACCGCAAACATATTCCCTTTGATCTGACAGATGCACAGAAAAAGGTAATCCGTGAAATTTACCGGGATATGAGTTCCGGTAAGCAGATGAACCGCCTTTTACAGGGAGATGTAGGGAGTGGAAAAACCATTGTTGCCTTTATTTGTATGCTGATGGCAATAGACAATGGTGCTCAGGCCTGTATGATGGCACCTACAGAGATCTTAGCAGACCAACATTATAATGGACTGAAACAGTTTGCGGATATGCTGGGTATTCGCATTGGCTGTCTGACAGGCTCTACGCGTGCTGCTGCCCGACGTGATATTCATCAACAGCTACAATTGGGAATGATGAAAATCCTTGTGGGAACGCATGCTTTGCTGGAAGATGTAGTACAATTCAAAAATCTCGGCCTGGCTGTTATTGATGAGCAACACCGCTTTGGTGTAGCCCAGCGTGCTCGTTTGTGGCAGAAAAATGAGAGTACCCCCCCACATGTGTTAGTAATGACCGCGACACCAATTCCACGTACACTGGCCATGACTTTGTACGGAGATCTGGATGTTTCTGTGATAGATCAGCTTCCTGCCGGACGCAAGCCTATTAAGACTGTACATCGGTATGATGCACATCGCTTGCGTGTGTTTGGGTTTATGCGAGAACAATTACAACTGGGGCGTCAGGTTTATATTGTGTATCCATTGATTGAGGAATCAGAGAAGATGTCGTATAAGAACCTGATGGATGGCTATGAAAGTATTGCGAGAGCTTTTCCGGAATATCAGATTAGTATTGTGCACGGAAGTATGAACTCCGGAGATAAAGACTATGAAATGCAACGCTTTCTGAAACACGAAACACACATCATGGTTGCTACTACCGTAATAGAAGTAGGAGTGAACGTGCCTAATGCCAGTGTAATGGTAATAGAGAGCGCAGAGAAATTTGGACTAGCCCAATTGCATCAGCTTCGGGGACGTGTGGGTCGGGGAGCAGAACAGAGTTATTGTGTATTGATGACCGACTATAAGCTAAGCAAAGAAGCTCGTACCCGTATTGAAACCATGGTACGTACGACAGATGGCTTTGAGATTTCGGAAGTTGACCTTCAATTACGGGGTCCTGGTGATCTTTCTGGCACACAACAAAGTGGAGTACTAGATCTATTAATCGCCGATCTTGCCAAAGACCAATACATCCTACAGGAAGCAAGAGATGCTGCGACTCAGCTATTAGAAGCTGATCCTGATCTTTCTTCACAGCAAAATCAACCTATCCGCCGCCATATAGAATCACTTCGCAAAGAAGAAACCAATTGGAGCAGGATAAGTTAAATACAGGAAAAGGAAATAATTCCTTTCCTGGGTTAGGTTAATAATGTAAGATGTTTTTCCAATTGCTTGAGATCGACAATGATATCATCTGTGCCACAGTAGCTTTCTTTGCCAACTCCTTTACATTCTATACGCAGATAGTCAACATTCATTGCATCGGCCAGATTATAGAAGGCATCCTGCTGATGTTCCCAATGAATAATGTCTGTAAGTAAGGTAGCCTGAGAGGAGTACAATAGGTTGCTAAAGCCTGCTCCATGAATGCCTGCTATCTTAGAAGCATTAGTAAATAATTGTATTTGTTCTGGTAGTGTAAGTTCTTCCAGGTATATTTTTTCGTAACCTAATAGCTCAAAAAGCTGAAATACCTCTGCTTCATTGATTGCACGTCTGTATTTAGCCTTCTCTCTACTGATGAATAGTTTCTTTGTTACTTTTTGAGGCGCTATTCCTTCCTTACTCCGAATCCAGTTTCCCAGCTGTGTAACGACAGCTAACCGATGTGCAAGTCCTCGAGCTGTATGCATAGGTAGCCAGAGTTTTTTTGCCCAGACAATCTCATCATCTTTTACACGCACAATCTCACGAAAGGAAAAGAAACGAAGGTATTCGTCAATGAATCGTGGTGTTTTTTCGTGAAGGAGTAATGTAAGAGAAGGGGCTTTTTCCCGAATGCTAAACAAACGAGGCAAAGCTTCTGTAGTCCAGTGATAATAATTGTCATAGTAGGCATTATGGGCAATTACACAATCTGCTGACACACGTTTTACTTTGCCTAAAAGAAGCTTTTTATAAAAAGTAAGTGCATTCTTGTTTTTAGTAAACATAGAATATACGGATTCCTGTATAATACGTCCATTTTTGAATACAATTCCATAAGGCGAGACCAGGGCATTACTCAGTTCACATAGATAACATGCAGGCAATGTTTCTTCCAACCGGATGAAAGGTTCCTCTGATTGTGAAATTTCTTCGTAATTTAGCGGTGCACGACGAGTAATGGTTTCAGACTCGTATACTACTGTTTTTTTCAAGTCTCAGAACTTTAAATTTTATCTTCAAATAACGTTGTCACTTCCGTCTATTAGCATTATTACACCATCCTATAATCAAGGCCATTACCTTGAACAGACCATAGAATCTGTTTTAAGCCAAGGCTATCCCAAACTGGAATATATGATCATTGATGGTGGCAGTACAGACAACTCTGTCAAAATTATTAAAAAATACGAGAAGCACCTTGCTTTCTGGATTAGTGAAAAAGATAAGGGACAAAGTGATGCTATAAATAAAGGTTTGCAGAAAGCAACAGGGGAGGTTGTAAACTGGTTGAATTCTGACGATTATTATCAGCCTGATACCCTGCAAAAAGTAGGTGTGGCTTTTATGAATCCTGAGACACTAATTGTAAGTGGACAAGGCCGGGTATTTGATGACTCCGGGTCTACCCGTCATTATACAAAAGGCGTAGATGTATATGGTGACAATCTGGCCAAAACAATTGGCTGGGCACGAATGGATCAGCCAGAAACCTTTTTCAGACACGATGTGATCCGGCATATAGGGCTGCTGGATACTCGCCTACATTATCTAATGGATCGGGATTGGTGGATCAAGTATTTATTTAGTTATGGATTAAACGGGATTGTTCAAATACCAGATGTGCTGGTCAATTTTCGTCTTCACCAAAATTCAAAAACTGTCTCACAGAATGCTGCTTTTCAAGTAGAACATGATTCCTTTTTTTATGCTCTCGCTAATCAGTTTGGATTTACAGACGAGAAAGAATTAATAGAGAAATGTTTTTCTGTGAAGAAAGATTTTCAGATCCAGATCGTAGACAACTACAGCGCCGAACTTGTCAAACATGCCTTACAGTACTATCTCTTATTTAGGGCTGATGAGTCGTATGCTGCATTTAGTAATGGAAAAGCCCGGCTATTGTTATCTACTATAAATCATCAGTTATTAACAGATACAGAAAGAGGGCTCTTGCGCAAACTAAAACTTCGTACAACAGAACCATTCGCTACTTTTTTATCCTTGATTCGTAAACTTCGTTCAGCTTGAAACTCAGTATAGTTATACCAACAAAAGACCGTCCACAGCTTGTGATTGAAACACTAAATGCTGTTGCCGATGCAGTCAAAGGAGTTGATAATGAGGTTTTGGTAGTAAATGACTCAGAAAAGCCTCTTATTTTACCTGATACCTTAACCAATGTAGTAACTGTGCTGCGTAATCCTAAGGCTGGAGTGGCATCGGCACGTAATTTTGGAGCAAAGAATGCTACAGGAGAGCTATTGCTTTTTATTGATGATGATATGCTTATACAGGCAGAAGATATACAGACAACATTTAGGCTGCATGAGAAATATCAACGTTGTTGTATTAACCTAAACTGGATTTATCCACCAGAGAGAAGTGCTAAGATAGCCCAGACACCTTTTGGCCGATATTTGATTCATTATGGATTTACTTCGTTGAAAGGTTGGAATCGTGGTAATGACTGGAATGATGAAGAACTCTTTGTGACTCATGGAATAACAAGCCAGTATCTCTCTATGGCTAAGAGAGATTTCAATGAGTCTGGAGGGTATAATGAAGTATTTCCTCATGCAGGTTTTGAGGATTATGAGTTTGCAAAAAGGCTGCAGGCTTTAGGCTTCACATTTTATATTTATCCAAAAAGCAGACTATTTCACAACGAATCAGATCGTCTGGATATTAATGCGTGGCTGGATAGACGCAGGCGGGGAGGGGCTACCCGAAAAGTAGCCGTAGGATTGGGATATCAAGAAGTCGCTATTTCTTATTCTTTTACCAAAAAAATAATTTTGAATGTATTATCTTTTTTTTCTCCTTTAATTCAATTTGTTGTTAGAAGACTTCCCAACAAAACAGCTTTTGATTCAATATATTTCAGAATTGTAAATATTCTCCTTACCGTTGCTATTTATGAAGGATATAATTCCAAAAAGTGATATCAGGAAGATTTGTATTTTCCTTGTTTTACTTAAATGTCTGGTAATAATCTTTAGTGATTGTAATCAGTCAGGACCTAACTCTCCTTTTGCAGAATATCCATTTCAATATTCATTGGTTGTCAATCCTGATGAAATGGATATTGCGAGTATTGCAAAAAACTACAATGATGGATATGGATTTGCTGCAAATAAAGGTTACTACGCCCGAAAAGATAAACAAAAAACTGCCTGGAGGACAAGTTTGCCCATCTTTTTACATATTCTCGGCCAGAGAATTTATACCAATCTTACTGGTAAAGATATAGTATTGACTCCAACAGATTCTTACTTCAGAGGGTATGCTGCAATTATACATATAATTTCTCTTATCTTATTTGGTATATCTGTCTATTCATTTTATAAAATTGCTACTCTTTTTTTGAAAAAGAAGCAACTGGCAAGTGTAGCTACAGTTTTATATGGATTATATCCTTCTGTATTATATTATATAGGTTCTATGGCGTGTTATGAAAACATTGCATTATCTATCGTTGTCATCGTTGTTGAAATCTATTATAGATTTATAGGTTTTCAGGAGAAATCTCCTACTTATTTGTTAATAATAACTTGTTTATTAGCTTCATTTGCAATATTAATACGTCCCCATACTACTTTGATCTTTTATAGTTTAGGTGGTATTTTGATTCTTTCAGCTTTATATCTAAGAAAAAAAATAAGCTTCTATATTAAAAATAAAGTTTTTCTACTATTAATCATCACTAACTGGCTCCTGTTTTTTTTAGTTCAGATACCTGTGTTATATAAAAATCATATGTTGTTTGGTGAACTATTTCTCTCAAATCAGACAGGGTTTATGTTTTTACAAGGCCATAATGAGTATGCGAGAGGTTCTTGGTTAGGGGATTCAGGAGTTGGAAGTGCTTGGGATACTTATATCAGTAAACAGCTTCCTAGTATTAATGAATTAAATGAGTATGAGGAAGCTCAAGCTCGTAAAAAACTTGCTATAAATTGGATAGTTAATAATCCTACTAAGGAAATGGAGCTATCATTACGAAAAGTTGCGATTTTCTTTTTACCAGATAACTTTTTACATCCTAAAGAAGTTAATCTTGCTATGTTCTTTACAGGATTAATACATTCTTTATTCTTTATTGGGTTTTGTGTATATCTATATAATTTGATAAAATCCAGATTTAATTATGAAATATTGACACAAATTATTCCTTTTCTTGTAGTTATAGTTGCTCTTCTTTTTTCTGTAATTTTCTTCGTTGATCAAAGATGGCGGTATTATGCTGATCCATTTATACTATTGATTGCTATCGATACATTGACTTGGTTTAGGAGAAGGCCTCAATATGAGACTTTTGCAGAAAGAACAACTCAGTAACTAACACACTCTACTATAATTGCACAGGCTTGTTCAATTTGTTCTTCTGTAATTATAAGAGGAGGAGCTATGCGCATAGAGTTATCACAATGTAAAAACCAATCTGTGATAACTCCGTTCTGGATTGCCTTATCAATAATAGGTTTTAAGACTTCAAATGATTCAAACTCAACAGCTATCATTAATCCTTTGCTGCGAATACTGCGGATTTTAGGATGGATAAGTAATTGTTTGAATAGTTGTTCCTTCCTTGTAATACCTTCCAACAAATTTTCCTGTTGGATCACTTGTAATGTAGCCAAGGCGGCTGCGCAGCTTACCGGATGTCCACCAAAGGTAGTGAGGTGCCCAAGGATAGGATTGTTCGCTAATGCAAACATTATTTCTTTAGATGAAATAAATGCACCAATCGGCATTCCTCCTCCCATGCCTTTAGCACATACAACAATATCAGGAACTACATTATATTGTTCAAATCCCCAGAAAGTGCCTGTACGTCCAAAGCCAGTTTGTATTTCATCTAGAATCAGCAATGTCCCTGTTTCGGTACATCGTTGACGAAGAGATGTAAAATAGGTGTCATCTGCTATACGAATACCTGCTTCTCCCTGAATGGTTTCAATAACAACCGCAGCTGTTTTATGTGTTATCTTTGTAAGATCTGCTAGATTATTATACTGGATATGATCTATTCCGGGTAATAAAGGGCGATAGGCTTGTTTAAAAGATTCTGCACTGGACAAGGATAAAGCTCCCTGAGTAGAACCATGATAGGAATAAAAGCAGGATACTATTTCGTGTCGGCCAGTATACCGTTTTGCCAGCTTCATTGCGCCTTCTATGGCCTCAGCACCTGAGTTTGTAAAGTATACACTTTCCAACGGTTCAGGTAATGTCTTTGCCAATGCATCAGCTAGTAGAACCTGAGAGGATTGAACAAATTCTCCATACACCATCAGGTGCATATGTTTCTCCAATTGTGCCTGAATAGCTGCAATCACTTTTGGATGACGGTGACCTACATTACTTACTCCAATGCCTGAGATGAGATCTATGTATTGCTTTCCTTCAGGTGAGTACATATAAATACCTTCTGCTCTCTCTATTTCAAGTAATAGTGGAAATTCGGATGTTTGAGCTACATGATCAAGAAATAGCTGTTGGCGATGAGTATACATAGCAATATTGTGTGTCTTGCACAATGATGTTCGACACCTGACAAATGGAAAAGTCTTTTACAAATAAAGTATTACTTCTTTGCAGGTACTGCTGGTAATAAAGGAGCACCTTTTTTATCCTTTTTGACCTTCTTCTTTTTAGGGAATGTCGCTGGTTTTTTGAAAGGAATTCGATACGAGATATAATAGTTAGCTCCAAAGGCTGTAGATTTATCTGCTGCACCATAGCCAGGAATGATTATCGGACCTAGATCCGCATTATAGCTTCCACTGATTTTGAAACGAAAACGTAATGTGAATCCCAGATAAAAGTTGTTCCATACCAATCCTTTAATACCTCCAACCAGTTCTCCCCAATGCTGAGTGGCGGAAGTTTTGGGAATACTCCCACTTGTGCCTCCCCAGATTGTATCAATGACATTATAATACCCATAGGAGTAATTCATCTGGCTGATACCATATCTGAGTCCCCAGAATACTACATCATCTCCACCCTTTAATAAGTTTCTTTCAACTCCTACACGACCATAAATACCATTGCTATTATAGTCATAAACCTGGTCTTTACTACTTTTAATATTGGCATAGCCTAATTCAGCTACTCCCAACCAACGCTGATACCCTATATCTGCACTTCCTTCTAATGAAAAGTTCTTCTGATTCTTCATGTAAAAGTTTGCTATCCTGCCCAAATCAAATCCTATCCGTAAACCATTGGATAATATGGTGTCAGAGGCAGATTTCTGTGAATAAGCAGGTGTATAAAGTGCAGTGAGAAAACTACTTAGTACGATGGTTAAAAATGATATTGATATTGGGTTGTAAAGTTTCATCAGCAGTTGAGTTGGCGACTGTGACAGTTCTTATCTGTTGGGATGTGGAACTGGTAAAAGTTTCTTTAGTAAGTTCTATGTCTGTGTATTTGTAATTAAAACCACATCCTTCTGAGACAAAATAAGGTTGTGGCTTATACTTAATTTTTAGTGTATCTGTAAAAACAGAGGTTTCATTTCTGTTTGCGGCAACACCTGCTGTATCCCATTTGATTACCAATGATGTAGTGTTTGAAATTTGCGATAAGTAAGCAACAATATTTCCTGATGTGAGTGTATCATCGCCAATCTGGCTTACCGGATAGGCAGAAGGATTGCCTATACCGGTTACACTGATAATCCGTATAGTTGTATCTTTCTGAGTATAGGTAGTTGTCCCATTTGTAATTCTTGCAACACGCACCAGAAAGCGGATACGCAAACGAGGATCTGTACTGACAGTACATTCCGAATCTGTGCAGGCACTAAGAAACCCACAAATCAGGATTCCTAAAAAAAGAAAGCGTTTAACTTGTATATAAAACATGTAAACAGAAGTCAAAAAGGATCTGGCAAAAATAGTAAACTGTTTCTATTATAGATACATTGAGTAGGATGTAGGTATAATTTCTCAACAAGAATTGTTCCGCAAAAGTAGGGACTTATCGAAAAAATGCGGATATTTTGGCCCTGATTTGCAGAGGAAAAGTTTTTTTCTGGAATTCATCAAATAATACCTTTAAAATATACAAATAATGAATAACACACTAACTATAGCTCCTGGTGTTGTAACTGGTGAGCAGGTTACCGAACTTTTTCGGTATGCAAATGAAAACGATTTTGCTCTTCCTGCTGTCAATGTAGTAGGTACAAACTCTGTGAATGCAGTATTAGAGACAGCAAAAGCTGTAAACTCTCCTGTTATTATACAGTTTTCAAATGGTGGAGCTCAGTTTTATGCAGGTAAAAGTGTACCTAACGATAAACAACAGGCTACTATAGCGGGTGCTATCTCTGGCGCATTGCATGTGCATCAGATGGCGGAACTATATGGCATACCTGTAATATTACATACAGATCACGCTGCTAAAAAATTACTTCCCTGGATTGATGGATTGTTAGATGCAGGTGAAAAATTCTTTGCACAACATGGTAAGCCATTATTTAGCTCACACATGATTGATCTTTCAGAAGAACCCCTACATGAAAACATTGAGATTTGTGTGAAATATCTGGAACGTATGTCGAAGATAGGCATGACACTGGAGATAGAATTGGGTGTTACAGGTGGTGAAGAAGATGGCGTTGACAATTCAGATGTAGATAGCTCAAAATTGTATACACAACCAGCTGAGGTATCTTATGCCTATGAAGAGCTCTCTAAAGTAAGTCATCGTTTTACCATTGCTGCTGCTTTTGGTAATGTACATGGTGTATACAAACCAGGTAACGTTAAATTATCTCCAATCATTCTGAAAAACTCTCAGGATTATATTCAGGAGAAATTCAAGACTGGTCCTAATCCTGTTAACTTCGTTTTCCATGGAGGTTCAGGATCATCCAGAGAAGAAATTCGGGAAGCTATTAAATATGGTGCGATTAAGATGAACATCGACACTGATATGCAATGGTCTACCTGGGAAGGTGTTAAAAATTATTATGAAGATAAGAAAGCCTATCTGCAAGGTCAGTTAGGTAATCCTGAAGGACCAGATTCTCCAAACAAAAAATACTACGATCCACGTGTATGGTTGCGTAAAGCAGAAGAATCTATGATCAAACGTTTGAAGGTTGCTTTTGAAGATTTGAATGCAATAAACAGACTGTAATATTTTACAAAGCCTCTCAATTATTGAGAGGCTTTATTTTTCCTGGTCATTGCTTTATTTTATGTAGATAACAGGAATTTATTTACCAAAGAATAGGCTGTAAACGCCTGTTAACCAAAAGAATAACCACTCGTAATCTAAGTTCTTTGATTTTTCATTCTTGCTTGTGTAATTTTAACAGTTTGTTGATCTCTATGTAAAACCATCAGCCTTGTGAATAAGAATAGATTGAATGATAAATGGCTCCGGATTGCTGGAGTTTTGCTGGTGTTTATTCTTAATGCCGTAATTGAGGTTAATTATATTGAAGAATGGAATCTCATTACAGTCCTTCGGGTTTTGATTCTTTTGGGGAGTATTATACTTTCCTGGCAAGTTTCCCGCTTTCTAATCATCTATTTCAGACGAAAATATTCTTTGGGAAAACATCTTCTTCAGAGGATTTTGTTTACTGTCCTGTCAGGTACAGTGAGTGTGGCACTTATAAGCTGGGTAGCTGGAATAAGTAAGTATATAGTTAAATATGGCACATTAAAAGGTTTTTTTGAATCTCCCGGACAAACAACACATATTGGACTTAATCACAAAACGTTATCTCTCAATATCTATAAGATCGATTTTTTGTTGGGGACTTTCTCTTTTATTCTGCTCTTTATTGTATATGAACTTTGGTTTTTTATCCAACAGGCAAGTGGAGATACCAAACGACTCTATCTGGCTGAGCAGGAGAATGAAGAATTGAAAAAGATCAGTCTGCACAATCAGCTGGAAGCGTTAAAAAGTCGTGTAAATCCTCATTTCTTATTTAATAGTTTAAATTCTCTTTCTACCCTGATAGAGGAAGATCCGCAACAAGCTGAACATTTCCTAAATGAGTTAAGCCAGGTTTACCGTTACCTGTTAAGAGCTAACGATCATGACCTTACCACTCTTTCTTCTGAACTGGATTTTATTCGGTCCTATTACCATTTGTTGAAAATCCGGCATGGCAATGGACTGGATCTGATTATCAATATTCATGAAGATTATACCTGTTATCAAATTCCTCCTTTGACCTTACAGCTATTGGTTGAAAATGCAGTGAAACATAATGTGATCTTGCATGATAAACGATTAATTATACAACTTGAAACTACGAAGCATGCACAGTTAATTGTTAAAAATAATCTGCAACGCAAACAAACACGTGTCTTATCTAACCAGGTAGGGCTTAGTACAATTATTACAAAATATCGCATGTTAGATCAGCCAGAGCCCTTGGTTGTTGATAACGGACAGGAGTTTTCTGTTACCCTTCCTTTATTGAATCCAGTATAAAATTATATAAGGTTGTATTATGTGGGAATGAATTTTCAGATTTATTTAAAAGAAAAACACTTTTCTAGTATGAATGAAACTAAAAAAGTGTGAATTTTGTAATCTCTTGTAGCGATACTCAAAATGTATTTGGGGCTGACCGGTTTTGACGGCCTGTGCGGCTGCGAGTAAGCATGTCGGGAGTTGGAAGGACCTCCTGTTAAAAATTCTTCCGAACTATAATTGGCGAATCTAACTACGCCCTTGCCGCTTAATTAAGAATTAAGTCGCATGTGTCCTGTTATCTCTACACACTACCGGGATAACGCTCAGGGCATCATCAGGTAAGTGTCTTGTGTTGTAAGGTTACGCGCAACATACAGTATTAGTAAATAAGGTTAATGTGCGGGGTGTGGCTACCTTGCATTAATCCGACAATCAACCAGCCAATAAACATGTAGAAGGCTCGACGGTTTCCTTGTCCGGACGAGGGTTCGAATCCCTCCAGCTCCACAAGTTAATGATAAAACCCTCTGATATTCAGAGGGTTTTTGTTTTTGATGGATTAGGTAAGCCTGATCTGCAAAAGCTTTTCATTTTTTCACTAAGTCAAAGAATGCTTTTGCTTAAAGAAAATTCATTCTACTTTTTGATAAGTAGATTTTTTTATCATCACATCCTTTATATCATTGATAGCAGCGAATTTCCATAAGTGATACGGCTACCATCTGATGACTTTTCTGTAAGTGGAGCTTTAACTGGCGAGTATGAATAGGAGTAGCAAACTGAATAGTATGACGTGTTTGGTAATTGCCCTGTTTTTCATAGATCCGTTCATTCCGATCATTACACAACGAGAAGTCCTGAACACAAAATGGCATGATGGTTTCGGGATGTTGCATGAGAACTGTTTCCAGCGGATGATCAAAATCGGTGTCAAAGCTGAGTTCTATTTTTCGAATAGTTTGTATATCTGCCCATTCGAGTGAAAGGGTGGGTTTTTCATCCGTCAAATCGGCTATCCAGGCATTGGGTTGATTTGTAGGACGAGCAATACCATTACGAACATTATCTGCCTTAAATAAAGCAATACCTGGATTAATTTGCATAGCAATGTTTTTACCATTAGGACGACGATCCGGACACCAAAACTCAAATGCATCTACTCCCAGGTCTTCCACTGGCTGCTGCTTGCCATAATTAGACACAGCCGGATTAGTTTTATTGAAAGCAGATAGGATTCCGGAAATACGTACATTACTGTAACACATTTCGATCAGTGGGTTTTTGAGAAAGCATATAAACACATAGGTGTCTTCTTCAACACTGACATTAAAATTCAAATGAATGCTTCGTCTGCCCGATTGTATATGAATGCTCTGTCTGCTTAAGATTACTTCAGGTGTGTGATTAGTGGCGTTACCAGAACGCCGAAGTTCAACCACGAGCTCTGTATCAGCACTGGCATGTACCCAGGTAACAATTTCTGGCATAGGTGTTCCTGAGCGCAAAGGTAAGAGCTGAGCTGCACTGTCCTGCAGAGCAAACCACTCTCCGTTGGTAGGTAGTTCAGTCAATACAAGTTCGCTGGAGGCACTAATCTGAGCATTTTGTACCAAGTCCGCAGGATCAACTAACTTAAATCCAGGGATGTACTGCCCTGTTTTTTGTAACTCGTTCTGCAATACTTTTATATGATCTATTTCTGTGAGCTGGCGGGGTACTAACTGACCTTTATAACATAAAGCAGCCGCCATACCTACAGCCTGGGCTCCATAGGCACTCGTTCCCATTACCCGTGTAGAGCCAAAGGCAACATGCGTGGCACTAATGATACGGCCTGCAATAAACAGATTGGTAATATTACGACTGTAAAGGCAACGGTAAGGAATCTGGTAAATACCTTTGCTATGCCACTGATTACAGCCAGGTTTTTCAGAAAATACGCCATCGGCTGGATGCAGGTCAATGCTCCAGCCACCAAAAGCAACGGCGTCATAATGTGTTCTTTGTTCAACAATATCCTGCTGACAGATCATGTAATCTCCTTCAAAGCGACGGCTTTCCCGTTTGCCGGGAATAGTGCCCACCCATTCAAGTGTCATGGTATCAGCCTCAGGGAAGTTGCCTGAGTTTTTGATATAGTGCCATACACCATAAACAACTTTCCAGAGTTCCCACTTGATCGCTTCGGTATCGTGTACTGTATCAAGCCGTCCGCCATATTCAAGCCACCAAAGCTGACAGCCTTGTTCTTTGGCCGTAAATCGGCGATAGCGGGGAATCTGAGTAATATCCTGTAAGGCATAGGCAGGAGGCACAAAACGCACCGACTTGCCAGTATCTTTGGTATAAAAATAAACTGAATGACCCAACAACTCGCCATATTCAGTGGATGGGGCAAATTTTTCGCCAAATTCTGTTGTAGACTCAGCTCCCATGCGAAAGGCAGCACCCGCACTAAAGGCAACTACTCCGTCTCCGGATGCATCACAGAACAGCGGCGCTGAAAGCTCATAAAGTGTCCCGTTCTGACTGCAAAATGCCTTAACACTGCTTATAGTCTGAGCATCGGATTTTGTTACATCAAAAACAGCCGTATTGAGTAGTAATCTGATGTTAGGCTCCAGCATTACTTTTTCAAGTAGTACAGTATCAAAAATAACCGGGTTACCTTCTGGATTTCGGTATGTATTTTCCAGTAGAATCTCATCAATTAAACCCCCTTCGCGGGCCCATCGGTTGTTATTCCCCATATGAGAGGTAGCACCCAACACCCACAATCGAACTTCACTGGAAGAGTTACCACCCAGCACAGGACGGTCCTGTACCAAAATGACCCGGATGCCTGCACGGGCAGCCGTAATGGCACAACATGTGCCGGAAAGTCCACCCCCGACTACAACCAGATCAGCCTGGTATGACTCAATATGTAGCTGTCGATGATCAGTTGCGTCTTGTTTTATCATAGCTTTGAATAGAAATCAGATTTGTCTGGCTACTAGGCCAAGAGAATAATATCTTTTAAAATGGCAGAATCTACCTTGTTAATAAATCTCCTATCTGTGTAGATGCTTTTTGCACAATACCTGAGCTTTCTTTCCCAAGTGTAGAAACCTGAAATGAATAGTTTTTTGCTGACTTGAGTCCATCAATGGGTAGATAGTCCAGCGACGATCCCTGGATAATAACAGACTGTGTCTTGCCATCCTGCTCATACCGAACCTGGTATCCGGCTGCTTGTGGAACTGGGTGAATGGCGATCACAGCCTTCGATCCTGAACGCAGGACTGCCTTAGCTTCTACCGCTTGAGGATCAGTATTTCCAGGTAACACTATACTATGCATTTCAGACCATCCACTTTCTACATATGCCTGATCGGTACGTTTCATGCGGAAATAATAGGTCTGGCCGTTTTGCAAATTAGGTATGCGGCACATGCCTTTGGTAGTTACTTTTAACGACTTCCATGTATCTTCATTGGCTGGGTCAGTTCCGTAACGAATCTGGTAGAGATAATCATAGTTGGCGTAGCTATATCCAATAAAGAAAGCATTATTGGCTGCTTCAGCATGCCAGACTATAGGAGGTAGCAATTGACTTTCTGGGGTGGTCTTTGCCGTAGCAGACGGTATACTTTCACCTGCGGCATTAATTGCCACTAGCTGGAACTGATATGATTGACCAGCTTCTAATTTGCTTATATCGATAAAATGATGGGTAGTTGTATCACTGACAGATGAAAAATAGGTTTTGCCATAACGAAGAAAGTACTGCTGAGCAGAAGCTACTTTATCAAACAGGATGCGTACCCCTCCTTCACCCGTAATCATTTGCTTTATAACAGGTGGGGTAGGCTTTTGCAGATATACGGTTGTGTCATAAACAGCATACCCCGTTGGCGAAAGTAATGTATAGGTAGTCTTGGCAATCTGAGTAGAAGAAGCCTTCCAGGTAATAGATTGTTGGAAGGCTTTACTTCCAGGAGCGATAGTAGGAAGAGTTGTAAAGCCACCATCTAAGTAGCGATCTTGGCTATCTGTTGCCTGCCAGACCAGTGTATAATTTTTCAATGTATAAGCAGGTAGATCGAGTACAGTTCTGGGTTCAATGCTAATTGTTACAGACTTACCCGTACCTGAGGCTGTGAGTGAACGAATAGGAGCGTACTGGCGACGGAAGATTTCATAAGCTTGCTTAGGCTGGCGGTATACATTGACCACTCCCCAGGATCGGTTGCCAGAGGGTGCCGTATTCCAGGATTGATGAGCCTGCCAATGGCTGCGGTAATCATTGAAAGTCCACAACGCACCACCCATCAGATAGTCACGGCCCCGCATGTCATTCAACATTTTAGTGCCATTGATTACACCCTGGTCTGGAGTCTCGCCAGTAAGGTTGTAACCATATTCAGAGTAAAATAGAGGCTTTCCCGGATGCTTCTGGTGCGCCTTATCCGCATTGTTACCTAAGTCTCCGTATTTATTAAGAAGAATCATATCTGAAAACTGTACCGGATCACGCTGCTGTATATCTGCTGAATTACTGACATACACTACCAGACGTGAACTGTCAAGCTGCTTTTTTACATACCCAATAGCAGACTCAACGTACTCAAGCACTTTGGGATTGGCCCCGATAAAACCAATTTCATTGCCTACACACCAGCCAATAATCGAAGGGTGGTTGAATTGCTGGTTGACTAAAGTTTTCAACCATTGTTTAGGGAGTGGATTGTCTGGATCTACGAGCTGGTCACGTCCCCAGAGTGGTATTTCACTAAATACCAGCATCCCTTTTTCGTCCAGATAATCAAGCACCTCTTTGGGCAATGGCAAATGTGAGAGGCGTGCCATATTCGCACCTGATTTTTTCATCAGGTCAATATCCTGACGGTATCGCCATGCGGGCAGCGTATTGCCAGTGGTTCTGTCATCAGGTACCCAGTTATAGCCCATTAACCGTACCGGCTCGCCATTAAGCTTTACACTCAGACCATCAATTTCTACTTTACGAATCCCAAACCGGTCACTCACCATATGAAGTAATGGTAGAGTATTAGTCAATTTGTTGGGTTGCTTACCAGAAAGTGTATTTGCCATATAAAGTGTGGCCTGAGCTGTATACAAATACGGATCATCAAAATGCCATAAGTGAGTGTCACTTTTTGGTATTGATGTTTGCACACTATATTCCTGACTGCTTTGAGCAGGTATGGTTAGAGAAGGTGGTAAATTTTTACTGGCCTTTAGTATATGTCCACTTTTATCTTTGAGAACAATGTCGCATTTTACTGATTGAGGTTGATCGGTATTGTTTTTGATCCGTAGCTTAACAGTCACAGAAGCAGTAGCGCTTTTCAGATCAGCAACTGGCAGAATATGTATTTGTTCAATATGTACTGGATTAGCTGCAATAAGGGAAACTGGTCGACGAATGCCACCCCAGTTCCAGATAGCTCCACGCCGGAACGTGTTATCAGCACATACTACCAGTGTACTTCGCTGACCGGACTTTATGAGTTTGGTAATGTCAAATTCAAATGGGAAAAAGCCACTATGGCTTTGACCAAGTAAGGTGCCATCAAGCCAGACCTTTGCATCGTGGTAAACTGCTTCAAATGCCAAACGAATAGTTTTGCCCTGCCAACTGGCAGGTATCTCTATCGAACGACGATACCATCCTTTGCCACTGTAGGTTGCATACTGATTGTATAGGTCCCAATTACCTGGAACTTCCATTGCATCCCAGCCTGTCGCCTGAAAACCAGAGGTATGCCATCCTCGTTCCTCACCAATGTTTTCCGGATCAATACGAAAATCCCACTTGCCATTCAATAGCAAAGATTCCTGATTGCTGGTAGATTGGGCGAATAGGACTACTGGAACATAGAGTAGCCATAAAACAAAAATATTTACTATATACTTCATCACATAATTTCAGTTTCTAATGAATAAAAATGGTTTGTGGTAGCTCTCTTTGATAAGACTGCTTATTCTAAAGCAAGCCTATTATACTTTCTCTGGGGTAATAATTTGTTCAGTGTTACGTCGGGCGGCCTTCCAGGGAATAACGGCTGCAAACAGAATGATGACAGCTATGCCCGCTGTTAGTATACTTCCAGAGGTAGTGAGCAGACTCAGTATAAATAACATACAAGCTGTGAAAACCAACGCAAAGGCAATGATGCGCAAGCCAAAGCGATTTTGCTGGGCAATGGATACTCTCTCAGCATCTTTCACAAAGAGTTGCTCAGCTTTTTTTGCACGTTTATTATTCAGATATTCTTCATATTCGGGTGCTATTTTACTAGTTCGGACAGCCCATAACTCATAACCGAGCAATAGCAGTAATGGCAACCCAATTCCAATGAATGTTTCCAGTGTACGGCTCAGCTTGAAGTGAAGCAGCCAAGGGGCCAGAATCTTAAAAAACAGGTTGGCACTAAGACCTATACCACTTATCCAAAGTGTAGCTTTGCCTGTGAGACGCTTGAAGAACAAAGCCCATAGGGGCGGAGCCAGCAGAGGGCCACCCGAAATGGCTGAAATACTCAATACTACCTCAACCATACCACCAGCTGCTGGTACCAGTAGCGCAATTACGATCATTCCCAACCCAAAAAACCAGGAGGATAATCGGGCTACGCGCATCAATTGCAGATCCGTTGCTTCTGGTTTGAGAAACCCCTTGTATATGTCGTTAGTGAATACAGCTGATACCGCATTAAGTGCAGTATTAGCACTAGCCGAAGTAGAAAAGTACATACCTGTGAGCATGAGCCCGAGTAGCCCGGGTGGTAGTACCAGCTTGCATACCAACAAGTATGCATTTTCAGTATCCAATCCACTTAGGGTAGGATTGATAGACCGATACAGCATAGGAGGGAGCATCCAGATAACCGGACTAATCAGATAAAGGGCTGCAAACAAGAAAGCTACCTTCCGTGCTGATTGTGGACTGTCTACACTGGTGTAGCGCTGCACGAATGTCCAGTTGCCTCCGATATAACAAATATGATAGATCAGGAAAGAAAATATAAATCCTATAGTATATTCTCCTGCAAACCAGCTAAAGAAATCTGATGGCACATGTTGAATAAATTGATCAACACCTCCTGCCTTTTGTAAGGAAAGAGGCAAGAGAATAAACACTGCCGCTGACAGAATCACAAATTGGAGAATATCAGTTACCATTACAGCCCACAGCCCTCCTACAGCAGTATAGGCAATCATAAACAAACCTAGAACAATAGTGCATGGTACCAGTGGTAAATCCAGTGAGACGCTCACTAGCTTAGCCACCGGATATAATACCGATCCTTTGATAAATACTGAAACGAGGATGAAAACATAGATGAATATTTTCTGTACTTGGGTCCCAAGTCGACTGCGGATGAATTCTGCAGCTGTAAGATTACCAGTAGCTTTCCATCGTGGGGCTAACCAAAGTCCTGTAATCAAAGCCCCAATACACATTGTCCACTGAATAGTGATAGCTACCCATCCGTGTTTGTAGGCAATCGACCCCCAGGCAACAAATGTTCCGGCAGAAAAGAAACTCATAAATAGTGACAGCCCTCCAATACTCCACGGCACAGCCTCTCCGCCTGCAAAAAACGATTTCAGATTACGGCCTGTGCGGGCAAACAGCAAGCCAATTCCAAGAACAAAAGCGGAAAAAACAAAAATGACAATCGTATCAACAGTATGATTCATAAGAAATTGTAAATATCTGGTGTGAATTAGCGGTTAGTACGGTTTGACTCATAGTCTATCACTGCAATGGTTAATCCGAAAGCAGGCACAGATACATCCCATTTTCCGGATGTATCAAGCTGTTTAATTTGTTTGCCTTTGGCATCCCATAGCGCAACTGATCGTATAGTTGCCTGTCCATTGCGTAGTATTTTTTGACTATTCAATTTGAGTGTACTTGTTTTGGCCTGATCGTCATTGTTCAATAAGAGTACAAATATGCGTGGGGTCTGCACTGCTGTCGCTGTCCAGTAGTCCACCTGTGGGTCATCTACTTGTATGAGTCCATCAGGCATATATAGCCGAGTCAATTGTCCGAAGATTTTGCCATTGGCAAAGCCATATGTTTGATGTGGTCCGACTTTGGGTGTAATAAACCCACGCGGAAAAGTAATCTTTCCTTCTGAACGCAGACTTACTTCAGAAAGCAAATAATCGGTAATCCAGCCAATCTGCCACCAGGCATGGTGCGGATATGGACCAGCACCAGCATTCATGGTACGCCAATAATAGGAGGCAACTCCTGTGGGTTGATGGACAAACGCATCCCGTCCCCAAGCCGCAGCCCGAGCCATATCCAAAAAGAGAGAGTCCTGTGTGATAGCGAAGAGACGGATAAACATTCCTGCATGGCTAGCCAGCGGAATAGGACCATGCATATTGGCCGAACCTATGCTGCCGCCGTGTTCAAAGCTAAGCCCAACCTGACTAATCTCCCAATCCTGACGGGTCGTTCCATTGACGTTTTTTATTTCTTTGGTGGGTATTGGATGTGTATAGATAGAAGCAGTATAAATTCTGGCAGTGTTTAGGGCTGCTGTCTTATAGCGACTGTCTCCCGTTATATCAAATAGATCAAGTAGTGCTTGTACACTCTGCCCGGTAGCAAAATCGGGGACAAAACGCAGATCACCACATACACCCAGAAAGTTTCCCCGTTCAGTAGCATTGTGAATAAACCAATCAGCACCTTTACGGGCAGCAAACAGATACCGTTCATCTCCCAGAATCCGATAAGCAACCAGCAATCCATAAAATGTAGGACGTAAGTCCTGTAGCTCAGTAAAGCGGGGCTTCTCACTCTGTCTGTCGTAAGCCACCTCCCAATGTCCATCCGGATACTGCCAGGATAATAACCGCTCGGCACCCTGACGAAGGCGGTCTTTCAGTTCGGCATCATTAGGCTCAAAGAGCAGGATATTGCCCATATCAAGCATTGTATAGTATGTCAGGCCAATAGGCTCAACGTATGGGCCCCATTCTTCGGTAAACCGGTGACTTTTGGAAAGATAATACTGCCCAACAGCTGCTCCCTGAAAAAAGCCGGGCTCGGATTGTTGCTGCATAAGCTTAAAGTTGCGGGCATAAGGCAAACGGGTTTTGTTTAGTAAGGAATCACCTGTAATGGTAGTTAGCATCCACATAGCTCCGTAATCAGAATTTTTCATCGCATCCTTATCTGAACCTACTACTCCGCCCAGGTAGGCTTGAGCTCCAATAGTTTGTCCATTAAATTGTTCAGTGCGCCACAGGGATGTACTATCACTGTTTACATATCGGTGCATGGACTCAATGCGGGATGTTAAGGACTGCCGAGTCTGTTTTAAAGATAGAAAATCCCGGAAATGATATATATCATAAATGGCATGTTTGTAAACTGTGTACCAGTCGGAAGCCTGCAGACTATATCGAAAGGTAAAGGTCTGACTTTCGCCTGCCTTGAGATACGAACCTTTTTCACCCAGCACCGGATGATAGGTTGTAGGCGTTAATTGTCCTTTGCGGTTCATTAAGGATAGACCTAGTTGCCAGTCGCTATGGGTATTGTGGTCTTTTTGCCAGGGATCACGGCTGGTGCCAGGTTGAGGAATGACAGCAAGTGTAAGTCCGTTTTTCTGACTCAGCAGAGGGGCCAGTGTAGTTGCTGTACGGTCACGAACTACAATAGGACGTCGTGGAATCCCTTGGCCATACGCATAGGCAAGGACGAGATCATTCTGTAGGGTTGTTCCCTGCAAATGACCAGGTATAATACCCCAGCTTAAGTCCTTTTCAGAAATAGTTGCCAGTGTGGGTGTTGCGAGTGAAAAATAACCTGCCTGACGGGCGGTGAGTTGCATACTCACTAGCAAGTCACCTGGATACCGGGCGTCTAGCTTCCAGGTGGCTTGCAGGGAAGCTTGTTTGGTTTGATGTATAAAAACAATCTCCTGACCCGATTTTGTACCTTGTTCAGGAAAAAAATGCAGGGCTGTACCCGCAGTATTCATTGGCACAGGTTTTAGATTTTCATGCCAGGTATTGATGATATACTTATAAATCGGTTCAGGAAAATTTTTTGTATGGGCGTCTACCTGATCCAGTAAGGGCAAGGAATCAGGTTTGGCCGGAGAGTACAAAATAGTATACTCTCCGGATGGAAAATTCAGGGATGTAGACTTACCATCTTTTTTCACACTGACCTTGTTAACCTGATACCCAACGTTTCCTTTCTTCCAGGTGATTTGTATGGCAGCATCTGAAAGCGTCAAGCTTGTCTGAGCAGCTGCCTGTAGTTGTGCTGACAAGACAACCAGATATATCGTTATAGTAGACAGCCTTAGATAGTGAGTTATATTCATACGAATGTTTCAAAAAGAACCTGTTCACTACAAGTAAGTTTATTGTATTGGAAGTCAATACTTCTTTTACACAAGATAGAACTAGCACAAGAAAATTATTTCCAGTCCGGATTTTGTTCAATACGGGGATTGGCATTGATTTCATCCTGTGGAATAGGAAAATACTTGTGTTTTGCCAGGAGTGTGCGAACTGGAAATACACTATTGACAGCAGCAGGTATAACAGTCAAAAATTTATTTGTGCGTGTTAAGTCATACCAGCGGTCTCCCTCAGCAAAAAACTCCCAGCTACGTTCTTGTAAGACTGCATCAATAAAAGCATCCTGACTGAGCCCTTCAGCCAAGTCATCCAGTCCTGCTCGTGCACGAACAATGTTTATGTATTGATACGCAGTAGTTGTAGCTCCGTTCAGATGAGCCTCTGCCTCAGCTGCTATCAGGTACACATCTGCCAGGCGTAAAATCGGGATGTTGGCGGCGGCGCTTCCTCCATTGGAATTAGGGTCCTGGTATTTTTTGACCAGTACACCTTGCGTTGTAACGGGTGTAATATCTTTTTGGTGTACTACTTTTCCCTGTACGTTGATATAGGTTGTATCAAGCAACTGCCGACGTTTATCATTTGCCTCAAATGAATCAAAAAATGCCTGATAAGCGAATATTGATCCAAACGAAGACTTTCCGTATGCGGGGCCATCACTGTTGCGAGGACCATATAAACTCATGATCTGAGAAGAGCGGCCACCTGAAACACTTTCACTTTCGAATGCCCACATATTCTCAGCTCGACCCACTTGTTCGTTAGAGGCTCCATATACCTGTTGTACATCAGGTAGTAGCTTATACTTACCTGAATTAATAACTTCCTGAGCCTTTTGTAAGGCTATGGACCATTTTTGGTCATATAATGCGGCTTTAGCATGCAAAGCGGCAGCCACTTCCAGAGAGGGACGACCAGTCGGTATAGCAGCTGAATAGGAAGGCAAAGCTGCTTCAGCTTTTTCCAGATCACTATAAATCTGTGTGTAAACATCTGCTAATTCACTTTTGAGTGTATAGGCATCTGCCTCACTTAGGGTTGGATTTGTTTTAACAGGCACACTGCCAAAGTTTTTGGCTAGCATCCAATGAAAAAAAGCCCGTAGAAAGTATGCTTCAGCTACGATCTGGTCTCGTCTGACAGTTTCCATAGCAATAGATGGCACACGGTCAATAACCCAGTTGGCTCGTTCAATGCCACGATAGCAATTCTGCCATACATCCAGAGGTGATTCAAAGGCTCTTCCAAAACTTTTGGCAGTTGTATAATTGGGATCATAGCTGTATAAGGTATAGGTATTGCGTCCCACCACTGGACGTGGATATACCTGATCAGCACTAAAATCGGCAATCATCAGTGGAGAAGGCCCAGAGTAAAGATCACCCAGTGCTCCATAAACAGCTGTAAGCCCCGCTTCCGCATCAGAGGCGGTTTTGTAGAAGTTATTTTCGGCAATAGAAGAATATACCGTTTCGTTTAGCTGACATGAACCTAATGCAAAGAGCAGGATACAGGCACTAAAAACATATTTTTTCATATGTCAGGTATTTTATATGTGAATGTTGTCAGGTATAATTAAAAAGACTGATAGTTTTTACTTATTATCATGTTTCAAAAAAACTATTGGTTCCAGGTAGCTTTTTGATCAGAAAGTAAGCTGCACTCCGCCCAGAATTGATCTTGCCAATGGGTACACTCCATTATCAACTCCTACCTGCACATTCGAATTACCAAACGTATTAACCTCAGGATCATAACCAGTGTACTTGGTAAGAGTAAACAGATTGTTGGCGCTTATATACACACGGGCAGCGGATATACCTTTGATTTTAGAGATGTTATATCCTAGCGTCAGGTTTTTACAACGTATGTACGACCCATCTTCCATAAATCGGTTAGAGATAGGAATACGGCCACCCTGAAAGCCATTGGTATACTCATTGCTTGGATTTTCCGGTGACCACCGATTGGCAGTACCTGCCAGCAAGTTGCGCTGTCCCAGTGGGTTTTCGAATGAGTAACGTGCCAGATTAAAAACCTGATTGCCTTGCACACCCGAAAAGAAGGCATCAAGAGTAAAGTTTTTATACTTCAGATTGGTGGAGAACCCAAAGATGAAGTTTGGATTGGCGCTGCCGGTAATGGCCTGATCAGCTCCGGTAATTTGGCCGTCGTTGTTCAGATCCTTTACTTTGACGCCACCTACACGGCTATCAGATCCGGGAAGTACTGTCTCACCTGTCTGGTAAATGCCATCAAATAAGAAAGTACGGAAGATACCTAGTGGTTGCCCTACCTGAATGATGCTGTAGTTATTGACAATAAACTCCTGTTGATTGTCCACCAGACTTATCAACTTGTTGCGATTAAAGGTAATATTGGCATTTACATTCCAGCTGAAGTCACCGTCTAATATATGAGCATCAGCAGCCAGCTCAATTCCTTTGTTTTCAATTTCAGCAAAGTTACCAGTATAGGTACCATACCCAGATGAAAGCGGCAGGTTCTTCACAAAAAGCAGATCTTTGGTCCTTTTATTGTAGTAATCGACAACCAGATTCAGACGATTGTTGAACAAGCCGATATCCAAGCCAATATCAGCCTGTATCGAACGTTCCCAACGAAGGTTTTTATTGGGAATACGCACAGGAGCAATACCCACCGAAGGAGGCTGATTATTGTAACTGTAACCACTACTCTGATTAAACAAAGCCAGTGATCCATATGGGCCTATTGCTCCTGCATTACCAGTTGAACCATAGCTGGCCCGTAATTTCAGATCACTCACAAACGGAATAGTTTTCATAAACCCTTCTTCGCTAATACGCCATCCTGCTGAAATGCCTGGAAAGAAACCATACTTATTGTTTTCACCAAACTTGCTGGCACCATCATAGCGGGCTGTCAGATCCAGAAAGTATTTGCTTTTGAAACCGTAATTTATCCGTGCCATGTAAGAATCGAGTCTCTCCCGATTTCGAAAGCTGTTGGTGTTACGGTTGGCTGGTGGTGCAAAGCCAAGTGCTTCGTTTAGAGTTACATCGTTGGGGAAGCCAAACGCTTCAGCTGTACTGTTGGTATAGTTGTTAGATTGACTGGCAAGTACGCCTGTCACTTTTAGCGAATGATGCTGGGCAATTGTTTTGCTATAGGTTAAAATACTTTCGTGTAACAGTGTAGTACTGCGTTCGGCGTATTTCCCACCAAAACCCGTTGTGGCGTTCCGATCCCGTTCTGCTACAATAAAAATAGGACTATAATAATCACGGGCTCCATCGCTCAGGTCTACATTAAATGTAGCCCGATAAGTCAATCCTTTGACAATCTGAGCTTCGGCATAAAGGTTGACCAGCGTACGAATGGTTCCAGACCTGTCCAGGATGTTGGCAAATCCCAGCGGGTTCACTACTTCCCGATAGCGGCCATTAAACTGATCGGCAAAGGGAAAAAGCGAGCCATCAGGACGATACGGTTGCAGAGTTGGAGGGGCACCCAGTGCAGCACCCACCATACTGTTGGTAACTACTGGGTTATCAATAGACGATTCGCCGGTACGGATACGGTTGTTGACTGAATAACTGCCAAAAATACTGGTTCCTACTTTAAAGCGGTCATTGAGCGTATGATCCAGGTTCAGGCGTAGTGAATAGCGATCAAAGGAGGAATTAAGAACGACCCCTTCCTGATTAAAATAATTGGCAGAGAGGAGAAACTGTGTTTTTTCATTACCACCATTTACCGAAAGCTGATGGCTTTGGATTGGTGCTTGCCGAAAAATCAGATCTTGCCAGTCTACTCCCTGGCCGAGGCTTTCAGGGTTATCATATACATTGGTTTTGTAAATTTCGTTTTCAAGCCTGGCAAACTCTACAGCATTGAGCATGTCCAGTTTTTTGGTAACATTTTGTACGCCATAATAGCCATCATAGGTAAAGCGGGTTGCTCCTGCCTTGCCACGTTTGGTAGTTATTATCACTACCCCATTGGCACCTCTGGCTCCATAGATAGCGGTAGAGGAAGCATCTTTGAGGACTTCTACCGACTCAATGTCATTAGGGCTAATCGTTGATAACGGACTGACATCATTCACCCCGCCACCATTGGAAATCTGAATTCCATCAATGACATAGAGCGGTTCAGAGGTGCCATTGATGGAATTGGTACCTCGGACACGTACACTAATGTTGCCTCCAGGAGCTGATGAGTTTTGAGTAATCTGCACACCTGCCACCCGAGCCTGCAGACCCTGAGCTACATTGGTTACCGGAGTTTGGGTGATATCAGCAGACTTTACAGAGGCCACAGACCCAGTTACTTCTGCCCGTCTCTGAGTACCGTACCCTACGACGACAACTTCTGACAAGGATTTAATGTCAGGAACCAGGCTAACACTGATCTGGGTACGATTCCCTACTGTAATCTCTTCGGGATTGTAACCGATAAAGCTGAAAACGAGTACTGCTTTATCACTACTAACAGTAATAGCGTAATCACCACTACCACTTGTACTGGTGCCGTTCGTTGAGCCCTTCTCAAAAACGGCTACTCCAGCCATGGGTTGATTGGCGTCATCGGTGACTTTGCCCTTAATTACTACCTGTCCATATGTATAAGACAAGGGCAACACAAGTAGCCCCAGAAACAACCGTTGAAGTGGCCGTTTTACGAATTGGTAAAGGTATTGCATGTAAATATGAGTAAAGGTAAAAGATAGGTATAGTACAAGAAAATGGTTTATTAAAGGATTCGTCCTTGCATACTCATAAACTTTTGTTAAGTATTGATTAGTAGGACTACTGCCTGTTAAATCGCTGCTGGTATTGAGATGAAAATTAAATTTCATTGAAATCTTCATAAAAATTGATTTAAAACTCATATTTTACATATACATTACTGAAAAAATATGAGTGGGAACGGTTGCATTTAGTGGGAACGGTTGCACTATCTGATCTATCGCCTAGAAAATTTTTCAATCAGCAACTAGAAAAAATTATATGTCGTAAAGATTTTCTATTGTGAAAAAGCACCAGATTACTATCCTTGACATTGCCCGGCAGTTGAATATTTCTAAGTCAACCGTTTCGCGTGCGCTAACCGGACATCCGAAAGTAAGCCCAGAGACCAGAAAGGCAGTCCTTGAACTGGCTGTTCAGATGGACTATCAACCCAATATGCTGTCTGTGAGCCTTGTCAAAAATAAGAGCAATACCATTGGTGTGATTGTTCCTGAGTTTATGTCTTCGTTCTTCCCACAGGTTATTCTTGGAATTCAGCAGGTAGCCAGAACGAGTGGGTATACGGTTTTGATTACACAATGCAGTGAGTCATACGAACAGGAAGTAGCCAACGCGCGTCTGTTGCTGGCTAGCCAGGTAGATGGACTGTTAGTCTCGCTGACTAAGGAGACACTTAATTATGACCATTTAAAAATATTTCAGCGCAAAGGCATTCCAGTCGTATTCTTTAACCGGGTGTGCGAAGACATGGAAGTACCAAAAGTGATTGTAGATGATTATGAAGGAGCCTACCGAGCCACAGAACATCTCATTACAACAGGAAGGAAACGAATTGCCCATCTGGCTGGGCCTGCTACATTGGCAATCAGCCGCAAACGGCTTGACGGATACCGGGACGCACTACGCCGCTATGGCATCCCCTCAGACGAATCGCTGATTATATCCTATGACCTGACTATGGAGAAAGTGGATATCTATGTCAATCATTTGCTGAATCTCGCAAATAGACCTGATGCTCTTTTTTGTATTAATGATCCAACAGCCATTCAAGCTATACAAGTAATCAAACAACGTGGCCTGCGCATTCCCGATGATATTGCTGTTGTTGGATTCAGCAATGATTATTATTCAGCCTATATTGAGCCTAGTCTAACCACAGTGGCTCAACCAGTGCAGGATGTCGGAAGCACCGCTGCCCGCTTATTGATCAACCAGATCGAAACCGATTGCGACAAACCCATCATAAAGCAATTAAAAACGGAACTGATTATCAGAAGGTCAACAGTCTGAGTTTCTAAATCACTTTTATACCATTGTTTGTGAAAATTCAGACAGGAATCCTCACAACTTTCAGAAAGACTTGCCTCTCAGACAGGTGTACTGGAAACCAAAAGCGATACGGCTATTGGGTCAAAGAGCGAAGCTACCAGATATACACAATTGGGCAGAATAGGTAAACTGGGTAGATTATTGGGTAAGCGTAACTATTTGATAATCAATAGAGGTAAGATGGGTGGCTTTTTTGGCTCGAAACTTTTCTATATAAAAAGAAAAAAGAGAATATAGAGCTCTATATATACTATAAATAGAATAATATATCTATATAATATATAGAGCGAATCTTACCCATCCTACCCGCCCTTAGTATCAGTCAGTTAATCTTACCCAGGATCTTACCCGCATCTTACCCACCTTACCCATAAAGTAAGATAAGTACAAATTGAATTACTAAAAACACAACTATTGTCTGAATCACAGATGACACAGATGGCACAGATTTCACGGATTAAAAAAACAGCCGACTAGTCATCCACTAATCAACCATCTGTAGAGTTTGACAAATATATCCAAGACGCGAATAGCACAAATAGAGCACATAAAAATCCGTAAAATCCTCTAATCCGTGTCATCTGTGATTCAGACAAACAGACTTGCTACACATGAACAACAACACCTCTCAAAACGCGATTAAAGGCGCTTTAAATCGATCAATGGGAGTGGTTAGGGTGTTGCCTGGAGTATTTCTATGTCGATACAGGGCATTTCAGACACAATCAAACACACCCAATGGGGTCATCAGAACCATGTAGGGGCAGGGCTCGCCCCTTATCCTTATCTTGTCCCATAACTTTTTCAATTTTGCAGCTTTTAGGGGATAATCTCTTTTTTGTGCCCTTACCCCCTTTTTTGTCCTCCTGAAAGGATCTCGTGGCAAGACCGGCGGCCTTTGGATTTGGAATGTATTTGTTTTTCTCACAAACCATGCATGGCTCTATTTGTCAAGAGATCCTTTCAGGAGGACAGGAAGAGTGTTTTCTTCTTTATTTACAAACCATGTTTCTGAAAAAGTTATGGGACAGGATAAGGCCCCTTATCCTGTCCCATAACTTTTCTGGAAATAAATGTTTTAAAAGAGAGCACTGGTTCGAACGTCCGTTCGGACCTAATTTGAAAGCAACGTCCGTTGCGTTGGGACAAAGAGAGCCAAGCTCAGGTGTATGGTACGTTATTCAGATGGGTGGTACCTTATCTAGATTCGTGATAGCCCCCAAACAGGGTTTTACCGACCAACGCAGCGGATGCTGCTTTCAAAATGGACACAAGCGTCCGCTCAATGCTGTCAACTTAAGGACTGTTTACAATCCAGATCGTTTATGAGTAGGAAATTTTCGTCGGGAACTTTTCTGTCTGGGTCTAGGGAAGGTACGTCCTGGTCGCCAAGGGATCTTGTATTTTTTAATTCTTTCAATAAGTTGTTGATAATCTACCATATATATGGTGGGATTAAGTAGAAAAAGTAGCAAATGATCTTTAATTAAACC